>NZ_JBWKYW010000017.1:0-118516 GCF_059423965.1 Variovorax sp. GW458-11-26-14-LB1
GAACGCAGCCACGCCCGCCCGCAAAGCCCCCGTCCGGCGGCCCGAAGCAGCCATCTCCCTCAACGAAACCGCCTACCTGCGCCTGAAAGAAGCCCTGGTGACCCTGGCCTACAAGCCCGGGGAATACCTCAACACCGCCCAGGTGATGGAGCGGCTGGGCGTGGGCCGCACGCCGGTGAACCAGGCGCTGCACCGCCTGTCGGCCGAGGGCCTGGTCCGCATCATTCCGCGCAAGGGCGCGATGGCTTCGCCGCTGTCGATCAACGACGCGCTGGAGCTCATCGAGGTCCGGCTGGTGAACGAGGTGCTGTGCATGCGCCTGGCCGCGGCGGCCATCACCGAGGCCGAGCTGGCCGAGCTGCAGGCCATCGCCGAGCAGTTCGAAGCGGCGGCGCAGCGGCGCGATGCGATGTCGGTGATGAACCTGGACCGCCTCTTCCACGAAAAGATCGCAGCGGCGGCGCGCAACGCGATGCTGCAGGACATCCTGAGCGTGCTGCACGCGCGCTCGCAGCGCTTCTGGGCGATCTCACTGGCCGCCGAGGGGCATCTGGCCGAGGTGATCGAGGAGCACCGCACCATCGTCGCCACGCTGCAGCGGCATGACGCCGATGCGGCGGCCGAAGCGGCGAAGACGCATGTGCTGTCGTTCAAGGCGTCGATGCTGAACAGCCAGCGCTGATCGACGGCGCCTCAGGCGCATCAAACCCCATGAAAAATGCCCTCCAGACCCGAGCCTGGAGGGCATTTTTCGTTGGCCGTCGTCAGGTCGCCTGCGCGGCCCGACGTCGCCCGATCAACCCACCCACTTGCGCGCGTTGCGCCAGATCTGCATCCACGGGCTCAGCTCGCTCTTGTCGCCCGAAGTCCAGCTCATCTGGATGTTGCGGAACACGCGCTCCGGGTGCGGCATCACGGCGGTGAAGCGGCCGTCCGGCGTGGTGACCGAGGTCAGGCCGCCCGCGCTGCCGTTCGGGTTGAACGGGTACTGCTCGGTCGGCTGGCCGTGGTTGTCCACGAAGCGCATCGCGCCGATGGCCTTGGCCGCGTCGCCGCGGTGCTTGAAGTTGGCATAGCCCTCGCCGTGCGCCACCGCGATCGGCAGGCGGCTGCCGGCCATGCCCGCAAAGAAGATGCTGGGCGACTCGAGCACCTCGACCATCGACAGGCGCGCCTCGAAACGCTCGCTCTGGTTGGTGGTGAAGCGCGGCCAGGCCTCGGCGCCCGGGATGATGTCGGCCAGCTCGGCGAACATCTGGCAGCCGTTGCACACGCCCAGGCCGAAGGTGTCGGCGCGGCCGAAGAAGGTCTTGAACTGCTCGGCCAGCTTCGGGTTGAAGGTGATGCTGCGCGCCCAGCCGATGCCCGCGCCCAGTGTGTCGCCGTAGCTGAAGCCGCCGCAGGCGACCACGCCCTTGAACGCGGCCAGGTCCGCCCTGCCCGTCTGCAGGTCGGTCATGTGGACGTCGTAGGCCTCGAAACCCGCTTCGGTGAACGCATAGGCCATCTCGACGTGCGAGTTGACGCCCTGCTCACGCAGGATCGCGACCTTGGGGCGCGACTGCAGGATGGCCGGTGCCACCGGCGTGTTCGGCAGGAACACGTGCATGCCCGGGTCGTTCGGCACGCCGGCCGCGGCGTGCTCGGCATCGGCGCAGGCCGGGTTGTCGCGCTCGCGGGCGATCTTCCAGCTGACCGAATCCCACACCTGGTGCAGGTCGTGCAGCGAGGCGCTGAACACCGACTTGGCATCGCGCCAGACTTCGAGCTTGCCCTTGCCCGCGTCCATGGTGGAGCTGGCGGGCCGCGTCTTGCCGACGAAATGGCTGTGCGCGCTGAGGCCGTGGGCGCGCAGCACTTGCATGACGTCGTTGCGCTCGGCGGTGCGCACCTGCAGCACCATGCCCAGCTCTTCGTTGAACAGCGCCTTGAGCGTGAGCTCTTCGCGGCGCGCGCTGACCTGCTGCGCCCAGTTCTTGGCGTCGCCGGTTTCCATGCGGCTGTCGGAAATGCCGTCGCCTTCGGTGACGAGCATGTCGACGTTCAGCGCCACGCCGACGTGGCCGGCAAAGGCCATTTCGCAGGCGGTGGCGAACAGGCCGCCGTCGCTGCGGTCGTGCATGGCGAGGATCTTGCCGTCGGCGCGCAGCGCGTTCACGGCGTTGACCAACGCGACCAGCTGTGCCGGGTCGTCGAGGTCGGGCACGGTGTCGCCGCTCTGGTTCAGCGTCTGCGACAGGATGCTGCCGGCCATGCGGTGCTGGCCACGGCCCAGGTCGATGAGCACGAGCGTCGTGTCGTCTTCGGTCGCGTCGAGCTGCGGCGTGAGCGTGCCACGCACGTCGGCCAGCGAGGCGAAGGCGGTGACGATCAGGCTCACGGGCGAGGTGACCTTCTTGGCTTCGCCGTTGTCCTTCCACTGCGTGCGCATCGACAGCGAATCCTTGCCGACCGGAATCGACACGCCCAGCGCCGGGCACAGCTCCAGGCCCACGGCCTTGACGGTCTCGTACAGCGCGGCGTCTTCGCCGGGCTCGCCGCAGGCCGCCATCCAGTTGGCGGAAAGCTTGACGCGCGAGAGTTCGATCGGCGCGGCCAGCAGGTTGGTGATGGCCTCGGCGACAGCCATGCGGCCCGAGGCCGGCGCATCGAGTGCGGCCAGCGGCGTGCGCTCGCCCATGCTCATCGCTTCGCCGGCGAAGCCCTTGTAGTCGGCCAGCGTCACGGCGCAATCGGCCACGGGCACCTGCCACGGGCCGACCATCTGGTCGCGATGCGTCAGGCCGCCCACGCTGCGGTCGCCGATGGTGATGAGGAAGCGCTTGGAGGCCACGGTCGGGTGCGCGAGCACGTCGATGGCGGCCTTCTGCAAATCGACGCCGGTTAGGTCGAGCGGCTTGAAGCTGCGGGCGACGGTCTTCACGTCGCGGTGCATCTTGGGCGGCTTGCCCAGCAGCACGTCCATGGGCATGTCGACCGGCTGCACCGCAGCGCCTTCGTCGGCCACCAGCAGCTGGCGCTCTTCGGTCGCCACACCGACCACCGAGAACGGGCAGCGCTCGCGCTCGCAGAAGGCCTTGAACTGTTCGAGCGACTCGGGCGCGATGGCCAGCACGTAGCGCTCCTGGCTCTCGTTGCACCAGATTTCCTTGGGCGCCATGCCCGACTCTTCGAGCGGCACCGCACGCAGGTCGAAGCGTGCGCCGCGGCCAGCATCGTTGGTCAACTCGGGGAAGGCATTGCTCAGGCCGCCCGCGCCCACATCGTGGATCGCCAGGATCGGGTTGGCCGCGCCCTGCTGCCAGCAGTGGTTGATGACCTCCTGCGCGCGGCGTTCGATTTCGGGGTTGCCGCGCTGCACCGAGTCGAAGTCGAGCTCGGCCGCGTTGGCGCCGGTCGCCATCGAGCTGGCGGCGCTGCCGCCCATGCCGATGCGCATGCCGGGGCCGCCGAGCTGGATCAGCAGCGAGCCCGCCGGGAACTGGATCTTCTTGGTCTGCGTGGCGTCGATGCTGCCCAGGCCGCCCGCGATCATGATGGGCTTGTGGTAGCCGCGCTGCACGGTGTCGAGGTCGCTGGTCACCGCTTGCTCGTATTCGCGGAAGTAGCCCAGCAGGTTGGGACGGCCGAATTCGTTGTTGAATGCGGCGCCGCCCAGCGGGCCCTCGGTCATGATCTGCAACGGGCTGGCGATGTGCTCGGGCTTGCCGTAGTGGCCTTCTTCCGGCCAGAGCTTGGAGACCGTGAAGCCGGTCAGGCCCGCCTTGGGCTTGGAGCCGCGGCCGGTGGCGCCTTCGTCGCGGATCTCGCCGCCCGCGCCGGTCGAGGCGCCGGGGAACGGGGAAATGGCCGTCGGGTGGTTGTGCGTCTCGACCTTCATCAGCACATGGCTCAGGGCGCTATCTTTTTGATAGCTCTGCGAGCCGTTCGCCGGAATGAAGCGCTCGATGGTCGCGCCCTCCATCACCGAAGCGTTGTCCGCATAGGCGATCACCGTGTGCTGCGGGTTCTGCTTCTCGGTGTGGCGGATCATCGAGAACAGGCTCTGCGGCTGGGCCACGCCGTCGATGGTGAAGTTGGCGTTGAAGATCTTGTGGCGGCAATGCTCGCTGTTGGCCTGCGCGAACATCATGAGTTCGACGTCGCTGGGGTTGCGGCCCAGGCGGGTGAAGGCGTCCACCAGGTAATCGATCTCGTCCTCGGCCAGCGCCAGGCCGAAGCCGGTGTTGGCGGCCACCAGGGCCGCACGGCCGCCGGTTTGCACGTCGACCTGCGCCATCGGCTGGGCCGGCAGTTCGCTGAACAGGCTGGCCGCCTGTTCGACGGCGGCGAGCACCGATTCGGTCATGCGGTCGTGCAGCGGGCCGGCCACGGCGGCGAGCGCGTCGCCTTCGAGCACGGGGGCCTTGCCGATCAGCGGCGCCTTCAGCTTCAGGTGGTACTGGGTGACGCGCTCCACGCGGCGCAGCGCCAGGCCGCAGTTGTGGGCGATGTCGGTAGCCTTGGAGGCCCAGGGCGACACGGTGCCCAGGCGGGGCGTGACGACCACCGAGGCGCTCGCCTTGGCCGCCAGGGCCTCGAAGGGCTCGCCGTAGGTCAGGAGCGCGGCAAAGCGCTCACGGTCGGCGTCGCCCAGCGAGGCATCGGTGACCACCAGGTGGACGAAACGGGCCGAAATGCCCTCGATGCGCGGCTCGATGGCCTGCAGCTTCGGCAGCAGCTGCCGCGCACGGAAGTCGCTGAGTGCGCTGCCGCCCTCGAACATGGTTACGACAGGAAGGGCTTGAGGTGCGGGCTGCGTCACGGTCGATGGGGCCTCGGGGGGCGCGTTGGAAATCAAGGAATCGAGGCGGATGGCCGCTGACTGGGGTCATCCGCGTTAACCCGGAATTTTAGCTTGCCGAATGGGATAATTCGGGGCATGAGCATTACCTACAAAGACGCCGCAGGCATCGAAGCCATGCGGGTCGCCTGCCGCCTCGGGTCCGAGGTGCTGGACTACCTCACGCCCTTCATCAAGCCCGGCATCACGACCAACGACGTGGACCGGCTGGCCGCCGAGTACATGGTCAAGCAGGGCACCACCTCGGCCACGGTGGGCTACATGGGCGCCAGCAGCGTGCCGTTCCCGAAGTCGCTGTGCACCTCGGTGAACCACGTGGTGTGCCACGGCATCCCCAATGACAAGCCCCTGAAGAAGGGCGACATCATGAATGTCGACGTCACCGTCATCAAGGACGGCTGGTTCGGCGACAACAGCCGCATGTTCGTGATCGGCGACGCCTCCATCGCGGCCAAGCGCCTGTGCAACGTCACCTTCGAGGCCATGTGGCACGGCATCCTGCAGGTGCGCCCCGGCGCCCACCTGGGCGATGTGGGCCATGCGATCCAGAAGTTCGCCGAGGGCCAGGGCTTCTCGATCGTGCGCGAGTTCTGCGGCCACGGCGTGGGCCAGCGCTTCCACGAAGAGCCCCAGGTGCTGCACTACGGCCGCCCGGGCACCATGGAAGAGCTCAAGCCCGGCATGATCTTCACCATCGAGCCGATGATCAACGCCGGCAAGCGCGACGTGAAGGAAGACTTCAAGGGCGGCCAGTACGACGGCTGGACCATCGTCACGCGCGACCATTCGCTGTCGGCCCAGTGGGAGCACACCGTGCTCGTCACCGAAACCGGCTACGAGGTGCTGACGCTCTCCGAAGGCAGCCCGCCGCTGCCGGCCTTCGTCACCTCCACCAAAACCTGACGCGCCGAAGCGCGCCCCCGCCGTGATCGAAGCAGCCAAGATCGACGTGGCGACGCTGCGCGAAGCCTATCGCGCGAAAAAGCTCGCCCTTTTCGACACCCTGCGCTTCGCCCGCGCGCCCACCCGCAGCGTCCACACGGTGCTGCGCCAGCTCTCGGCGCTGGCCGACCAGACGCTCACTGCGCTGTGGAACGAGGCCGGCTTCGGCGACGCCTTCGCGCTGGCCGCGGTGGGCGGCTACGGGCGCGGCGAGCTGTTCCCGTACTCCGACGTCGACGTGCTGCTGCTGCTGCCGCCCGAGGGCCAGGACAGCGGCGTCGAGCCGGCCCGCATCGAGGCCTTCATCGGCCAGTGCTGGGACGCCGGCCTCGAGATCGGCTCCAGCGTGCGCACGCTCGAGGAGTGCCTGGACGAGGCCGCCAAGGACATCACGGTCCAGACCTCGCTGCTCGAATCGCGCCTGATCACGGGCGACAAGAAGCTCTTTGCGGCCTTTCGCCGCCGCTTCACCCAGGCCATCGATCCGCAGGCCTTCTTCGTGGCCAAGTCGCAGGAAATGCGGCACCGCCACCAGAAGTTCGACAACACGCCCTACGCGCTCGAACCCAACTGCAAGGAATCGCCCGGTGGCCTGCGCGACCTGCAGACCATCCTCTGGATGAGCAAGGCCGCCGGCTTCGGCAGCCGCTGGGACGACCTGGCCAAGAACGGCCTGGCCACGCCCTTCGAGGCGCAGCAGATCAAGCGCAACGAAGCCCTGCTCTCGCTCATCCGCGCCCGCCTGCACGTGATCGCCAACCGGCGCGAAGACCGGCTGGTGTTCGACCTGCAGACCGCCGTGGCCGCGAGCTTCGGCTACGAGAGCGAGTCGCAGCGCAAGTCGAGCGAGGCGCTGATGCGTCGCTACTACTGGGCCGCCAAGGCGGTGTCGCAGCTCAACCAGATCCTGCTGCTCAATATTTCCGAGCGGCTGCAGCCCATCGACGAGCAGCCCACGACCATCAACGAGCGCTTCTACGAGCGCGCCGGCCTGATCGAGATCGCCAGCGACGACCTGTACGAGCGCGAGCCGCACGCGGTGCTCGAGACCTTCCTGCTGTACCAGAAGACCATCGGCGTGAAGGGCCTGTCGGCGCGCACGCTGCGTGCGCTGTACAACGCGCGCCATGTCATGGACAGCAAGTTCCGCAACGACCCGGTCAACCACGTGACCTTCATGCGGATCCTGCAGCAGCCCTACGGCATCACGCATGCCTTCCGGCTCATGAACCAGACCTCGGTGCTGGGGCGCTACCTGCGCGTGTTCCGCAGCATCGTGGGGCAGATGCAGCACGACCTGTTCCATGTGTACACGGTCGACCAGCACATCCTGATGGTGCTGCGCAATGTGCGCCGCTTCTTCATCGCCGAGCATGCGCACGAGTACCCGGGCTGCTCGCAGCTCGCGGCGGGCTGGGACAAGCCCTGGATTCTCTACGTCGCCGCCCTCTTCCACGACATCGCCAAGGGCCGCGGCGGCGACCACTCCACGCTCGGCGCGCGCGACGTGCAGCGTTTCTGCAAGCAGCACGGCATCGCCCGCGAAGACGCCAAGCTCATCGAATTCCTCGTGGCCGAGCACCTGGTGATGAGCCAGGTCGCACAAAAGCAGGACCTGGGCGACCCCGAGGTCATCGGCGCTTTTGCCAAGCGCGTCGGCAACGAGCGCTACCTCACGGCGCTGTACCTGCTGACGGTGGCCGACATCCGCGGCACCTCGCCGCGCGTGTGGAATGCCTGGAAAGGCAAGCTGCTCGAAGACCTGTATCGCTTCACCCTGCGCGCCCTGGGCGGACGCATGCCCGACCCGGACGCCGAGGTCGAGGCCCGCAAGCGCGAGGCCCTGGTGCTGCTGGCCCTGCACGCCCAGCGCTTCGAGGCGCACAAGGCGCTGTGGGACACGCTCGACGTCGGCTACTTCATGCGCCACGACGCCACCGAGATCGCCTGGCACGCCAAGCAGCTCTCGCGCTTCGTGCCGCCCAAGAACGTGCCTATCGATCCGAAGGCGCTGCCCATCGTGCGCGCGCACCTGTCGCCGGTGGGCGAAGGGCTGCAGGTGGTGGTCTACACGCCCGACCAGTCCGACCTGTTCGCGCGCATCTGCGGCTATTTCGACCAGGCCTCGTTCAGCATCCTGGACGCCAAGGTCCACACCACGAG
The DNA here is from genome assembly GCF_059423965.1 of Variovorax sp. GW458-11-26-14-LB1. Taxonomy (NCBI): domain Bacteria; kingdom Pseudomonadati; phylum Pseudomonadota; class Betaproteobacteria; order Burkholderiales; family Comamonadaceae; genus Variovorax; species Variovorax sp. GW458-11-26-14-LB1. Next base: position 7,949 of record NZ_JBWKYW010000017.1, read on the forward strand.
CAACGGCTACGCGCTCGACACCTTCCAGGTGGTGACGACCTTCCAGCCCGACCATTACCGCGACCTGATCAGCATGGTCGAGACCGGCCTGGCGCAAACGCTCACCGAAGCCGGCGCCCTGCCCGCCCCCAGCATGGGACGCGTGTCACGCCGGGTGCGCAGCTTTCCGATCAAGCCACGCATCAGCCTCGTGCCCGACGACAAGGCGCAGCGCTGGCTGCTCAGCATCTCGGCCAGCGACCGCGCGGGCCTGTTGTATTCGGTGGCGCGCGTGCTCGCGCGGCATCACCTGAACCTGCAGCTGGCGAAGGTGACGACCCTGGGCGAACGGGTGGAAGACACGTTCCTGATCAGCGGACCGGAACTGCAGGGCCAGAAGACGCAGCTGGCCATCGAGACCGACCTGATGGAGGCGCTGGCCTCCCAGTGAGGCCGCTGAATGGGCGTGTGCGGCTCAGCCGCAGTACGCGCCGAGGATGCGACCCGTGGGATCGACCTGCGCGTTGAGCCGCGTCGCGTCCTGGGCCGGGTCGGCCGGCGCCGTGGCCGGCACGGTGCGGGCGGTTTTCGCGCCGGCGCGCTGGCGCATTTCTTCCAGCAACGGACGCGTCGCCTGCATGCCCAGTGCAAAGCGCACTTCCGGGGCCTGGCAACTTTCGGGCGGGGGCGCGAAGCTCGGCGGCGCCGGCACTTCGGAGGTGAGCGGCCGGTCCTTGGGCGGGGCCTCGCAGCCCGCGAGCACCGCAGCCAGGGCCGCAGCCGTCAGAAGAAACCCGTGCCGGCCAAACGTCATGCGCATCTTGTCTTGCTCCTTGAAACCAGCCTGAAGCTTAGCCGCCCGCGGAGGCCCGCTCATGACCCCTTGCGCTGCAGCGGCGACAACAGCCCCAGGCGGATGCCCGTGATCACGGCCTCGGTGCGATTGTGCACACCCAGTGCCTGGAACAAGGTGCCGATGTACTCCTTCACCGTGTGTTCGGACAGGCCGAGCTCGCGCGCGATCGACTTGGTCGGCAGCCCGCGCGCCAGGCCGTGCAAGGTATCTGCCTGGCGCGGGCTGAGCGTCGGCCTGGCGGTGCTCTTCGACCCCAGGTGCAGGATTTCCTGCGGCAGGTAGACCTCCCCCGCCAGCACGGTCTCGAAGGCCCGTTTCAGGAAGTCGGCCGGCATGCTCTTGGGCACGAAGCTCATGGCGCCCGCCTCCAGGCAACCGCGGATGATGTCGACATCGGTCGAGGCCGACACCACCACGGCCGCGATGTCGGGCGCGGCCGCCTTCAGGCGCACCAGCGCATCCAGACCGTACTCGCCGCGCAGTTCGAGATCGAGCAGGCAGATCGCCAGGTCGGGATGGCGCAGCGCCAGGGCGCAGGCCTCGTCGACCGTGGCGGCTTCGAAGATTTCGGCGCTGCGCTCCATGCTCTCCAGCAGCATGCGCAGGCCCGCGCGAAACAACGCGTGGTCGTCCAGCGTCATCACTTTCATGGCACACCCCCTTCGGCCTTTCTGGCCGATATGCACCCTCATTCTGACGCTGGCACCCACGGGTAGAGCCGCCGCGCGTCGGAACTAGATCACCCTCCATGCAAAAAACTACCAGCCCCTGCGAAGGAGGGGTTGGGTCCCTGGCGCGTTTCGAGGAAATTCAGAGCCGACCGCTGTTGTCGCCAAAGGGGGCCGACCATGAACGCCAGTTTTCAAGACCGACTGATCTCGCTTGTCGCGGGGTCGCAGCCCCAATGGAAATCCGAGCTCGCCCGACAGTGCGGCGTCAGCGCCCCCACCGTGATCCGCTGGCTCACCGACCGCCACAGCTGCGCAGGCACTCTGCACCTACACGCGATCGCCGCGTACTTCGAGGTGCCCGCCCGGTGGCTGGCCACGGGCGACGGCCCGGAGCGGGTGCGCACGCGGCGCTCACATTGAAAGGGTTGTAAGCGGACCTCTGTGAACGGGCGCGCAGGCGGCAAGCCGCCCCCGCCCATGGCGTATGCTGAAAGGCCGCGCACGGCACCGCCGGTGCGCTTCTCTTTCATCACCCGCTTTCGACATGAGCACCTCTTCCCATCCCCTCGCGGGCCAGCCGGCCCCGTCTGATCTGCTGGTGGACGTGCCGCGCCTCGTCTCGGCCTACTACACCGGTCGCCCCGACCCGGCCGTGCCCAGCCAGCGCGTGGCCTTCGGCACCTCGGGCCATCGCGGCTCCTCGTTCGACGACGCGTTCAACGAATGGCATGTGCTGGCGATCAGCCAGGCCATCTGCGACTACCGCAAGCAGCAAGGCATCGACGGCCCGCTGTTCCTGGGCATCGACACGCACGCGCTGTCCACGCCCGCCTTCGCCAGCGCGGTCGAGGTGCTGGCGGCCAACGGCGTCGAGCTGATGCTGTCGAAGGACGACGAGTACACGCCCACGCCGGCCGTGTCGCACGCCATCCTGGTCTACAACCGCGGACGCACGAGCGGTCTGGCCGACGGCATCGTCATCACGCCCTCGCACAACCCGCCCGAAAGCGGCGGCTTCAAGTACAACCCGCCCAACGGCGGCCCCGCGGGCACCGACATCACCTCCGCCGTCGAAGCCGCCGCCAACAAGATGCTGGCGAACAAGCTCGAAGGCGTGAAGCGCATGCCGCTGGCGCAGGCGCTGAAGGCGTCCACCACGCACCGCCACGATTACCTGAACACCTACGTCGAAGACCTGGCCCAGGTGCTCGACATGGACGCGATCCGCGGCGGCACCGTCGACCTGGGCGTCGATCCGCTGGGCGGTGCCGGCGTGCACTACTGGCCGGCCATTGCCGCGCGCTACAAGCTCCAGCGCCTGAACGTGCTGAGCCAGGCGGTCGACCCGACCTTCCGCTTCATGTCGCTCGACTGGGACGGCCGCATTCGCATGGACCCGTCGTCACCCGACGCGATGCACGGGTTGGTCGCGCTGAAAGACCGCTTCGGCATCGCCTTCGCCTGCGACACCGACCACGACCGCCACGGCGTGGTCACGCGCAGCGCGGGCCTGATGCAGCCGAACAACTACCTCGCGGTGATGGTCGACTACCTCTTCACGCACCGCCCACACTGGCCGGCGCAGGCCGCCGTCGGCAAGACAGTGGTCAGCAGCCGCATGATCGACCGCGTGGCGGCGCGGCTGGGCCGCCCGCTGTACGAAGTGCCGGTGGGCTTCAAGTGGTTCGTCGACGGGCTGGTCGACGGCTCGCTGGGCTTCGGCGGCGAGGAAAGCGCGGGCGCCACCTTCCTGCGCCACGACGGCAGCGCCTGGACCACCGACAAGGACGGCATCGTGCCCGCCCTGCTCTCGGCCGAAATCGCCGCGCGCACGGGTCGCGACCCCGGCGAGCGCTTCACCGAGTTGACGCAGGCGCTGGGGCGCCCGGTGTCCGACCGCGTGGACGCGCCCGCCACGCCCGAGCAGAAGAAGCGCCTGTCTGCGCTGTCGCCGCAGCAGATCACCTCGACCACGCTGGCCGGGGAGAAGATCGAGAACGTGCTGAGCCACGCACCGGGCAACGGCGCGGCCATCGGCGGCGTGAAGGTCGTCACCGAGAACGGCTGGTTCGCCGCACGGCCGTCGGGCACGGAGAACATCTACAAGATCTACGGCGAGAGCTTCCTTGGTGACGACCACCTCGCACGCATCCTCGGCGAGGCGCAGCAGGTGGTCGACAAGGCGCTGTCGGCGAGTTGACGCGAGGCGCACGCGCATGGACACGCTCGTGCTGCGGCTGCAACCGGGCGACGACCTGCGCGCGGCGCTCGACGCCGTGCTGAAGCAACCCGGCATCGGCGACGCGGCCTTCGTGGTCTCGGGCATCGGCAGCCTGCGCGGCGCGAGCATCCGTTTCGCAGGTGCCGAGTCGGCGACGCGGATCGAAGGCGACCTTGAAATCCTCATGCTCGCCGGCACGCTTTCGCCCGACGGCTCGCACCTGCATCTCAGCGTGTCGGACGGCGCCGGCCGGGTGTCGGGCGGCCATGCCGCGCCGGGCTGCGTGGTGCGCACCACGGCCGAGATCCTCGTCGCGGTGCTGCCCGAATGGCGCTTCTCGCGCGAGCCCGATGCGCAGACCGGCTACGCCGAGCTGGTGCCCAGGCGCCGCTCCAGCCAGACGCTGTAGCGCGACAGCCCGAAGCACAGCAGCCAGTAGACAGCTGCCACGAACAGGTAGCCCTCGAGGTAGAACGGCCGCCAGACCGGGTCGCCGCCCAGCGCCAGCCCGAGCGCGCCGGTCAACTCGAACAAACCGACCACGGTGACCAGCGAGGTGTCCTTCAAGGTGCCGACCACGCTGTTGGTCAGCGCGGGCACGACGAGGCGCAGCGCCTGCGGCAGCACGATGTCGCGCTGCACCGGCCAGCGGCCAAAGCCCAGCGCCATCGCCACCTCGGTCTGCCCGCGTGGCACGGCCTGCAGGCCGCCGCGGATGATCTCCGCCAGATACGCCGCGACGAACAGCGTGAGGCCCATGAGCACGCGCACCAGCACGTCGGGCTGCCAGCCCGCGGGCCACAGCAGCGGCAGCAGGAACGAGGCCATGAACAGCACCGAGATCAGCGGCACGCCGCGCACCAGCTCGATATAGCTCGCGCTCAGCGTGCGCACCACGGGCCATTCGGAGCGCCGCCCCATCGCGAGCAACAGTGCCAGCGGAAAGGCCAGCGCCAGCCCGACCACGGCCAGCCCGATGGTGAGCGGCAGGCCGCCCCAGCGGCTGGTCGGCACGGTGCTGAGCCCGGCCACGCCGCCGTGCATCAGCCCGACGAACAGCAGCAGTGCCACGCCCCACAACGGCGCCAGCCACCAGCGCCAGCTGCGCGGCCACGCGCTGAGCACGGTCACCGCGGACAACACGACGACGGCGACAGCCGGACGCCACTGCTCTTCATACGGAAAGCGACCGAACAGCATCGGCCGCCACTTCTCGGCCACCACGCCCCAGCAGGCGCCGTGCTGCACCGCGCGGCAGGCGTCGGCGTCGGGGCGGAACACGGCGTGCACCACACCCCATTCGAATGCGTGAAAGCCGGCCCAGGCCAGCAGGCCCAGCAGCAGCACCGTGGCCAGCGCACGCAGCGGCGAACCCCACAGCTCGCTGCGCCATGCGATGGGGCCTTGCGCGATGTTTCTCATCGCCAGCCTCGCAGCGCGACGCGCGCGTTGTAGCGGTTCATGCCGAAGGAGATCACGAGCGAGAGCAGCAGGTACACCGCCATGATGATCGCGATGCACTCGAAGGCGCGCCCGTTCGAGCCGATGGTGGTGTTGGCCACCGACACCAGCTCCGGATAGCCCACGGCCACGGCGAGCGACGAGTTCTTGGTGAGGCTCAGCAGCTGGTTGGTGAGCGAGGGCACGATCACGCGCAGCGCCTGCGGCAGGATCACGATGCGCAGCTGCTGCACCGACGACAGGCCCAGCGCCTGCCCCGCCAGCACCTGCCCCTGCGACACCGAGAGGATGCCCGCGCGCACGATCTCGGCGACGAAGGCCGCCGAGTACAGCGACAGCCCCGCGACGATGGTCACGTACTCCGGGCTCAGCGCGGCGCCGCCGCTCACGCCGAAATCACCGCGCTCGGGCCATTCGAAATGCGTGGGCCACCCGCCGCCCTCACCTGTCACAGGCCAGGGCACGCTGAGCCCGCCCTTGCTGAGCCACACGCCCGGCAGCAGGTGCACGGGCTCGGTCGGATCGGGCAGCAGGTTGGCCATCGCGAACGCCAGCATCAGCAGCTGCACCAGCAGCGGCACGTTGCGCAGCAGCTCCACGTACGCGGTGCAGATGCCGCGCAGCAGCACGTGCGGCGCGAGCCGGCCGATGCCGATCAGCGTGCCGAGCACCACCGCGAAGATGGCCGCCGGCACGGCCGCGCGCACGGTGTTGATCAGACCCGCGAGGAACGCGCGCCATGACGGCTGGCTGGCGTCGAAGTCGAGCCAGCCTTCGCTGATCGAGAAGCCCGCGGGCTCGGTGAGGAAGTCGAAGCCCGAACGCACGCCGCGTGCGCGCAGCACCTCGAGCGCATGGTTCACCACCCAGAAGGCACCGGCCACGACGGCCAGCACCAAGAGGGCCTGCACGAGCCAAGCCAGCCAGGCGCCGCGGCGCGAGGCCTGGCGGCTCATCGAACGGGTGGTGCGTAGATCAGGCCGCCCTTGCTCCACAAATTATTGGAGCCGCGCGGCAGCTTGAGCACCGACTTCGGTCCGACGTTGCGCTCGAACATTTCGCCGTAGTTACCCACGGCCTTGATGGCGCGGTACGACCAGTCCTTGTCGAGACCGAGCAGCTTGCCGAGGTCTTCACCGGCGCCGAGCAGGCGCTGCTGCGCCGGGTCCTTGCTGCCGGCCTTGAGCTGGTCGGCATTGGCCTGCGTGACGCCGAACTCTTCCGCCTCGATGAGCGCGTTGGGCACCCACTTGGCGATGGCGAACCACTCGTCGTCGCCACGGCGCACCAGCGGTGCGAGCGGTTCCTTGGAGATCAGCTCGGGCAGGATGAGGTAGTCGTCGGGGTTCGGCGCTTCCTTGTTGCGCAGGCCGGCCAGCGCCGAGGCGTCGGTGGTGAAGGCCTGGCAGCGGCCCGAGAAGAAGGCCTTGAACGAGGCCTCGAAGCTCTCGAACACGACGGTCTTCACCGGGATGTTCTGCGCGCGGAAGTAGTCCGACACGTTCTTCTCGTTGGTGGTGCCCGACTGCGTGCAGATGGTGGCGTTCTTGAGCTGCTTGGCGCTCGTCACCTTGAGCTTCTTGGGCACCAGGAAGCCCTGGCCGTCGTAGTAGGTGATGGTGGTGAAGTTGAAGCCCAGCGAGGCGTCGCGCGTGAGCGTCCAGGTGGTGTTGCGCGCGAGGATGTCGATCTCGCCGGCCTGCAGCGCCGAGAAGCGCTGCTGCGAATTCAGCGGCACGAAGTCGACCTTCTTGGGATCGCCCAGCACGGCCGCGGCGATGGCGCGGCAGGTGTCAACGTCCAGGCCCGACCAGTTGCCCTGCGTGTCGGGGGCCGAGAAACCGGCCACGCCGTTGGTCACGCCGCACTTGACGGTGCCGCGCTGCTTGACCGCGTCGAGCGTCTTGCCGGCGAAGGCCGGGGCCGTGGCGGCCAGCGCAAGAACGGAGGCAGCGGCGAGCAGTGCCGGGCGGAATCGGGTGCTTGTCTTCTTCATCATCATTGGTGTGTGCTCCTCAACAGTAGGCAAAAGGCAGTGTACGGGGCGATGCAGGCCGCCGACAAAGAACCCTGCGTTGGATACATATGTCGATCCGCTCGCGGGCGATCGGTTGGCGGCGCGGCCAGTTTCACTACCATACGGCCCTTTCATCACTCCCGAACAGGAATCACACCATGGTCAAGTCCGACGACACCGGCAAGCTCATCCTGCGCGTTGCGCTGGGCATCCTCATCCTGCTGCATGGCATTGCCAAGGTCGGCAAGGGCGTCGACGGCATCGGCGGCATGCTCGCGTCGCACGGCGTGCCCGCGGTGCTGGCCTACCTGGTCTACGTGGGCGAGATCCTGGCGCCGGTGCTGCTGATCGTCGGCCTGTTCACGCGGCCCGCCGCGCTGGTCGTGGCCATCAACATGGTGGTGGCGATCTGGCTGGCCCACCGCAAGGACCTCGGCGCGCTGAACGGGCAAGGCGGCTGGGCGCTGGAACTGCAGGGCATGTTCCTGTTCGCGGCCATCTCGCTCGCGCTCACGGGCGGCGGGCGCTTCGGGCTCAACAACAAGTAAGCAACGAGGCGGGCAGACGAATCAGTCGTCGTCCGCCGCATCGAGGCCCGGGAACAGGACCTCGGTGTAGCCGAAGCGCGAGAAATCGCGCACCCGCATCGGGTACAGCTTGCCGAACAGGTGATCGACCTCGTGCTGCACCACGCGCGCATGGAAGCCATCGGCGGTGCGATCGATCGGGTCGCCGTACAGGTCGAAGCCCGTGTAGCGGATGTGGGCGAAGCGCGGCACCACGCCGCGCAGGCCAGGCACCGACAGACAGCCTTCCCAGCCCTCTTCCTCTTCATCGCCCAGCGGCGTGATGACGGGGTTGAGCAGCACGGTGCGCGGCACCGGCGGCGCGTCGGGGTAGCGTGGATTGACGGTGTCGGTGCCGAAGATCACCAGTTGCAGGTCGACGCCGATCTGCGGCGCCGCAAGGCCTGCGCCGTTGACCGCCCGCATGGTCTCGAACATGTCGCGCACCAGCAGGTGCAGTTCGTCGGTGTCGAAAGCGGCGACCGGCTGCGCGGTGCGCAGCAGCCGGGGGTCGCCCATCTTGAGGATTTCGCGGAAGGCCATCGCGCAATTATCGCGAGAGCCTCATGCCACGATCACGGAATACCGCCGGGATTGTTCTTCGAGTCCGGCGAGGTCCACAGCCGCGCAGGGCCGCGGGGCATCTGCTGCGGCTGCGAGGGCGTGATGCCGGGCACTCCCCCCCCGCCGGGCCGCACCGGCGGCACCACGGCAACCGGCGGACGGCCACCGCCCCAACCCGGGCGCGTCGTCGGGTACGAGGGTCGCACGCCGGGGTACGGGTAAGCCGGCCGACGGCCGTCGTAATAAGGGCGGCGGTCGTAGTACGGACGCCGCTCGTAGTAGCCGCCACCCTGGATGTACACCGGCGCCGGCACCACCACGGGACCCGGATCGGAGTAGTACGGTTCGGGATAGCCGCCGGAGTAGTACGGATCGCCAGGAACGGCCACGCAGCCGCTCAGCAGCGCGATGCCGCCGAGTGCGAGGCTGGTAGCGAGAACACGAATTTTTTGCATGAGGGACTCCTTGTCGGCCTTCTGTGATCGTTCAACGCCCGCTTGTAGACCCTGTTGACTGCGCTGGTGTGAAGTCGCGTAACGGCCGGTAAGGGCCCGGATCCCGGGCGCCGGGCGACTCAGGCGTCGGGTGCCGGCGGAACACCGCTGGCGAGGATCTCCAGCATACGCGCCTCGTCGATCACCGTGACGCCGAGGTCGCGCGCCTTGTCCAGCTTGCTGCCAGCCTCTTCCCCGGCCACGAGGTAGTGGGTCTTCTTGCTGACGGAGCCGGCCACCTTGGCGCCGGCTGCCTCCAATTTATCCTTCGCTTCGTCGCGGCCCAGCGTAGGAAGGGTGCCGGTGATCACGAAGGTCAGTCCCGCCAAAGGCTTGGGGGCACGGGCCTCGGGCTCGAACTCTTCCCAGGTCAGGCCACAGGCGCGCAGCTGCTCGACCACCTCGCGGTTGTGCGGCTGGTCGAAGAAGGTGCGCAGGCTCTGCGCCACCACCGGGCCGACGTCGTTGACCTCGAGCAGCTGCTCCTCGGTCGCGTCCATGATGGCGTCGAGCTTGCCGAAATGCTTGGAGAGGTCTTTCGCCGTGCTCTCGCCGACATGGCGGATGCCCAGGCCGAACAAAAAGCGCGGCAGCGTGGTCTTCTTCGAGGCTTCGAGCGCATCGACGAGGTTCTTGGCCGACTTCTCGGCCATGCGGTCCAGGCCCGCCAGCGTGACGAAGCCGAGCTTGTAGAGATCGGGCAAGGTGCGGATCAGGTTGGCATCGACCAACTGTTCGACCAGCTTGTCGCCCAGCCCGTCGACATCGACCGCGCGCCGCGCCGCGAAATGCAGGATGGCCTCCTTGCGCTGCGCCGCGCAGAACAGGCCGCCGCTGCAGCGGTAGTCGACCTCGCCCTCCTCCCGCACCGCCTCGGAATCGCACACGGGGCACTTGTGCGGCATGGTGAAGACCGCGCCGCGCTGGTCGTCGGGCTTGGCCAGGCTGTCGGGCGCCACGCCCACCACCTCGGGAATCACGTCGCCGGCGCGCCGCACGATCACCGTATCGCCCACGCGCACGTCCTTGCGGCGGGCTTCGTCCTCGTTGTGCAGCGTGGCGTTGGTCACGGTCACGCCGCCCACGAACACCGGTGCCAGCTTGGCCACCGGCGTGAGCTTGCCGGTGCGTCCCACCTGGATCTCGATGCCGACCACCTCGGTCAGCTGCTCCTGCGCCGGGTACTTGTGGGCCACGGCCCAGCGCGGTTCGCGCGAAACAAAGCCCAACTGGCGCTGCAACTCCAGGCTGTCGACCTTGTAGACCACGCCGTCGATGTCGTATGGCAGCGCATCGCGCTGGCGGCCGATGGTTTCGTGGAACGCTATCAGTTCAATAGCACCGGTCGCCCGCGCGGTCTGCGTGGCCACCGGAAAGCCCCAGGCGTGGAACTGCTGCAGCCAGTCGAACTGGGTCGCGATGTCGGGGCCGCCTTCGGTCGCGGGCGAAACCTCGCCCAGGCCGTAGGCAAAGAAGCTCAGCGGGCGCTCTGCCGCGATCGCCGGGTCGTGCTGGCGCACCGCGCCGGCCGCCGCGTTGCGCGGGTTGACGAACACCTTCTCGTTCTTCTGCCCGGCGGCGATCTTCTGGCGCTGGCGCTCGTTGAGGGCATCGAAATCGGCGCGCTTCATGTAGACCTCGCCACGCACCTCGACCACGGGCGGGGCCGCGCCCTTGAGCTTCAGCGGAATCTCGCGCACGGTGCGGATGTTCTGCGTGACATCCTCGCCCACCTCGCCGTCGCCGCGCGTGGCAGCCTGCACCAGCACGCCGTGCTCGTAGCGCAGGCTCATGGCCAGCCCGTCGAACTTGAGTTCGCAGACGTAGGCGATCTGCGGCGCGTCTTCGGCCAAGCCTAGTTCGCGGCGCACGCGCGCATCGAAGGCGCTGGCGCCGGTCGGCGTGATGTCGGTCTCGGTGCGGATCGACAGCATCGGCACCCGGTGGCGCACCTTGGCCAGGCTGTCGAGCACCGTGCCGCCCACGCGCTGCGTCGGCGAATCGGGTGTGCGCAGTTCGGGAAACTCGGTCTCCAGCACCTGCAGGCGCTGGAACATCTTGTCGTACTCGGCGTCGGGCAGCTCGGGGGCGTCGAGCACGTAGTACAGATGGGCGTGGCGATGCAGCTGCTCGCTCAGTGCGGCGGCTTCGCGTGCCGCTTCGTCGCGCGTTGTCATGGGGTGTCCCTCGGGAAAAAGACGGATCAGCTGAAGAGGCGTCGCGCCAGCGGCGAGCCCGCGGCGAGGTCGCGTGCGTCGAGCGTGTCGTACAGCTGCTCGAGGTCGGTGCCGATCACGTCCATGGTTTCGTCGCGCAGCAGCTGGCCGTCGCTGTCGGTCACCACGCCGTCCATCTCGCGGGCGAGCGTGGCAGCAGCTTCACGCATGCGACGGAACGGCTCTTCGCCGCGATCGACCTGCGGCACGTCCAAGCTCAGGCTGAGCTCACGGATCGCCGATTGCGCCGGATCGTCGGCCAGCGCAGCCTGGGTGTCGAACGAAAGCCCGAGGATCGGCGGCAGGCCGGCTTCGCTGGTCGGCAGCACCATGCGGCCCGGAATGATCCCGGCGACAAAGCCCAGCCGCGCGGCGTTCTGCTGCACGTAGCCCGGGCTCCAGGCGGCGTGCAGCGCGCGCAGCACGAAGCCCAGCTGTGCGTCGTGCGCGCTGGCGAACTGGTCGAGCTCGCGGGCGCGCGCCACTTCGTCGAGCATCTCGGGAAACTCGGGCGCGCCGTTCACGGCATCGGCAAAAGCCTGCGCCTTGACCACGAATTCGGAATACTCGATCTCGTTGAGCGCCCCAGTGCGGTTGGCCAGCTGCACGCCGACCTGGAACGCGCGGTAGCGCTGTCCGGGCGCCGGCGGCTCCCATTGGCTGGTGAGGTCGTTCAGGCCTTCGATGGCCACCGGCTTGCTGCCGGCGCGGCGCGTCGACGGCATGGACGCGAGCGCGGCATCGCCCGAGGCCAGGCCTTCGAGCGAAATGGGCGCGATGACATCGATCAGCGGATCGAGCCCGCCGCGGCGCTCGCCGGTGGGCACGGGCACGCCGCTGGGCGCGGGCAGGTCGGGGTCGAACAGCGGCTCGTGGCGGTCGCTGCCGGCCACCTGGCTCGGGTCGGCATGGAGCATCGGCTCCACGCCGCTGTCGCTGCCGCCGGCCAGCGCGCGCTCGGCTTCGGCCAGGGCGACATCGACCGCGTCGGGCTGGCGCGGCGCATTGCGGCGCGACATCAGGGTGTTGTAAGCCACGACGGCCGCGAGAACGAGGCCGCCGAGGATCGCCAGGGCGAGGGTGAGATTGCTCATGCGCGCGCCTGCCTTATGCCGCTTCGACCATCGAGACCGCCGACTCCATGTCGACCGCAACGATGCGCGACACACCCTGCTCCTGCATGGTCACGCCGATCAGCTGTTCGGCCATTTCCATGGCGATCTTGTTGTGGCTGATGAAAAGGAACTGGGTTTCACGGCTCATGGCGGAGACGAGTTTGGCATAGCGTTCGGTGTTGGCGTCGTCCAGCGGCGCGTCCACTTCGTCCAGCAGGCAGAAAGGCGCCGGGTTCAGCTGGAAGATGGCGAACACGAGCGCAATGGCCGTGAGCGCCTTCTCGCCGCCCGAGAGCAGGTGGATGGTCTGGTTCTTCTTGCCGGGCGGCTGGGCCATGACCTGCACGCCGGAATCGAGGATCTCGTCGCCCGTCATCATCAGCTTGGCGTTGCCGCCGCCGAACAACTCCGGGAACATGCGGCTGAAGTGCTCGTTGACGATCTTGAAGGTGCCGCCGAGCAGGTCGCGCGTTTCGGCGTCGATCTTGCGGATGGCGTCTTCCAGCGTGCCGATGGCTTCGTTCAGGTCGGCAGACTGGGCGTCGAGGAAGATCTTGCGCTCGCTCGCAATCGCGAGTTCGTCGAGCGCGGCGAGGTTCACGGCGCCGAGCGCGACCACCTCGCGGTTCAGGCGGTCGATTTCGCTTTGCAGGCCGGTCAGGCGCACCTTCTCGGTCTCGATCGATTGCGCCACCGCTTCGAGGTCGGCACCGGCGTCGTCCAGCAGCTGCTGGTACTGCTCGACACCCAGGCGCGCGGCCTGCTCCTTGAGCTGGAACTCGGTGATGCGCTGGCGCAGCGGATCGAGTTCGCGCTCCAATTGCAGCCGGCGCTCGTCGCTGGCGCGCAGCTTGAGCGTGAGGTCGTCGTACTGGCTGCGAGCCGCGCCCAAGGCGGTCTCGCGCTCCAGCTTGAGCGACAGCGCGTCCTGCAGGCCGGCTTGCGCGGCGGCGTCCGACAGGCGGCTCAGCTCGGCGCGGGCGCGCTCGTCTTCGTCGGTCAGCGCGACGGTCTGCTGCGAGGCGGTTTCGATGCTGCGGTTCAGTTCGCCGCGGCGCGCTTCGAGCGTGCGCTGCGAGAAGGTGGCTTCCTGCGCCTGACGTTCGAGGCTGCGGTGCTGTTCGCGGCTGGCATTCAGCGTGCGGCCAGCTTCGATCACGCGCTCGTCGAGTTGCGCATGGCGCTCCTGGCTGTCGGCCAGCTGCATGTCGAGCTCTTCGAAGCGGCCTTCGGCGGCGATGCGCTTTTCTTGCAGTTCTTCGAGCTGGGCATCGACTTCGCCGAGGTCGGCGGCCAGTTGCTGGCTGCGCGCGCGGGTCTGCTCGGCGAGCTGCGTCATGCGCAGCGTTTCGACCTGCAGTTCATGGGCGCGCGACTGCGTTTCGGCGGCTTCGCGGCGGGCCGTGACGAGGCGCTGTGCGGCGTCGCCGTAGGCGGCTTCGGCACGAACCAGCGCAGTGCGCGCCTCTTCGTTGATGAGCGTCTGGGCCTTGAGCTGGCGCTCGAGGTTTTCCATTTCCTGCTGGCGGGCCAGGAGGCCGGCCTGCTCGGAATCGGGCGCGTAGAAGTTCACGCTGTGCGACGACACGGCATGGCCGCTGCGCACGTAGATCACTTCGCCGGGCTGCAGCGTGGCGCGCTGGGCCAGCGCCTCTTCGAAAGTCTCGGCCGTGTAGCAACCGTGCAGCCAGTCGTTCAGCAGCGCCTGCTGGCCGGCGTCGTTCAGGCGCAGCAGGCTCGACAGCTTGGGCAGCGCGCCCGCACCCTGCGGCACGCCGGCGGCGGGCGGGCTGTAGAAGGCCAGCTTGGCGGGCGGTGCGTCGTTGCCGAAGGCACGCACCATGTCGAGCCGGCTGACTTCGAGCGCGCCCAGGCGCTCGCGCAGCGCGGACTCGAGCGCGTTCTCCCAGCCCTGCTCGATGTGGATGCGGCTCCACAGGCCCTGCAGGCCGTCCAGGCCGTGCTTGGCGAGCCAGGGGGCGAGCTTGCCGTCGGTCTTGACCTTCTCTTGCAGCGCACGCAGCGCTTCGAGGCGGGCCGAGAACTCGGCGTGGCGGGCGCCCTCGGTGTTGACGGCCTGCTGCTTGGCGCGGCGGTCTTCGTCGAGCTGGGGCACGGCCTCCTGCAGTTCCTGCAGGCGGGCGTCGGATTCGCTGGCGGTTTCCTGCGCCGCGGCCAGCTGCTCCTGCATTTCGGTCAGCCGGTCTTCGTCGGGCGCGGCCAGCGCGTTCTGGTCGGCGCGCAGGCGTTCGCTGCGCAGCGTGAGCTGGCGGCTCTGGTCTTCGATGTTGCGCTGGTCGGCGGCCAGCACCTGAATCTGCTGCTGCACCTGCGAGACCGTCGCGCGCTGCGTGTTGGCCTCGTTCTGCGCACGGTGCACGGCCTCTTCGAGGTCAGGCAGGCGCGCGTCGTGCTCTTCGAGCTGCGCGGCCAGCAGGATGGCCTGCTCTTCGGCATCGACGCCGGCACCGGCCAGCGTCTCGATCTCGGCTTCGGCTTCTTCGCGGCGACGGCCCCATTGGCCCATCTGTTCGCGAAGTTGCACGAGGCGTTGTTCGACGCGCTGGCGGCCTTCGACCACGAAGCGGATCTCGCCTTCGAGCCGGCCGACTTCGGCGCTGGCTTCGTACAGCTTGCCTTGCGCCTGGTTCACCAGGTCGCCGGCGCCGTAGTGGGCCTGGCGCACGGTTTCGAGTTCGGACTCGATGCGGCGCAGATCGGCCGTGCGCGATTCGAGGTCGTTGATAGCCTTTTCCGAATCGGCCTTGATCTTGGCCTGGTCGGCATCGCTTTCGCCGCGCTTGAGGAACCACAGTTGGTGCTGCTTCTTCGTGGCGTCGCCCTGCAGCGCGTTGTAGCGCGCCGCCACCTCGGCCTGCTTCTCGAGCTTCTCGAGGTTGGCGTTGAGTTCGCGCAGGATGTCTTCCACGCGTGTGAGGTTCTCGCGCGTGTCGCCCAGGCGGTTCTCGGTTTCGCGGCGGCGCTCCTTGTACTTGGAGACACCGGCGGCTTCTTCGAGGAACAGGCGCAGTTCTTCGGGCTTGGATTCGATGATCCGGCTGATCGTGCCCTGGCCGATGATGGCGTAGGCGCGCGGGCCGAGGCCGGTGCCCAGGAACACGTCCTGCACGTCGCGGCGACGCACCGGCTGGTTGTTGATGTAGTAGCTGCTGGTGCCGTCGCGCGTGAGCACGCGGCGCACGGCGATTTCGGTGAACTGGTTCCACTGGCCGCCGGCGCGGTGGTCGGCGTTGTCGAACACCAGTTCGACGCTCGAGCGGCTGGCCTGCTTGCGGGTGGTCGTGCCGTTGAAGATCACGTCCTGCATCGACTCGCCGCGCAGTTCCGACGCACGCGACTCGCCGAGCACCCAGCGCACGGCATCCATGATGTTCGACTTGCCGCAGCCGTTCGGCCCCACCACCCCGACCAGTTGGCCCGGCAGCAGGAAGTTGGTGGGTTCGGCGAACGACTTGAAGCCCGAGAGCTTGATGGAGTTAAGACGCACGACTTGTCGCCCTGCCTTGGCGTAGCGCCAAGGTATTGATTTGTAAGGAAAATTGCACGAGCCCGCAGCTTGAAGCGGGCCGCCGCCCCAGCCGTGGATGATAACGTCAGGGCATGAGCGATTCCCTGGCTTCTCCCCTCGCGGCGCGACGCACCTGCCTGCTGGCAGGCACCGCGGCCGCCCTGCTCGCGCCGCTGGCGCTGACGGGCTGTTCCTCCTTCCGTTCCACCGAGCGCGCCGAGCCTTACGGCAACCAGGAATGGCTGCAATCGGGCACCAACCGCATCGCCAACCTGTCGCTGCGCGACAACCTGCAATCGGTGCGCCGCGTGCAGACCACCTTGTACCGGCGCAACCCGCGCGAATGGCGCAAGTCGGCCGCCAGCATGGAAGAAGCCACGCAGCGCACCTGGGACGCGGTCCTGCAGGGCACGCCGCTGCCCGAGTTGCGCGGCGCCACCGGCATCGACGCCATCCGCCTGGCCTTCGAAACCGGTCCGCAGGCCTACCAGGGCGACCGCGTGGCGGCGCTGGTCGTCGGGTGGGCCTCGATGCTCAAGCAGGCCAACGGCAACACCTGGGACCAGACCATGATCGACGGGGTCGACGCCGAGAACAGCTACCGCACGGCGCGCAACTTCGAGATTTCGCTCTGGCTCATTTCCTCCAAGACCGGCCCCGACGGCCAGCCACTGCTGCTGGCCACCGAGATCAGCGAACGCGGGCGCAACCTCGTGGCCGACCGCGAGCTGTCGAAGGTGGTGGCACGGCTCGACCTGCTGGCCGCGCAGGCCGACGAGAAATACCGCCGGGCGGCCCTCGATTTCGGGCAGAACTGGGTGATGGGCGTGGTCATGCCGCTCTTCACGCTGATACCCAAGTAGGTTCTTCGCATCGGAAATATGTTTCCGAAATAGGCATTTGCGGTAATATCTTTCCGTGGACAAGCAGGAACTCATCACCGCCCTCACGGCGCGTCGCGGGGCCACCGGCCTCACGAACGCCGAGATCGCCCTGCGTTCGGGGCTCACCGAGCGCTCGGTGCGCAATGCCCTGAGCCTGAAGGGCAATCCGCAGCTGTCGTCGCTGCTCGCGCTGGTCGATGCGCTGGGGCTCGAATTGCAGCTCGCGCCCAAGGGCTTCGGTGAAGGCACGGCCGTCGATCCCGGCTACCGCCCCGTCGCCACGCGTGTCGGCCGGGCGCTGGCCGAAGCGCCTGCCGCGCCGCCCTACGTGCGGGGCCGCCGCTCACCGCCATGAACGTCAAGATCCTCGAGATTTCGCTCGGCGCGCACCGCCTCGGCAAGCTGTTCCAGTACGCCGACCTATGCCGCTTCGTGGCGGAGCCCGAGTTGATCGCCAACCCGCCGCCCGGCGTGCTCTCGCTGTCGATGGTCGCGAGCGACCCTGCGGCCCAGGCCGCGCTGTGGAGCGACGTGAAGAACCCGCTGTTCAACGCCCAAGGCGGCCAGTTGCCCGGCTTCTTCCAGAACCTGCTGCCCGAAGGCGTGCTGCGCAGCCACATCGCGCAGCTGCGCGGTTGCCGCGAGAACGATCACTTCGAATTGCTGGCGGCCTGCGGCGGCGACCTGCCCGGCGCCGTGGCCGCGCGCCCGGTGTCGGTGGACCGCGGCACGCTGCAGCGGCTCATCACGCAGGACCAGGACGCGCTCGAGATGTCGGTGGTCGAGTTGCCGATGCCGCAGGGCATCTCGGTCTCGGGCGTGCAGCCCAAGCTGGGCCTGCGCCGTCAGGGCGGCCGCTATGTGGCGCGCGTTCGGGCCGGCGCCAGCACGCGGGTGATCGCCAAGCTGCCGGTGGCCGGCCGGCCCCACATGCCGCAGCTCGAAATGCTTTCGCTGCAGATGGCCGGGGTGGCGGGCGTCGAGGTGTGCCACGCCGAACTTGCGCCGCTGTCGGCCATCGCGGCGGAGCACAGCTATGCGCTGCCGGACGAGCCCGAGTTCCTGGCCGTCACACGTTTCGACCGCGACGGCGCGCGCCGCATCCACTTCGAAGACTTCGCGCAGGTGCTCGCGGTCGACCCGATGCACAAGTACAGCGGGAGCTACCTCGACATGGCGCTCGCGATGCGCGCCTTTCCATCGTTGGGCGAAGACGCCGTGCTCGAACTGGTGCGCCGGCTCGTGGTCAACGACCTGCTGGGCAACCCGGATGCCCACCTGAAGAACTTCGGCGTGCTGTACCCCGATGGCGTCGCACCGCGCCTGGCGCCGGCCTACGACATCGTGGCCTATGCGGCGCTGCAGGGCGTCGAGGGCCACGCGTTGCCGCTGCTGCCGGCCCCAGTCGGTGCGACCCCAGCCCGTCGCACCGCGATGTTCACGCCCGCCAACGTGCGCGCGTTCTGCTTCTCGGCTGGCGTGCATGAGCCGCGCATGCGGCGCGTCGTCGCAGACACGGCCCGCCTCGCGCGCGACCAGTGGCCCGCGATGATCGACACGTCAGTGCTGCCGGCTCCATGGAAGAAACGGCTGCAGCAGCGCCTGCAGGCACATCCCTTGCTGCAGGGCATGAGCAAGCGGGGTCGCTAGCCACAGTGGCGTGACAGGCGACCCCTAGAATGAATCCGCCCTCCTCCACCCCTCAACCCATTCGAGGCAGCAACCACTCATGAGCTCCATCAACTTCATCGGCGGCGAAAAAGGCGGTGTCGGCAAATCGGTCACGGCACGCGTGCTGGCCCAGTACTTCATCGATCGCAGCCGACCTTTCACCGGCTTCGACACCGACCGTTCGCACAGCTCCTTCACCCGCTTCTACGAGGGCTTTGCCTCGCCCGTGGTGGTCGACAGTTTCGAAGGCCTGGACACGGTGGTGAACGGCTTCGAGACCAACCCGAAGCAGAGCGTGATCGTCGACCTCGCGGCGCAGACGCTGGCGCCGCTGTCGCGCTGGATCAAGGAATCCGACCTGTTCGACGTGTTCGAGGAGATCGACGTCACGGTCAACTTCTGGCACGTGCTGGACGACGGCAAGGACTCCACCGACCTGCTCGGCACGCTGATCGACACCTTCGGCAATCGGCCCAACTACATCGTGGTGCAGAACTACGGGCGCGGCAGCGACTTCGGGATGCTGCTGGCTTCGCAGTCGCTGTCGAAGGCCAATGCGAATGGGGCGCGCGTGATCGCCTTACCGCGTTTGCACGAAGCCAGCATGCGCAAGATCGATGCGCAGAACACGAGTTTCTGGAAGGCGGTGAACGACCGCGAAGGGCCGCATGCGCTTGGATTGCTGGAACGGCAGCGCGTGAAGTCTTGGCTGGCTACGGCCTACGCTGCGTTCGATACGCTGCCTCTTTAGGCCTTTTGGGAGCGCCCGACAGGCGGCACGGCGCGGTCGGCCCCACTGTGCCGGCCGCTTCGCGGTTCCCCTGCGGTGCTCGCGTTTCGCGGGGTCTCGCAGAACTCGCCTTCGGCTCAAACAGCTGCGAGCCCTGATCCGCGAAACGCTGCGCTCCTCGGCGGCACAGAGGGGCCGCCCACACCGCACCACCTGCCGGGCTCCAGGGTGAAGTGGATGCCCTGCTCGCCGCAATGAAAAACGAAGCAGCAGGGCCTTAGATCATCCCGCCGTTGATCGAGATCACCTGACCCGTGATGTACGCGGCTTCATCGCTTGCCAGGAACGCTGCCAGCGCCGCCACTTCCTGCGGCGTTCCGGCGCGCTTCACGGGCACCATCTGGTTGATGAGCGCGGGATCGAACACCGCGTCGGCCATCGGCGAGGCGATGATCCCGGGCGCGATCGCGTTCACGGTCACGCCGCGCGACGCCACTTCGAGCGACAGTGCCTTGGTCGCGCTGTTCAGCGCGCCCTTGGCCGCGGCATAGTTCACCTGCCCCTTGTTCCCCGCGATGGCGGCGACGGACGAGATGTTCAGCACACGCCCCCAACGGGTGCGCATCATCGGCAGCAGCAGCGGCTGGGTCACGCGGAAGAAGCCGTTGAGCGACACGTCGATCACCTTGTGCCATTGCTCCGCGCGCATGCCGGGCAGCACAGCATCGTCGTGCACGCCCGCGTTGTTGACGAGGATCTGCACCGCGCCGCCTTCGAGGATGCGTGCGCAGCCGGCCGCGCAGGCCTCGTCGCTGCGCAGGTCGAACACATGGCATTCCGCCTTGCCGCCGGCGGCGGTGATCGACGCGGCCAGTTGCTCGATGGCCTCGGGCCGCGAGTTCGCATGCAGCAGCACGGTGGCGCCGTCGCGCGCAAAACGCTCCGCCATGGCCGCGCCGAGCGCGCCGCTGGCGCCGGTGATCAGTGTGCGTTTTCCTTCGAAACTCATGACGGTGTGCTTCCCATGTCCGCCAGCGGCGTGTTCAAGACCACCACGGCCCGGCCCTCGGCCAGCAGGCGGCCGTCGTCGGCCGCCACCGTGAATTCATACAAGACCTGTCGGTCGTCGCCGGACAGGCGCTTCGCGCGCACCTGCAACGCTCCGGCGATGTCGTCCAGCCGCGCCACCGCCAGCTTCACGTTGCGCG
The DNA here is from genome assembly GCF_059423965.1 of Variovorax sp. GW458-11-26-14-LB1. NCBI lineage: Bacteria > Pseudomonadati > Pseudomonadota > Betaproteobacteria > Burkholderiales > Comamonadaceae > Variovorax > Variovorax sp. GW458-11-26-14-LB1. Next base: position 28,131 of record NZ_JBWKYW010000017.1, read on the forward strand.
CACTGGCCAGGAAGCCGGCCGACGGTGTGCTGCCCTCGACGGCCAGCAGGCCGCCGTGCAGCGCCATGGCCTGCGCCGCGTACTCGATGGCGTTGGGCGCGAGCAGGCCGCTCTCGGTGCGCAGCGGGTTGTCCGCCTGGCTGTGCGTCGTGGTGCTGCAATGGATCGATTCGGCGTTCCAGCCTTCGAGGCGCTCCAGCAGGCACATGCTGCCGCTGTGCGGAATGCGCGCGGCGATGCCCGCGCGGTCGAGCGTCTGCGGTGCCGTCAAGCGGCAGTCTCCAGGTCGGCCACCAGCAGCACGTTGGCAAAGGGCGTGCCTTCGCTCATCGGCATGCTCTGCACGCGGAAACCCAAGCGCTGCAGCACGGCGATCCACTCGGCCAGCGGGCGGCCCCAGGTCGGCGAGACCTTGTGGCCGCGGATGCGCGTCACGGTGCGATCGACCCACTGGCTGATCGCGAAACCGCGCGTGCTCGACGCGTCGCCCACGCGCAGCAGCAGGCGCGCCTTCGGGTTGCCGCCACGGCGCAGCGCGTCGCGCACGCGGGTCAAGACGCCCTCCTGCGCGGCGAGGTCCACGTAGTGCAGCACGTCGAGGATCACGACCAGGTCGCAGTCGGGCAAGGCGGCCGAGCACATGTCGGCGCACACCAGCCGCGGCGTCGGCTTCAGATGGCCGACCGACGCCTCGGCGCGCGCCACGTCCTTCGGCATCAGTTCGATGCCCGTGTAGTCCGCGGCAGCGGGCGTGGCGGCCCAGGAGGCCGGCCAACGTCCCTGTTGCTGCATCGTGCTCATCGACGCCAGCAGGCTCACGAAGAGGCCCTGTCCGCAGCCGATGTCGACCACGCGTCGGTGCTGCGCGTCGATCAGCCCGCGTTCGAGCAGGCCGCGGAACACCGGGTCGCGCCCGAGCTTGCCGCGCGCGAACTGCCAGGCGAAGGTGCCGCCCTTCTTGTAGGGCACGGTCGCGGCTTCGTGCAGCTCGCGCCAGGCTTGGTCGGTGGTCATCGTCGATGGCATCACGGCGCTCATGCGGTCTTCAATCCTTCAGGCAGGGTCACGGCGCGCAATCCATCGGTGCGCAGGCGTTGGAGCAACAAGGGCAGGACTTCCAGCAAGACGGGTTGTCCTGCGGCGGTGCGCGCGGCATTGCCGTCGTGCAGCAGCAGGATGTCGCGTGCCTGCAGGTGGTGGGCGAGGCGCGCCATCACCTTGGCGGCGTCGCCTTCGCGGGTGTCGAAACCGCGCCGCGTCCAGCTCACGAGCGAGAGGCCGAGGCGGTGCAGCACGGGTTCGAGGAAAGGGTTGCGCAGGCCGGCGGGCGCGCGGAAACAGGTCGGGCGCTGGCCGGTCACGTCGGTCAGGATGTCCTGCGCGCGCGCGATCTCCGCCGCGAAGCCGCGCGGGCCGAGGAAAGAGAAGTTGTGCCGATGTCGCGCCGTGTGGTTCTGGATGCTGTGGCCGCGCGCGACGATCTCGCGCGCCAGCGCAGGATGCGCCAGCACGCGCTCGGCGATACAGAAGAAGGTGGCGCGCTGGCCGTGGGCGTCCAGCAGGTCGAGCACGCGGGGCGTGACCTCGGGCTCGGGCCCGTCGTCGATGGTGATCGCCACCTCGCGACGCGCAGCGGCGGCTTCGGGCAGGCGTGTGACGTTCGGGCCGAGCAGGTTGCTGCGCGGCGTGAGCCCCGCACCGGTGATCAGCGCATGGTTCAGCACCACCGCGCCGAGCGCCCAAGGCCATGCGCCCGGCACCAGCACCCCAGCGCCCAATGCGGCCACATGCACGGCCGCGCTGGCGCGCATGGCCGGCGGCCAGGGCCAGGATTCGGTAGCGGCGACAGGGGCGGAAGGCGGCGACATGGTGGGTCCGGATTTTCCCATCAGCGCGGACGCTGTGGGCTCGGGCCCTTCCCGGGCGCCACGTTGCGCGCGAACGCGGCCGACAGCAGCAGCGCCAGCAAGGCGCCCGGCGCGACCACGCGGCCGATGGACGACAGCGCCGGAATGTCCGAGATCGCGATCAGTCCGAACGACACCACCGTCGTGAGGTTGGCCAGCATCAGCGAGGCCAGCGTGTCTTCGTCGGCGCGACCGGTCGTGCGCAGCTGGTCGAAGAAGAGCGCGTAGTTCGATCCCACGGCGACGATCAGCAACAGCCCCACGAGGTGCAGGATGCCGAGCGCAGCCTGCGCCAACGCCATGCCGCCCAGCGTGAGCACCACCGCGAACAGCAGCGGCTGGCACACGGCCAGCAGACGGCGCCACGAGCGCAGGTACACGCCCAGCAGCACCACCACCGCCAGCGCGCCCAGCAGCACCTGCACGAAGGCCTCGTGCAGGTAACGCTGGTAGAGGCCGCCAAGTTCGCGGCCGACGTCCACCACCTGCACCTCGGGCAGCCCGGCCAGCGCCTCCTCGAGGCGAGCCTGTTCGAAGCCCGGGCCGGGATGCAGCACGACCAGCGTGGACCAGCCACCGCCCGGTCGCTCGTACATCAGCGTGTTGACCACGGAGCCCAGCGGGCCGCCCATGAGGTCGGCGCGCTGCACCGGCGCCTGCTTGCGCGCGGCCTCCACGTCGGCCACGAAGGGACCGAGGCGCGAGGCCGGCAGCGGCAGGCCCTTGGTCGCCTCGGCCAGGTTGGCGCGCAGCGTGTCGGCGTCGGGCAGGCTGGCCTGGCGCGCCGTTTGCGCGGCCACGCTGGGCAGCACGCGGGTCACGGCTTCGTAGCCGCTGAGCTCGCCCTTGTCGACCAATGCATCGAGGCGCGCGGCCGCGGCCTCGGTGTGGCGCAGTGCGGCCTGTTCGTCGTCGCCGAAGGCCACCACGAGCACGCCGCCGTCGCTGGCGCCGATGTCCTTGCGCAGCATCTCGTCGAGCTGCTGGGCCGAGCGCGGAACGGGGCTCATGGCGCTCAGGTCGGCGCGCCACAGGTGGCCGCCCTGCCACAGCACCAGCGCCAGCGCAGCCACGCCGAGCGCCGCCAGCGGCCAGCGCAGGCGCGGCAGGCCGCGCACCAGCAGGCCGGCCAGGCGCGCCATGTGCCGACGCATGCCCATGCCGGTCGCGCCATCGGGTGCCAGCGCGGGCAGCACGTAGCGCGTGGCCAATGCGGCCGACACCAGCCCGGCGATCGAGAACACGCCCAGCTGCGCCAGCCCCGGAAAGCCCGAGAACACCAGTGCCGCAAAGCCGCACACGGAGGTCAGCAGGCCCAGCCGCACAGTAGGCCAATGCACCTCGCGCCAGCGCTGCCAGCCGGTGCCGGCCACGGCCGCGCCGCGTGCCTGGATCAGGTAGTAGATGGCGTAGTCGACCGTCTCGCCGATCAGCGTGCTGCCGAAGCCCAGCGTGAGCCCGTGCACCGAGCCGAACACCAGGCTGACCGACGCGGTGCCGACCACCACGCCCGTGGCCACCGGCAGGAAGGCGATGACCAGCGCGCGCGGCGAAGCAAAAGCCAGCAGCAACAGCACGCTCATCACGATGCCGCCCACCACCGCGAGGTGGATGGCTTCGGTCTTGATCTTTTCGCGGCTCATGACCGAGAACACGGGCGGCCCGCTCAACAACAGCCTGGGCGCAGCCTCGCCCATGCCGCGTGCGGCGGCTTCATAGGCGGCCTGCACACGGGCGATGGCGACGGCCTGCGCGTCGAGGTCGCCGCCGGCCGCGCGCGTGGTGGCGATCATGAGCGCACGCGGCGCCTCGCGCGACATCCAGACGCCGGCCTCGCTGCGCGGCGCGCTGGCCGGCACCAGCTCCATCGCGATGCGCTGGGTCTCGCCCGTCGGGTCGCTGTCGAGCAAGGGCTTGATCGCGTTGCCGGCCGGCGTGCCGAGCATCGACAGCGTGTCGACGATGGCCTCGCGCAGCCCTTCGGCCGTGAACTGCCCGGGCATCACGCCGGACGACAGCTGGTAGCGGTGCTGGAACACCCAGGTGCCGGCCTCGCTCCAGTCGCTCACGTCGCCGTTCTGCACCAGGTCGAAGAGCTGGCTTTCGCGCATCGCCTTGCCGACGGCACGCGAGACCTCAGCACGCTGTTCGACGCTGCCGCCCTCGAAGCCCAGCATCAGCGTGCGCGAGGCGACGCCGCTTTGCAGCTGCTCGATCAGCACGCGCTGGCGCAGGTCAGGGCTCTTGGGAAGAAAGGCCGACAGGTCGGCGCCGATCTGGGTGCGCGCGATGACGACCGCGCCCAGGGCCACGACCAAGAGCCACGCCAGCAGGACGACGATGCGGCGCGACCACCCCGGCGGGCCGCCCGCCTGCGCCAGGCTCACGGTGTCGCGCGCCCGGGGGCGCCGGCCGGCAGCGCCGACGGCGGCGCGTTGGGCGAGATGTGCATGACCGAGCGGTCACCGCCCACGAACTCCGTCTCCAGCCCCAGCACCTCGCTGTTGCGGCCGGTGATGCGCATGCTGCGCACCTGCGCGGCCAGCCGGCTGTCGTTGGGCGTGAGGTCGAGCGTCCACTTGCCGGCAGCACCGGTCACGGTGCTCTTGAAGTAGCGCTGCAGCGTGGCGCCGTCGCCGCTCAGCGTGCCGCGCATGGCTTCGACCAGGCCCAGGAGCTCGGGCATGCTGTCGAGCGCCAGCGTGCGGTTGCGGTTGCCGCGCGACAGGGTCAGCGTGTTGCCGTCGACCGACATGGTTTCGATGCGCGGCGACAGCGTGCGGCGCACCAGCTTGTCGGGCGCCTCGAAGCTCAGCGTGCCGCTCGCGTCGAGCGGGCCTTCGAGGCCGTGCACGAAGCGCTGCTCGGTGAAGCGCGCCTCGCCGCTCTTCTGCCGGGCCAGCAGGCCCATCAGTTCGGGCAGGTCGAATGCCGCCCAGGCCGGCGCGGCACAGAAAGCCACCGCCAGCATCACCACCCTGCAAAGCCGATCAAGCCGCATCTTCGAGCCAGAAATCATGAAAGTTGAACCAGTTGTACGGGTAGGCGCGGCACAGCGCCTCGAGGCGGGCCACATAGGCTTCGACCGCGCTTCGGATGCGGCGTTCACGCTCCGCGGCGTCGGCGAACGGCGTGCCGAAGTCGGCCAGCGGGTCGAACCGGACATCGTAGCGGGCACCGCCGCCGTACATGCCGGCCATGAAGAACACCTTGCGGCGCAGCAGCGCCGCAAGCCGGAACGGGCCGTCGTTGAAGACAGCCGGCTGACCCAGGAAAGGCAGCACGATGTTGTTGCCGCGCTGGTTCGCCGGCTGCTCCTCGCTGCCCGGCAGCGTGCGGTCGGCCAGCATGCCGCCGAGGCCGCCGCCGTCGAGCCAGTCGCGCAGCGCGAGCATCGAATGCGGCCGGCCGAGCGCGATCACATGGGGCCGCATCTCGGGCAGCGCGATGGCGTTCAGGATGGCGGTGATGCGCTGCGCGTTGTCCGGGTACATCAGCATCGCCAGCCGCATGCGGTTCTGGTGCTTTTGCTGCTTGCAGGCGCCGAGCACCTCGAAGCTGCCGATGTGGGCGCCGAGCAGGAAAGCGCCCCGCCCTTCGGCCGCCTCGGCCTCGATCGGGGCGTTGCCTTCGATCTTCAGCTTGAACAGGTCCATGCGCCCGCGCAGGAAGTACACGCGGTCGAGCACGGTGGAGGAAAACGCGTGCAGCAGGCGGTAGCCGTCGACCCAGCCCGCGCGCGGGCCGATGGCCCGGAACAGGTAGCGCTTGATGTAGCGGCGCGGCGCCGGCGCGAACAGCAGGAAGTACAGGCTGATCGGCGGCAGCAGCAGCCGCGTGACGTGCCGCCCGCACACCAGCGCCATCAGGCAGATGAAGCGCAGCGCCAGCATGTTGCTGCGCTCGGGCGCGCGCGCCCAGTTGCCCTGCTGGGCCGCCGGGCGGGCAGTCTGCCGCGCCGCTTCGTCCACGGCGCGCGTTTCGGCGTCGGTGTGCTTCATCCCGCCGACTCTGGCACAGCCGTCCAGCGGCCGGTGACAGCCGCCACGCCGTCACAGCGCACGTCGAAACGCACGCCGCGACCGGTGCCGGCCTCGGGATGCAGCTCGATGGACAGCGTGCTGCCAGGCCGCACGGGCGCCAGGAACTTGGCGGCCGCCAGCGTCGGGCTCGGGCCGAGCCGTGCCGACAGCGCCGGCACGCGTCGCACGACCTCCATGACCTCGGCCAGCAGCAACGCGCCGGGCACCAGCGGCTGACCGGGGAAATGGCCGGCAAAGGCCGGATGGTCGACCGGCACCGTGTGCGCCATCTGCACCGGCGTCTGGTCGTCGGCCAGTTGGGCCAGCGCAAATTCGCGCAGCGCCCGCACCGTGAGCTTGCCCGTGCCTTCGCGCGGGAAGGCCTTGACCTGCACCACGCGGCGCGGCACGAACACGGGCTCCAGGCGTTGCCGCAGTGCAGCAATGATGTCCGCCGCCGACAGCGTGGGCGCGACCACGAACGCCACCGGCCGCACCACGCCGTCGGCCACCTCGTCGGGCAGCCAGAAGGCGCCGTCCTCGACGCCGGCGATGCTGTTGAGGTGGTAGTTCAGGTGGGCGAGCGAACTGCGCCGGCCGGCGACGTGGATCAGGTCGTTGGCGCGCCCGAACAGGCGAAAGCGCCGTGCATCGAGCAGCTCGAGCACGTCGGCCATCGGCGTCGGCTCGGGAATGAAATCGCCGCTGAAGATGAAGCGCTCGGGGCCGTCACCCTCCCCCGGCTGCGCATGCACGCGGATCTCGCCGAAGGTTTCCCAGATTTCGCTCTCGGTCGTGCGGCGCGTGGCCACCTGACCCGATTCGGTGCTGCCGTAGATTTCGAGCAGCACGCCGCCCAGCGCCTGCTCGGCCTGCGCGGCCAGTTGCGGCGACAGCGGCGCGGTGGCCGACAGGATCAGGTCGACCGGCGGCAGCTCGATGCCCGACAGCAGCAGCGTCTTCAGGTGGAACGGCGTGGTCACCAGCGCGCGCGGACGCGGCACCGAGGCCAGCGCCTTCGCGACGTCGGCCGGAAAGAACGGCCGCCCGGTTTCGAACGCGGCCCCACCGAGCATCGCGAGCAGCACCGACGACTCCAGGCCGTAGCTGTGCTGCACCGGCACGGTCGCCACCAGCGTGAGCCCTTCGAGCGTGGGCCGCTGCAGCACGCGGCACAGCCGCTCGACCGCCACTTCGACGTCGCCGACCAGCGTGCGCCAGGCCTTGGCATGCGGTTGCGGCACGCCGGTGGAACCCGATGTGAGCAGGCTGGCCGCATGCCGGCCGCCGTCGATGGCGGGCACCGGCGCATCGACGGCCGGGCCGGGCACGGCCTCGACCTGCAGGCGCCGCATGCCGGGCGTCTCGAGCTTGTCGTCGTCGGTCAGCGCGAACAGGTGGGCGCCGCCGGTTTCGGTCAGGCGCGCCAGCGTGTCCGGCCGCGCATCGGGCGGCAGCAGGCTGGCGTGGCCGCGCACCAGCGCGGCGCCCAGGCTCACGGCGAAGGCGTAGCGGTCGAGGCAGAGGTTGACGGCAGGCCCTTCGGCGGGCAGCGCGGGCGCCAGGCGCGCGACGTCGGCCAGGAACTGCCGCGTGCTCACCGGCTGGCCGGCGCGCCAAGCCAGGGGCGCATCGGGGTTGCGGTCCGCGAGCAGCGGCAGGAAGGAAGAAGAAGCGGTGTCGAAGGTCACGCGGGCTGCGCCTGTTTCATTGGCCGCCAGCGCCGTTGTCCACCGTCGAGGTGCCGTAGAACGCGCGCACCGCATCGACGAGGCGCGTGCGTTCGAATTCGGGATGCAGGCGGTAGCGCACGAGGTGCTCGCCCACGAAAAGCAGCGCCACGCTCAGCGGCGACAGCACGTTGGCCAGCAGCGACCAGGCCGAGAACGGCATCGTCAGGTAGACCACGATCGACGAGACGACCACCACGGCGAAATACACCGTCCAGATCTGCGTCAGGTGCGTCGTGTACGACAGCATGTGCCCCTTCAGCGGGTGCACGCGCTGCGCGAACTGGGTGATCAGCGGCAGGCCCTTGCCGCGCAGCGTCGAGCCGAACCAGCCGCACAAGGCACCGTTGATGCCGATGTGCTGCAGCACGTAGAGGCGGTTCGTGTCGCCCGCCTCACCGAGGAAGACGAGCGAGAAGCCGCCGATGCCCAGCGCCGCTGCAATGGCCAGGCCCCAGCGGCCGAACCAGCTGGCGGCGCAGCCCATGGCCGCGATCCACAACGGGCCGAGCAACACCACCACGGCCCAGGGCTCGGTGGCGTGGAACAGCGTCATCCAGTGGGAGAGGCCGGCATACGTGACCCCTACCAGCAGCAGGAGGACGAGTCGCCATCGGGACATGGATCAGGTGGCGCTGCGGTGCTCGGCGACGTGGGTCGCGAGCGTACGCAGCGACTGGAAGATCTGCTGGTTGCGCTCGTCGTCCGAGCGCAGCTGGAAACCGTAGCGGCGCGAGACTTCGAGCGCGACTTCGAGGATGTCGATGGAGTCGAGGCCCAGACCTTCGCCGTACAGCGGGTCGGTGGGAACGATCTCTTCAGGTGCGACCTCGAGATTGAGCGCGTTCACGAGCAACACGGCCAGCTCTTTTTCGATCGGCGACTGTTCGGATGCATCGCCAGTGGCGGGAATGGGGGGCTGAGCAGTCGATGACAAAAAAACCTCCTGAACTTTTTTCCTGAACGACCGTGCGGGGTCGTGAATTATAGGAGTGGCGGTTGATTAGACTGCGCGCTTCGATACGACCCGGAGCGCCCCATGGCCGACCCCCTTCTGATCGCACGCCACGACACCATCGAGTGCACCCTCCTGCCCGGCCTGGCCAACCGCCACGGCCTGATCACCGGCGCCACCGGCACCGGCAAGACCGTCTCGCTCCAGACCATCGCCGAACAACTGTCGAACATCGGCGTGCCGGTGTTCATGGCCGACGTCAAGGGCGACCTGACCGGCATCAGCCAGAAAGGCAGCGTCAGCGAGAAACTGGCCGCCACGCTCAAGGAACGCGGCATCGACGTGCCCGAGCCCGCCGCCTGCCCCGTCACGCTGTGGGACGTGTTCGGCGAACAGGGCCACCCGGTGCGCGCCACCGTGTCCGACATGGGCCCGCTGCTGTTGGGCCGCATGCTCGACGTGAACGAAACCCAGGCCGGCGTGCTGAACCTGGTGTTCAAGATCGCCGACGACAGCGGCATGCTGCTGCTCGACCTGAAAGACCTGCGCGCCATGCTGCAGTACGTGGGCGAGAACGCGAGCCAGTTCACCACCGAGTACGGCAACATCAGCGCCGCCAGCGTGGGCGCCATCCAGCGTGGCCTGCTGCAGATCGAGACCCAGGGCGGCGACAAGTTCTTCGGCGAGCCGATGCTCAACATCACCGACTTCATGCAGACGGTGGGCGGCAAGGGGGTGGTGAACATCCTGGCGGCCGACAAGCTCATGAATTCGCCGCGCCTGTATGCCACCTTCCTGCTGTGGATGCTGTCGGAGCTGTTCGAGCAGCTGCCCGAAATCGGCGACCCCGAGAAGCCGAAGCTGGCCTTCTTCTTCGACGAGGCCCACCTGCTGTTCAACGAAGCGCCCAAGGCGCTGGTGGAACGCATCGAACTCGTGGTGCGGCTGGTGCGTTCCAAGGGCGTCGGCGTGTATTTCGTCACGCAAAACCCGTTGGACATTCCCGATTCGGTGCTGGCCCAGCTGGGCAACCGGGTGCAGCACGCGCTGCGTGCCTTCACGCCGCGCGACCAGAAGGCCGTGAAGGCCGCTGCCAGCACCATGCGCCAGAAGCCCGGCCTGGACATCGAGACCGCCATCACCGAACTTGCCGTGGGTGAGGCGCTGGTGAGCTTCCTGGACGCCAAGGGCCGCCCGAGCATCACCGAGCGCGTGTACGTGCTGCCGCCGGGCAGCCAGCTCGGCCCGATCACGCCCGAGCAGCGCAAGGCGCTGATCGCGGGCTCGCTGGTGGCGGGCGTGTACGAGAAGACGGTCGACCGCGAATCGGCCTACGAAAAGCTCAAGGGCCGCGCCGAGAGCGCCCCCGATGCGCCAGCTGTCGGCGCCAAGGGCGGGGCCGCCGCGGAAGAATCGTCCGGCATGGGCGGCATGCTCAACGACATGCTCTTCGGCAGCACCGGGCCGCGCGGCGGCAAGCGCGACGGCCTCGTGCAGACCATGGCCAAGTCGGCGGTGCGCACCATGGGCACGTCAGTGGGCAAGGAGATCCTGCGCGGCGTGCTGGGCGGGATCTTCGGCAGCAAGAAGCGCTAATCGAAAGAGAAAGCGAGCGGCCGCGCTACCAGCGCAGCAGGCGCGGCCCCAGTGCCGCGCCCAGCAGCACCGGCACCGCGATCCCGCTCACGTACCAGACCGCGAGGAACGGCGCGGTCAGCTCCATGCAGTGCAGCGCGTAGACCGACGCGCCCACGCCGCCGGCCAGTGCGCCGGCCGCGGCCCCGGCCAATGCGGGCCGCGTCGGCGCCAGCCCCCGCAGTGCCGCGATGGTGGCCGCGAACACCGGCAGCGCCATGAAGCCGATGCTCAGGGCGCAGATGCGCCACGACTGGCCCATCAGCGAGGGCATGCGTTCCTCGATCGGCACCGAGAACCAGACGAACGCCGCCAGCCCCCAGATCCCCAGCACCGGCAGCACCCCGCCCCACCACGCGTGGCGCACCCGCACGCCGGGCCGGGCCAGCCGCTGCACCGTCACGAAGGCCGCCGCCGCGATGCACAGCGGAAACAGCACCTTGACCCAGAACATCGGCCAGAACATCGCCTGCACCAGGTCGGGCCGCAGCCCGTACTCGCCGAACAGGATCACGAACGACAGCGGCAGCGCGGCCAGCACCGCCAACCCGATGCGCCCGCTGGCGCTGCGCCGCGGCACCGCCACCTCGCCGGCGGCCAGCAGGTTCACGAGGTCGTCGGTCTTCATGGCGCGGCGCCTCCCCCAAATTTCGCGGCCAGGGCCTTCAGGCCCCGGTGGATGCCGACCTTCACCGCCGACTCCGACATGCCCGTGAGGCTGGCCGTCTCGGCCACCGACAGGCCTTCGATCTTCACGTGCACGATGGGCAGGCGCTGGCGTTCGGGCAGGGTCTGCAGCAATCCGCCGAGGTCGCGCTTCGCATCGCTGGCCTCGGTGGCCGACGCGGCGAACACGGCCAGGTCGTCGTCCAGCGGGTCATGCAGGTCCTCGCGGACCGACTTGGCGCGCAGCAGGTCGATCATCTTGTAGCGCGCAATGGCATGCACCCAGGCCGTCAGCGGCTGGTCGCTCTGGTAGGTGTGGCGCTGGTTGTGCATGGCGAGCAGGCATTCCTGGACGAGGTCTTCCACTTCATCGGGCCAGCCGAACAGGCGCTTGCCCAGAAAAGCGCGCAGGTGCGCGCTCAGTTTCTGCAGGAACTCGCGGTACGCGCCGGCGTCGCCGTCGAGGCCGCGAAGGAACAGGCGGCGCAAGGCCGCTTCCGCGTCGCTCGGTGTCGTCCTGCTGCCTACGGTGTTTCGTGCCATCGGGCCGGCCGGTTACAGCCTGGTGAAAAAAGATTGCAAGGGATTGTGCCGCGCCCCCAGGGCGAGGCTTGGGCTAAGCTGCGCCGATGCTGGCCGGACTCGTCTCGCACCCCTGGGCCTACCCGGCGCTGGAGGCGGCGCACATCGTGGGCATCGCGCTGCTGTTCGGCGGCCTGCTGGTGTTCGAGCTGCGCGCCCTCGGCCTGGCCCGCGAGCTGCCGGCGCCGCTGCTGGCGCGCCTCACGCTGCGCCCCGCCCTGCTGGGCTTCGGCCTGTGCGCACTGACCGGCCTGACCATGTTCGCGAGCCAGCCGGGCGAGTTGCTGAACAACACGGCCTTTCGCGTGAAGCTGCTGCTGATCCTGCTGGCCGGCCTCAACGCCGCCTGGTTCCACCTGCGCGGCGACCTCGGCGGGCAGAGCGGATTCGCCAGGTTTCAATGCCTCCTGTCTTTGGGGTTTTGGCTCGCTGTCATCATCTGCGGGCGCTGGATTGCCTATGTCTGACCAAGGAGAACGCGATGCTGCATCGACGCATGTTCGTGACCGGTTCGATCGCACTGGCCCTGCCCGCCTGGGCCCACCACGGCTGGAGCAGTTTTGACCAGGAACGCCCGCTCTATCTGGAAGGCCGCGCCACCAAGGTGAGCTGGCGCAATCCGCACGGCGAGCTGGAGATCGAGCTGCCCGAGAACCTCGCGCTGCCGCCCGACCTGAAGCAGCGGCCCCTGCCCAAGCAAAGCGCCACGGTCGACGGCGCGGCGCTGCTGGCCAAGGCGCAGCTGCCGACGCGGCGCGACCGCAAGTGGCAGATCGAGCTGGCCCCGCTCACGCGGCTGCAGGCCTGGGGCGTCGAGGAAATCAAACCCGGCACGCCGGTGGCCGTGCTCGGCTTCACCTTCACCGGCGAGAAAGGCGACGCGGTGCTGCGCGCCGAGTACCTGTTCGTGCACGGCAAGACCTACGGCCTGCGCTCCTCGCCTGCATGAATGCCAGTGCGGCCAGACCGCGCGGGGCCTCGCTTGCCAGCCGCACAAGTGCTCGGTACATTGCATTTTTTGAGGGCCTCAAATGTCTGCAGACAGTACCGCGCTCCCTTCCGCCTTGCCGACCGCGACCGGTGCCAGCCCGGCGCAGAGCCCTCCGCTCCACCCCTCGTCCTCGACCGGCCACATCCGCCTGACCTCGCATGCCGGCGGCTTCGGCGCCCTGCCCATCCACTGGGGCGCGGCCACCGCCACCGAGCGCGGGCCCGTGGTCGGCACGACCACCAAGCGCGCGCACCGCAACGTCATCGGCACGCACAGCGGCTCGTACAGCGTGTACCGCGCGCTGGCCGTGGCGGCCGGCGCCCTGAAGCGCGAACACAAGGCCGACCTCACCAACACCGCGCCCACCGACGTCATCGGCCCCTATCCGCAGTGGAGCGAGCCCGGGCGCATCGTCTCGCTCGACCCCTGGGGCGCGCTGGTGGCCGACGTGTTCTCCACCGAACTCGCGGCCGGCTACGACATCCGCCCGACCATCGCGATCACCAAGGCGCATGTGATCCTGCCCGAGGTGATCGAGGCGCTGCAAAGCGGGCGCCTGAAGGCTGACGGTCACTTCCTCACCACGGGCGGCGCCGCGATGGTGACAAAGGCGGCCATCGAGCCCGTGTGGTACCTGCCCGAGGTGGCGCGCCGCTTCGGCTGCTCCGAGACCGACCTGCGCCGCACGCTGTTCGAGGAAACCGGCGGCATGTACCCCGAGCTGGTCACGCGCTCCGACCTGGAGGTGTTTTTGCCACCCATCGGCGGGCAGACGCTGTACATCTTCGGCAACCCGCGCGACCTGGCCAACCCCGACGTGGAGCTCACCGCGCGCATCCACGACGAGTGCAACGGCTCCGACGTGTTCGGCTCCGACATCTGCACCTGCCGCCCCTACCTCACGCACGCGATCGAGGAATGCATCCAGGGCGCGCAGCGCGGCGGCGTGGGGCTCATCGCCTACTCGCGCAAGGAAGGCCGCGCGCTCGGCGAAGTGACCAAGTTCCTCGTCTACAACGCCCGCAAGCGCCAGGTGGGTGGCGACACGGCCGACCAGTATTTCGCGCGCACCGAGTGCGTGGCCGGCGTGCAGGACATGCGCTTCCAGGAGCTGATGCCCGACGTCTTCCACTGGCTGGGCATCAAGAAGATCCACCGCCTCGTGTCGATGAGCAACATGAAGTTCGACGCCATCACCGGCTCGGGCATCGAGATCGGCGAGCGCGTGAACATTCCCGACGAACTGATCCCGGCCGACGCCCGCGTCGAGATGGACGCCAAGATGGCAGCCGGCTATTTCACCCCCGGCCCGGTGCCGGACGCAGAGGAACTGAAAAAGGCCAAGGGCCGGGGATTGAGCGAATGAGCCGAAGCACCGACATCGACCTGCCCGCCGACGGTTCCGGCAGCCTGCGCCCCGGCGGCGCGGGCAATGTCGACCCGTCGATCGAATTCACTCCCGACACCGGCCACCCGGCCGGCGCCGCCAGCCTGCTGCGCACCACCACCGCCATCCGCCAGCGCGCGGGCGCCCTGCTGGCACGCGCGCGCCGCGGCGAGTCGCAGTGGTTCCGCATCGGCAGCGACGACGCGCTCGAAGACGCGGCGCGCACCGTGGCCGAGGTCACGCGCGAGCGCTACCCCTGGGACACAATCCCGTACCACAGCCGCTGGCGCCACTTCGAGGCCGGCGGCGTCGACCGCCGCCTGCAGCTCGACGCGCTGCTCGGCAAAGGCCTCGACGCCCGCCAGCGCGCCCGCGCCCACATCGACCTCACGCTGGTGAGCGTGCTGCTCGACGCCGGCGCCGGCCCGACCTGGCACTACACCGAACCGGCCACCGGCCTGCGCTTCACGCGCTCCGAAGGCCTGGGCGTGGCGTGCTTCCATGCGTTCACCAGCGGGCTCTTCTCGTCCGACCCGAACCACCCGCTGCAGGCCGACGCGGCCGGCCTGCGCGGCCTCGTGACCGAGCGCCTGGGCGACGCCTTCCAGGTGAGCGAGGTCAATCCGCTGGTCGGCCTGTCCGGGCGCGCGGTGCTGCTGCGCCGCCTCGGCGAGGCCATGAGCGAGCAGCCCGAAACCTTCGGCGACGACGGCCGGCCCGCCGGCCTTTTCGACGCGCTCGTGGCCCCGCTGGGCGCGGCCTCGCCGCCCACGGCCGAGATCACGGCGCACCAGATTTTGTCGCTGCTGCTCGACACCCTCTCGCACATCTGGCCCTCGGCCAACGCCATCGACAGCCTGGCGGCCGACGGCAGCGACAACGTCGGCGGCTCCGGCGACCCGGCCTTCGCGCTGGGCGACTGCTGGCGCCACAGCGCCGTCGCCGGGCCCGGGCTCACCAACGGCTGGATGCCGTTCCACAAGCTGTCGCAGTGGCTCACGTATTCGCTGCTCGAGCCCTTCGAATGGGCCGGCGTGAAGGTACGGCATCTCGACGCGCTCACCGCCCTGCCCGAGTACCGCAACGGCGGCCTGCTGATCGACAGCGGCGTGATCGTGCCGCGCGAGCCGGCCTTTCTCACCCGCCGCTGGAAGGCCGGCGACGAGTTCATCGTCGAATGGCGCGCCCTCACCGTGGCGCTGCTCGACGAAATCGCCCCGCGCGTGCGCAAGGTGCTCGACCGCACCGAGGAAGAGCTGCCCCTGGCCTGCGTGCTCGAAGGCGGCACCTGGGCCGCGGGCCGGGTGCTGGCACAGCGCTTGCGAAACGGTGCGCCACCGCTGCAGATCGAGAGCGACGGCACCGTCTTCTAGTCTTTTAGACTCTCCTGTTTTCCGCAACGGCACACCAAAAGAAGACTCCAATGAGCAACGTCCACCTCGTCGACCACCCCCTCGTCCAGCACAAGCTCACACTGATGCGCCGCAAGGACGCCTCCACCAACAGCTTTCGCCGGCTCTTGAACGAAATCAGCATGCTGATGGCCTACGAGGTCACGCGCGACATGCCGATGCAGGACATCGAGGTCGAGACCCCGCTCGAAACCATGCAGGCCAAGGTCATCGACGGCAAGAAGGTGGTGCTGGTGTCGATCCTGCGCGCCGGCACCGGCATCCTGGACGGCATGCTCACGGTGGTGCCGGGCGCGCGCGTCGGCCACATCGGCCTGTACCGCGACCCCAAGACGCTCACGGCCGTCGAGTACTACTTCAAGATGCCCGGCGAGATGGAGAACCGCGACGTGATCGTGGTCGACCCGATGCTGGCCACCGGCAACTCGGCCGTGGCCGCGGTCGAACGGCTGAAGGAACTCAACCCCAAGTCGATCAAGTTCGTCTGCCTGCTGACCTGCCCCGAAGGCGTGAAGACGATGCAGACCGCGCACCCCGACGTGCCGATTTACACCGCCGCCATCGACCGCGAGCTGGACAGCCACGGCTACATCCTGCCGGGCCTCGGCGACGCCGGCGACCGCATCTTCGGCACGAAGTAAGGCTCGCCCCCAGGCTTCGCGCACTTCGTGTCGCTGCTCCTTCCCCCTACCGGGGGCAACACCTGAGGCCCGGCGGAGCCGGTTCCTCGGTGTTTGCTGGAAGGGAGCCGGCCGCGAGCGGCCGCCTCGATTCGGTGGGTGGGCATAGGGATTGCAGGGCTGGTTCTTTCATTTCATCGAGGAGAAGACCGTGACAGCACGCCGTCAATTGATCGTTCGTTCCATCGCCGTCGCCGCAGCGCTTGCGGCGGGCGCCCCGGGCCTTGCGCTCGCGCAGGCCAAGCTCAAGGTGGCTGCCGTGTACACGGTGCCGTTCGAGCAGCAATGGGTGGGCCGCATCCACAAGGCGCTGAAGGCGGCCGAGGCGCGTGGGGAGATCGAATACAAGGCGACCGAGAACGTGAGCAATGCCGACTACGAGCGCGTGATGCGCGAGTACGCCACGGGCGGCAACCAGCTGATCCTGGGCGAGGTGTTCGGGGTGGAAGCGGCGGCGCGCAAGGTCGCGAAGGACTTTCCCAAGGTGGCGTTCCTCATGGGCTCGTCGCTGAAGCCGCAGGCGCCGAACTTCTCGGTGTTCGACAACTACATCCAGGAGCCGGCCTACCTCAGCGGCATGGTCGCGGGCGGGATGACCAAGAGCAACCGCATCGGCATGGTCGGCGGCTTCCCGATTCCCGAGGTGAACCGGCTCATGAACGCGTTCATGGCGGGCGCGAAGGAAACGAATCCGAAGGTGGAGTTCAGCGTGAGCTTCATCAACAGCTGGTTCGACCCGCCGAAGGCCAAGGAAGCGGCCTTCGCGATGATCGACAAGGGCGCCGACATCATGTACGCCGAGCGCTTCGGCGTGTCGGACGCGGCCAAGGAAAAAGGCAAGCTCGCCATCGGCAACGTGATCGACACACAGGCCCAATACCCCGACACGGTGGTGGCCTCGGCGCTGTGGAACTTCGAGCCCTCGGCCGACCGCGCCATCAAGCTGGTGAAGGAAGGCAAGTTCGCCGCCGAGGACTACGGCGTGTACTCGCACATGAAGCACAAGGGCTCCGAGCTCGCGCCGCTGGGCACCTTCGAGAAGAAGGTGCCGGCCGACGTCGTGGCCAAGGTGAAAGCGAAGCAGGCCGACATCCTGGCCGGCAAGTTCACCGTGAAGGTGGACGACGCCCAGCCGAAGTCCACCGCCAAGTAACCAGTAGACAGACAAGCGAGCAGACCCGAACCCATGAAGCGTGCGCGATGGCAGACCGCAATCCATGGCGTGGCCATCGCGGCGTTGGCCGCCGGGCTCGCCGCCTGTCAACCTGAGCCGGCGGCCCCAGCCACCGCCCCGGCGGTCGAGGTGCCCGCATCGGCCGCCTCGGCACCCGCTGCCGCTGCGCCGCCGGTGGTCGCGCCACCGGTCGGCATCCCGGCCGCGCTGCAGGCACGCGCCGACGCCCTGCTCGCCGCGCACCGCCAGATGATCGTGCTGATGACCGGCGAGCGTGCGCTCGAGGCGGCCGAGAAGCGCGCCGTCAGCGCCGTCGGGCAGCAGCTGTTCCACGAGATGCAGGAGCGCCAGCAGGCGCTGATCGCCCAGGCCGCGGACATGACGGACCCCGCCGCGGTGGCGGGCCTGAACGCGCTGCTCGACCGCATCGAGAGCGAGCCGAGCTGGTTCGATGCCGACCGACTGGCGTTCAAGGAGTTCCTGTCGGAGCTGAGCACGCGCTACAGCCAGGCGCAGTCGCTGTCCGGGCTCAAGCTCGGCCGCCGCGCCAGCGAAGACCTGGCCGTGCTCGCCGAGATCGAGCAGGCCTATGACCGCGAGCTGAAAGACGTGTTCGGCCGCTTCGCGCAGCGCGGCATCGAGCCCAAACGCGAAAAGTGGGCCGACTATGTGGCCAAGCTGCAGGGCCTGTACTCGCGCGAGCAGATCCTGAAAGACTTCGGCGCCATCGTTCCCTACACGCAGCCCCCGGGCGGCGCCAAGGAAAAGGACAGCGCGGACGCGCGCGAGATCTTCGGCACCTCGCTGCCCGCCAAGACCGTCGTGCTCACCTTCGACGACGGCCCGCACGCCAAACACACCGACGAGATCCTCGAGATACTGAAGCGCTACGACGCGCCCGCCATCTTCTTCCAGCTCGGGCGCAACCTGGGCAAGCTCGACGCGCAGGGCAAGGCCCAGCTCAATGCCAACGGCGCGACCGCCAAGCGCGTGCTGGCCGCCGGCCACGTGCTCGCCAACCACAGCTTCAGCCACGGCATGATGGCCAAGATGACGGACGACGCGGTGCGCGTCGAGGCCAGCGAAACCGAAGCGCTGCTCGACGCCACCGGCCGGCCGCAGTCCACCCTCTTTCGCTTTCCCTACGGCGCGCGCAACGAGGCCAAGCTGAGCACGGTCGAGGCGCTCAAGCTGCGCTCCATGATGTGGACCGTCGACTCGATGGACTGGGCCGACCCGGTGCCCAAGTCGATCGCCGACCGCGTGCTGGCCGAGGTCGACAAGGCCAAGCGCGGCGTCATCCTGTTCCACGACATCCAGGGCCGCACCGTGCAGGCCCTGCCCACGGTGCTCGACCAGCTGGTGGCCGACGGCTACCGCTTCGCCACCTGGCGCGACGGCAAGTTCGTCGTCAGCGCATCGAAAAAGGCGGCGCCCGACGACGGCGTGGCCGCCACCTCGGGCGACACGCTCTACCGCGAGAGCCACGCGCTGGTGATCGGCATCGACAAGTACGCCAAATGGCCCGGCCTGCACCACGCGGTGCCCGACGCCAAGGCCATGGAGCAGCTGCTCGTGACCCGCTTCGGCTTCAAGCCAGAGAACATCACGGCGCTGTACGACGACCAGGCCACGCGCGCCAACATCCTGCGCGCGCTGAATGAAAAGCTGACCGACGGCAAGCGCGTGAAACGCGACGACCGCGTGCTGGTGTTCTTTGCCGGCCACGGCAGCACCCGCAAGCTCGCGAGCGGGCGCGACGTGGGCTACATCGTGCCGGTCGACGCCACGCTGGACAACCTGCCGTCCGACGCCATCTCGATGCCGCAGCTGCAGGAGGTGGCCGAGGCGCTGTCGGCCAAGCACGTGCTGTTCCTCGTGGACGCCTGCTACTCGGGCCTGGGCCTCACGCGCGGCGGCGCGGCGCAGGGCAACAGGAATTTCCTGACCGACAACGCGCGCCGCATCGGCCGCCAGATGCTCACCGCCGGCGGCGCCGACCAGCAGGTGGCCGACGACGGCCCCGGTGGCCACTCGGTCTTCACCTGGACGATGCTGCAGGCGCTGTCGGGCAAGGCCGACCTGAACGGCGACAACGTCATCACCGGCACCGAACTCGCGGCCTACGTGGCCCCGGCGGTCTCGGCCATCGCGCGGCAGACGCCGGCCTTCGGCAGCCTGCCCGGCTCGGAGGGCGGCGAGTTCGTGTTCGCGTTGCCCGTCGAGCGCGAAGGCCTCAGCGGCGACAGCCTGCAGCTCGACGCCGCCGCCAGCCAGGTCAACAAGCGCATCGACCAGGCCAACGAGCAGGCCGTGCATGCCGCCGCAACACCCAAGACCACCAAGGCCGGCCCGCCCGCCGTCGAGGTGGTGGTGAAGAACCTCGAAGGCGCCGACACCAAGCTGACCATGCCGGCCGCCGCGCCGCTCACGCCGCGCGTGGCCGCCCAGCGCGCCAACGACCGCGGCCTGCAGCTGTACCGCGAACGCCGCTACGACGAGGCCGAGGCCGCCTTCACCGAGGCGCTGAAGCTGCAGCCGCGCTTTGCGCTGGCGGCCAACAACCTCGGCTTCGTGTACTTCAAGCGCGGCAAGCCGGTCGAGGCCGCGCGCTGGTTCGAGCAGGCCATCGACATGGACGGCAGCCGCGCCCTCGCCTACCTGAACCTGGGCGATGCCTATCTGCAGGCCGGCAACGACGCCAAGGCGCTCGCCGCCTACACCACCTTCGTCGGCCTGGCACCGAAGCACGCGCGCGTCGCCGCGCTGCAGGCCTGGATCGCCACGCCCGACGCCGCACACCGCCCCTCACTCCCGCCCACCAACTCCTGATGACCATGACGAACACTTCCTCGCTTCTCCAGCGCCTGCGCGGCCCGGTCCTGGCCGCCGCGCTCGGCCTCGTGCTGACGGGCTGCGTCGGCGTCTACAAGTCGGACGTCGTCAGCATCAACAGCAGCACGCGGCTGGACGACACGCCGCGCCTGGCCGTGATCTCGGCCTTCGAGCCCGAGCTCAAGCTGCTGCTCACGCGCCTGCAGGGTCCCCGCAAACACAGCGTGAACGGCGTCGAGTTCACCACCGGCACGCTCGAAGGCAAGCCCGTGGTGCTGTTCCTCTCGGGCATCAGCATGACGAACGCGACCATGAACACGCAGCTGGTGCTCAACCGCTTTCGCATCAGCGGCATCGTGTTCAGCGGCATCGCGGGCGGCGTGAACCCGTCGCTGCACGTGGGCGACGTGACGGTGCCGGCCCAGTGGGGCCAGTACCTCGAGGTGCTCATGGCGCGCGAGACCGCGCCCGGCAAGTACAGCGCGCCGCCCTTCATCACCGACGCCACGCTGCCCAACTTCGGCATGAACTTCCCGCGCCCGGTCGAGGTGCGCTCGGCCGCCAAGCCGGGCATCGAGCGCAAGTTCTGGTTCGCGGCCGATCCGAAGATGCTCGAGGTGGCGCGCAGCATCCGCAATGTCGAGCTGGCGAACTGCGGCGCCGGCAAGTGCCTGCCGCGCAAGCCGCAGCTGGTGGTGGGCGGCAACGGCGTCTCGGGCCAGGCCTTCATGGACAACAAGGCCTACCGCGAATACACCTACAAGACCTTCCAGGCCAACGTGCTCGACATGGAAACCGCCGCCGTGGGCATGGTCGCCTACAGCAACGGCGTGCCCTACATCGCCTTCCGCTCGCTCAGCGACCTCGCGGGCGGCGGCGACGGCGAGAACGAGATGGGCACTTTCATGAGCATCGCGGCCGACAACTCGGCCAAGGTCATGCTGGCCTTCCTGGCCGCGTGGAAGTGACGGTGGCGCCCGGGCGCCTGCCTCGTCTTGTCTTGCTGCCAGGCATGGACGGCACCGGCGATCTCTTCGCGCCGCTGGCGCAGGCCCTGGGGCCGCAGGCCGCCATCGACGTCGTGCGCTACCCGGGCCGCGAGGTGCTGGGCTACGACGAACTCGAAGCGATGGTGCGCGCGCAACTGCCGACGCAGCAGCCCTTCGTGCTGCTCGGCGAATCGTTTTCCGGGCCGCTGGCCATCTCCCTCGCGGCCTCGCGCCCGCCGGGGCTGCGCGGCCTCATCCTGTGCTGCAGCTTCGCGCGCCGGCCCGCGCCCGGCCTGGCGTTGATGCGCGCAGGCCTGCTCGACCTGTCGATGCGCCTACTGCATTCGAAGCTCATGCGCGCGCCGATGCGGCACCTGCTGCTGGGCGGCTCGGCGTCGCCGCACCTGTCGGACATGCTCCAGGCCTCGCTGAAGCAGGTGTCGGTGGCCGTCATGACCCACCGCATGAAAGAAGTTCAGCGCGTCGACGTGCGCGACAAGCTGCCGCGGGTCGGCGTGCCCGCCATGTATTTGCAGGCGCTGCAGGACCGCGTGGTGCCGCGCCGCGCGGTGGCCGCCATTCAGCGCGGGCTGTCGGCGCTGCACCTGGTGCAGCTCGACGGCCCCCACGGCCTGCTGCAGGCCTCGCCCGCCGCCTCCGCCCGGGCCATCGAGAATTTCTGCCGCGACCTGCCGTCGCCACCTGTCTGCCCATGAACCCCACCGTGCTCCGCCTCCAGGGCATCACCAAGCGCTTCGGCCCGCTCGTGGCCAACGACGCCATCTCCCTCGACCTGCAGGCCGGCGAAGTGCTCGCGCTGCTCGGCGAGAACGGCGCCGGCAAGTCGACGCTGATGTCGATCCTGTTCGGCCACTACGTCGCCGACGAAGGCCGAATCGAAGTGTTCGGCTCACCCCTGCCGCCCGGCAACCCCAAGGCCGCGCTGGCCGCCGGCGTGGGCATGGTGCACCAGCACTTCACGCTGGCCGACAACCTCAGCGTGCTCGACAACGTGACGATGGGCACCGAGCCGCTGTGGCGCCCGGTCTCGCGCCGCGCCGCGGCCCGCGCGCGGCTGCTCGAGGTCGCCCAGCGGTTCGGCCTGCCCGTGCAGCCCGACGCGACCATCGGCAGCCTGTCGGTCGGCGAACGCCAGCGCGTGGAAATCCTCAAGGCGCTGTACCGCGGCGCGCGCATCCTGATCCTCGATGAGCCCACGGCCGTGCTCACGCCGCAGGAGAGCGAGGCGCTCTTCGCCACGCTCGCGCAGATGGTGGCGCAAGGCCTGTCGGTCATCTTCATCAGCCACAAGCTCGGCGAGGTGCTGCGCGTGTCGCAGCGCATCGCGGTGCTGCGCGGCGGCAAGCTGGTGGCCGAGGCACGCACGGCCGACACCACGCAGGCGCAGCTCGCGCTGTGGATGGTCGGCCATGCGGTCGAGGTGCCGCAGCGCCGGCCTGCGAAGTCGGTGGGCGACGCGGTCTGCGTGCTCGACCATGTGAGCACCGCATCGAACAAAGACGGCGGGCAGGACCGCCTGCGCGAGGTGTCGCTCACGCTGCGCGCGGGGGAAATCACCGCCATCGCCGGCGTCTCGGGCAACGGCCAGGTCGCGCTGGCCGAGCTGCTGAGCGGCACGCGCCGCGCCGTCTCCGGCAGCGCGCAATTCATGGGCCGTGCGCTGCCGCCCTCGCCCGCCCGGCTGGTGCAGCGCGGCGTGGCGCGCATCCCCGAAGACCGCCACGCGGTCGGCGTGGTCGGCGACCTGCCGGTGTGGGAGAACGCCGTGTCCGAGCGGCTGCGCAGCCCGGTCTTTTCACGCTGGTCGTTCATCGTCCGGCGCGCCGCCGCGCGGCTGCACGCCCGGCGCATCGAGAAAGCCTTCGATGTGCGCGGCGCCGGCCTGATGTCGCCGGCCCGTTCGCTCTCAGGCGGCAACATGCAGAAACTGATCCTGGGGCGGGCGCTGCTGGCGCCCGAGCAAGTGGAACAAGACACCGACAACAAGAAGTACCCGAACCGCGCACCGCGCCTCATCGTGGCGCACCAGCCGACCTGGGGCCTGGACATCGGCGCCGTCGCCTACGTGCAGCAGCAGCTCATCGCCGCGCGCGATGCCGGCGCGGCGGTGCTGGTGATCTCCGACGACCTCGACGAAGTGCTCGCGCTCGGCGACCGTGTGGCCGTGATGCACGGCGGCCACCTTGGCGAAGCGCGCCCGGCCGCAGCCTGGACGCGCGAGGCCATCGGCCTGGCGATGGCCGGCGCCACCGCGCCGCAACGCCCGGGAGCCGCCGCATGATGCGCCTCGAACGACGCCACGAAAGCTCGCGCGCCGCGCTGGTGCTGGCCCCCATCGGCGCGGTCGTGTTCACGCTGCTGGTGAGCGCGCTGCTCGTGCGCTGGGCCGGCGCGCCGGTCGGGCGCACTTACGCGCTGCTGCTGCAGGGCGGCTTCGGCTCGGTGTTCGCATGGAGCGAGACGCTGACGCGGGCCATTCCGCTCATCCTGACCGGCCTGGCCGCGACGGTCGCGTTCAAGGCGCGGCTCTTCAACATCGGCGCCGAGGGGCAGCTGTTCGCGGGCGCGCTGGCCGCCGTGGCCGTGGGCGGCATGCACGGCGGCACGGGCTTCGAACTCTCGCCCTGGGTGCTGTTCCCGCTGATGATGCTGGCCGCTGCGGTGGCCGGCGCGCTGATGCTGCTGGGTCCGGCGCTCATGAAGAACAAGCTCGGCGTGGACGAGGTCGTGACCACGCTGCTCATCAACTTCATCGTGCTGCTCGGCGTGTCGGCGCTGCTCGACGGGCCGATGAAAGACCCGACGGCGATGGGCTGGCCGCAGAGCGTGTCGCTGCAGTCCGACCTCGAACTGGGCAAGCTCATCGCCCAGACACGCGTGCACACCGGCCTGCTGTGGGCCGTGTCGCTCGCGGTGAGCGTGTGGGCGATCTTCAAGTACACGGTGCTGGGCTTCGACATCCGTGCGGTGGGCGCCAATGCCCGCGCCGCCGCCTTCGCCGGCGTGCCGGTGACGCGCACCCTGGTCATGGTGGCGCTGCTCTCGGGCGCGCTGGCCGGGCTGGCCGGCGCCATCGAGGTGGCGGGCCGCACGAGCTACGTCACGCTCGACATGTCGCCGGGCTACGGCTACACGGGCATCGTGATCGCGATGCTCGCCGGGCTGCACCCGCTGGGCGTGATCGCCGCCGGCGTGTTCGTGGCCGGCGTGCTGGTCGGGGCCGACACCATGAGCCGCGCCGTGGGCGTGCCGACCTACATCGCCGACGTGATCGTCGCGGCCTCGCTGATCGCGGTGCTGGTGGCCACGCTGCTCACGCAGTACCGCGTGCGGGTGACGAAATGACCGACCTGCTCGACATTCTTTCCAACCCCGCCTTCTGGGTCGCGGTGCTGCGCATCGCCACGCCGCTCATCCTGGGCACGCTGGGCGTGCTGCTGTGCGAACGCGCGGGCGTGCTCAACCTGGGCATCGAGGGGATTATGGTCGCGGGCGCCTTCACCGGCTGGCTCGCGGTGTACGCCGGCGCGCCGCTGTGGGCCGGCGTCGGCGTGGCCGCGCTCACGGGCATGGTGTTCGGGTTGCTGCATGCCTTCCTGACCGTCGGGCTCGCGCTGTCGCAGCACGTCTCGGGGCTGGGCATCACGTTATTGGCCACAGCGCTGAGCTACTTCGGCTACCGCGTGAGCTTTCCGAAGGTGAACGCGCCGCCGACCATCACGCCCTTCGCGCCGATGGACTGGCTGCCCGTGCCCATCCTCGGCGCGCAAACCGCGCTCACGCTGTTCGCGCTGCTGCTGGTGCCGGCGGTGGCCTGGGTGCTGTACCGCACACCGCTGGGCCTGGCGCTGCGCATGGTGGGCGAGAACCCGCAGGCGGCCGAGAGCCAGGGCGTGTCGGTCGCGGCCACGCGCACCTGCGCCATCGTGGCGGGCTCCGCGCTGATGGGCGTGGCCGGCGCGTTCCTCACGCTGTCGGCCTTCAACGCCTTCTTCTTCAACATGGTGAACGGGCGCGGCTGGATCTGCGTGGCGCTGGTGGTGTTCGCCTCGTGGCGGCCCGGCAAGGCCCTGCTCGGCGCGTTGCTGTTCGCCTTCTTCGACGCACTGCAGCTGCGGCTGCAACAATCGGGCGATGCCGTGCTGCCTTACCAGCTGTACCTGATGCTGCCCTACCTGCTGTCGATCCTGGCGCTGGTGCTGGTGGCGCGCAAGGCCAGCTACCCGCAGGCGCTGATGAAACCCTACCGCAAGGGAGAACGCTGACATGCCGATGACGCGGCCCCGCCTCCGTCGCCTGCTGGCCACCGCGCTGCTCGCCCTGGCCGGCAGCGGCGCCCACGCACTCGGCGCCGACTACGGCCCCGAGCGCTTCGCCACCCACGACGCCGTCACCTGGGTGCAGACCTGCGGCACCTGGGGCACCGACCACCGCGGCACCTACCGCGTGATCCACGCCGAAGCCTTCGCCCAGTCGTTCCTCTACGTGCAGTGGATGGCGCGCGGCGAGGCCGACCGCAGCTACAGCCTGTACGCCGTGCACACGACCGCCATCGCCGAGCTCGACAACGACCACGCGGAGATCTCCCTGAGCGAACTCACCTGCCGCGCCACGCCGCGCGGCATCGTGGTGACGGCCAAGGCCGACTCGGGCCACGACGACAAGCTGCGCCGCGTGACCATCGAGGTCGGGCCGGCCGCAGGGCAGTACCGCTTCCGCGCGCAGCGCACGCGCTGAGCGCTCCTCAGAAAAAAAGACACC
This sequence comes from Variovorax sp. GW458-11-26-14-LB1, assembly GCF_059423965.1. NCBI lineage: Bacteria > Pseudomonadati > Pseudomonadota > Betaproteobacteria > Burkholderiales > Comamonadaceae > Variovorax > Variovorax sp. GW458-11-26-14-LB1. Next base: position 53,878 of record NZ_JBWKYW010000017.1, read on the forward strand.
CCACCGATGCTCGACCTCCTCATCACCCACGCCACCCTCCCCGACGGCCGCACCGGCATGTCGGTTGCCGTGCAGGACGACCGCATCGCCGAGGTCACGCCCGGCCTGGCCGCGCCCGCGCACGAGACGCTCGACGCCCAAGGCCTGCTGCTCACGCCGCATTTCGTCGACCCGCATTTCCACATGGACGCCACGCTGAGCTACGGCCAGCCGCGCGTCAACCAGAGCGGCACGCTGCTCGAAGGCATCGCGCTGTGGGGCGAGCTCAAGCCGCTGCTCACGGCCGATGCGCTCATCGACCGCGCGCTCGCCTACTGCGACTGGGCCGTGGCCAAGGGCCTGCTGGCGATCCGCTCGCACGTGGACACCAGCGACCCCAGCCTGCTCGCAGTCGATGCGCTGCTCGAGGTGAAGCGCCAGGTGGCGCCCTACATCGACCTGCAGCTGGTGGCCTTTCCGCAGGATGGCGCGCTGCGCTCGCCGGGCGGCGTCGACAACCTCACGCGCGCGCTCGACAAGGGCGTGGACGTGGTCGGCGGCATTCCGCATTTCGAGCGCACCATGGCCGACGGCGCGGCCAGCGTGAAGCTGCTGTGCGAGCTGGCGGCCGAGCGCGGCAAGCTGGTCGACATGCACTGCGACGAGTCGGACGACCCGCTCTCGCGCCACATCGAGACCCTGGCCGCCGAAACGCTGCGCCTGGGCCTGCAGGGCCGCGTGACGGGCTCGCACTGCACCTCGATGCACTCGATGGACAACTACTACGTGAGCAAGTTGCTGCCGCTCATGGCCGAAAGCGGCGTGAGCGTGGTGTCGAACCCGCTCATCAACATCACGCTGCAGGGCCGTCACGACAGCTACCCCAAGCGCCGCGGCATGACGCGCGTGCCCGAGCTGCTGGCGGCCGGCGTGAACGTCGCCTTCGGCCACGACTGCGTGATGGACCCCTGGTACGGCATGGGCTCGGGCGACATGCTCGAGGTGGCCCACATGGGCCTGCACGTGGCGCAGATGACCGGCCAGGCCGGCATCCACCAGTGCTTCGAGGCCGTGACCACGCGCGCGGCGCGCGTGATGCACCTGGACGGCTACGGCCTGGAAGCCGGCTGCGACGCCAGCTTCGTGCTGCTGCAGGCGCGCGACCCGGTCGAGGCCATCCGCCTGCGCGCGACGCGGCTCAAGGTGTTCCGCAAGGGCCGGCTGCTGGCCGAGACGCCCGCGGCCACCGCCGCGCTGCACCTGCCGGGGCGCGGCGACCGCACGCGCTGGATGCTCGGCGAGCGCTGATCCGGTGGCGGCTGGACAGGCGCCGCGCCTGCCGCGAACATCCGGGTTCCCCGATGACAAGGACACACCCGACATGAGCGCCCCTCCCCTGCTGCGCACGCTGTTCCAGTACCACGCGTGGGCCAACGACGAGCTGCTGGACCGCATGGCCAGCCTCGACCCCGTGCAGCACGCCGACGCCCGGCATGCCGCGATTCGCGTGGTCAACCATGCCCATGTGGTGAACCGGATCTTCGCGGGCCACCTTACGGGCACGCCGCACGGCTTCACCGACGACAACACGCCCGAAACGCCCGCGCTGGCCGAGCTGCGCGCGGCCGTGGCCGAGTCCGACCGCTGGTACCTCGCCTACCTGGACACGCTCACGCCGGCGCTGCTGGCCGAGGGGCTGCCCTTCGTGTTCACCGACGGCGACAAGGGTCGCATGACGCGTGAAGAAATGCTGGCCCACGTCGTGACGCACAACGGCTACCACCGGGGCGAAGCCGGCCGGCTGCTGGCGCAATGCGCGGTGCGCCCGCCGCGCGACACGCTGGCGGTGCACCTGCACCGCAGCGAACCCGCGCGCCGCGAACGCAGCTGACGCAGTCGATTCAGGCGGCGTGGGTGGTCGCGACAGTCATCTCGACCTCGACCGTCGCGTTCTTCGGCAGCGCATAGACGCCGACCGCCGTGCGCACATGCACGCCGGCTTCGCCGAATACGCGGTGCAGCAGGTCGGACGCGGCATCGGCCACCTCGCTTTGCTGCGTGAAGTCGGCCGTGCACTGCACGAACACGCCCACGCGCAGCACCTTCTCGACCGCATCGAGCGAACCGAGTGCGCGGCGCAGCAGCGCGAGGCTGCGCAGCGCGCAGATCTGCGCGCCTTCGCGCGCGGTGTCGAGCGACACGGCATCGCCCACGCGGCCGGTGACGACCACCGTGGTGCCCACGCGCGGCACCTGGCCGCTGAGGTAGACGGTGCGGCCGTCGCGCACCAACGGCACGTAATGGCCACCGGCCAGGATCTCGCCGTCGAAGCGGTGGCCCAGTTCGGCGGCAATCAGGTCGGCGATCTGGTCGCGGCTGTGTGGTTCTGTCATCGGATGTCCAGGAAAACGGGCCGCCATTGTCGCCAACCGGTCCGGCGCGAACCGATACAGATCACGCCCGCCGCAGGCAGAACAGTTCAGCCCTCGAACGCGAGGAACACCCGCCCGCCCTCGATCTTCACCGGGTAGGTGCGCAGGTCTTCTGTGAGCGGCGCGCACATGGCCTTGCCGCTGCGCACGTCGAAACGGCCCTGGTGCAGCGGGCATTCGATCTCGTGGCCTTCGAGAAAACCGTCGCACAGCCGCGCATGGCCGTGCGTGCAGATGTTGTCGGTGGCGTGGATGCCGTCGTCGGTGCCGTATAGCGCGATGTCGCGCCCCTGCACCTCGATGCCGACCACGTCGTCGGCGGGAACGTCGTCGACCGCCGCGGCGTCGACCCAGGTCATCGTGCTCATCGTGTGCTCCCTTTGGCTCAATCGGGCTTGAGGCCGGCGCGGTCGATCACCGGCTTCCAGCGGCGCAGTTCCTCGTCCATGAACTTCGACAGGCCTTCGGGCGTGCTGCCCACGGGGTCGAAGTACGCGGTCTGCAGGCGCTTGACCGTGTCGGGGTCTTTCAGCGCAGCCGCAATCTCGCGGCTCATGCGCTGCACCACGTCGTTCGGCGTGCCCTTGGGCGCCATGTAGGCGAACCACGGCACGGCCTGGATGTCGGGCAGGCCCGACTCACGCAACGTCGGCAGCTCGGGCAGCAATGCCGAACGCTCGGCCGAGGTGACGGCCAGCGCCTTGAGGCGGCCGGTCTTGGCCTGCGGCATCACCGTGACCGGCGGCAGGCAGGCGTACTGCACGTCGCCCTGCACGATGGCGGTCACGGCCTGGCCCGACGACGCGTACGGAATGTGCACCGCGAACGACTGCGTCTTGGCCTTGATGAGCTCCACGCCCAGGTGCGAGATCGAGCCGTTGCCGGTCGATGCGAAGTTGAACTTGCCGGGGTTCTTCTTCATCGCCGCCAGCCAGCCCTTGACCGAATCGACGCCCATCGAGTTCGAGACCGCGCAGACGTTCGGCGTGGTCGCGGCCAGCGACACCGGCACGAGGTCCTTGAACGGGTCGTACGGCAGGTTCTTGTAGAGGATGGTGTTGTAGACCAGCGGCGCGTTCACCGACAGCAGGAAGGTGTAGCCGTCGGGCTGCGCCTTCGAGACCGCGTCGGTGCCGCTGTTGCCGCCCGCGCCGGGCTTGTTCTCGACGATGAGCGGCTGGCCGATGCGCGCCGCGAGCTTGTCGTTGACGATGCGCGCCAGGATGTCGGGCGACGAGCCCGCCGCGAACGGCACCACGATGCGCACGGGGCGCTGCGGCCAGTCCTGCGCATGGGCGGCCGCGGCCAGGGCCACGGCGGTGAAGGCGACGAAGAGGCGTGCGCGCGTCATGGCTGCACCTCCACATCGGCCATGCCCAGATGGTCCTGCTGCTCGCGCGCGATGAAGCCCGCGATGAGCGCGCGGTAGGCGGCCTCGACCACCTCCGGGTAGGCGCCCTCCTTCTCGGCGAGCGCCTTCACCTTGTCGATCACTTCCTGCTGGCGCTGTGGCGCCGACACCTGGAAAGCGTCGCGCTTGAAGCGCGCGGCGTCCTTCACGTAGCGGCCGCGCTCGGCCAGCAGCGCGACGATCTGGCGGTCGAGCCGGTCGATGTTCTCGCGCACTTCAGCGAGGTTGGCACACAGCGGCACGTAGGCCGGGTCGGTGAAGCGGCGCAACGGGGCACCGTGGGTCTCTGGTTCTTTTTCTGTCATGGCTCGGTTTCAGATGGGGTAAATGATGGAGTTCGGGATCATTTCGCTGTCGAACACGCACAGGCGCGACGCGAACTTCAGGCCCTCGGGGGTCTGCACGACCTTGTCGATGTAGCGACCCACATTGAACACGGTCGACGGCCCATCGAGCTTGGTGCGGAACACCGCGTAGTTGGCCTCGCTGTGGATGGTGCCGTCGTCGTCGACGCGGTGCACCAGCGGCAGGCCCACCACGTGGCGCTGGTAGTACGGGTCGTGGAACAGCGTCTCCTTGATGCCGTAGACGCGGTCTTCGAGCATGCCCCGGCTTTCGAACGAGAGCGTGGCCAGCGGCAGGCCGCGTTCGTGGTTCTCGCGCGGCTGCAGGCGGTAGCTGCACTGCTCGGTGAAGAACGCGGGCCACAGGTCCCAGTCGCCCGAATCGACGGCGTGCGCGTACGCCGCATACAGGCGCGACAGGTCGAGGTAGGTGGACGTGTCGAGCGTGCTCATGCGGCCTCCATCACTTCGCGCCAGTAGCGGTACATGCCGCGGATCAGCGTCTCGGTCACCATGTGGTCGGTGTTCTCCACCTCGCGCCCGCCGAGCTCGGCCAGCGTGCGGTGGTAGGGCTTCTGCTCGAAGCCCTCCTGCGAGAACTCGATCACCTCGCCGTCGTCGGCCGACACGAAGCCGGCTGGCCCGAACAGGTTGGCCTGGCGCAGGCGGCGCTGCGTCATCTCGGGCGTGTCGTCCTCGAAGCCGAAATGCGTCCACACGAAATCGAAGGCGTCGTGGCCCACGGGCTGGATGTGGCGCGTCGACACGCTGTTGACCTGCTGCTGCAGGATGAGACTGGGGAACAGCGTCATCATCACCGCCGTCGGCCCACCCCACCAAGGCTCGGGCACGATGTCCAGAAAGCGCGGGTCTTTCAGCTGCATGCTTTCCTTGAAGCTCGAGACCTGCGTCACCTGCGCGGCCTTGCCGGCGCTGCCGCGCGTGGAGATCATGGCGGCGTGGCGGCCGCGCGCGTCCATCTTCAGTTCCGACTTGTTGTCGGCGCGCCAGAGCCCGAAGGTCACGAACCAGGTGTGCAGCAGGCCCGGGTGGTACGGGTCCTTGATGTTCTCCTGCATGAGCTTCCAGTTGCCCGGAATGCGCTGGCGGCTGTAGCCCAGGATTGTGAGCTTGCGGCCGTCGAACAGGCGGTCGAAGTAGTGAAGGATGTCAGGGCCGAGAAAGTCTTCGAACGATTCGATGTCGTGGTCGAACGACGCAAACACCACGCCGCCGCGCGACGCGACCTTGAGCTTGTTCAGGCCGTGGTCTTCGGTCTTGAAATCGGCCGGCATGCCGCCGTGCACCTTGCCGTCCTGCTTCACGCCACGACGGAACGGCACGCCCTGCAGATCACCCTTGAGCGTGTAGTTCCACTGGTGGTAGGGGCAGACGAACTCCTTCTTGTTGCCATGGCGCTCGCGGCAGAACTGCATGCCGCGGTGGGCGCAGACGTTCTCGAACACATGGATGGCGCCTTCTTCGTCGCGCGACAGGATGACCGAGCGCTCGCCGATGGCGGTGCGCTTGAAGTCGCCCGGGTTCGGGATCTCGGCCTCCAGGCCGACATAGCACCAGTGCTTGTCGTAGAAGAAGCGCTGCAGCTCCTTCTTGTGCAGCGCCTCGTCGGTGTAGGCCATGAAGGGAATGCGGCTGGTCTTCTCGCTCTCCCAGCGCAGTTCGATGGGGAAGACGGCTGGCGTGGTCATCGGGTCTCCTTTTCTCTTGTTCGGTTCTTCAGGTGCCTTGCAGGTAGAAGGCATCGGCATGCGTCTGCTCGGGCGCCAGGCCGTGCGCCTGCACCAACCGGCTCGCGGCCTCCACCATCGGCGGCGAGCCGCACAGGTAGGCGCGCCAGCCGTCGAGCCCCGCGGGCAGATCGGCGCGGATCGCGTCGGTGATGAGCCCCAGCCGCTGGCCGTCGCGCGCGGGGCCGGCGACCACCACGACGTGCACCTTCAGGCCGGAATGCTGCGCCTGCAGCTCGCGCAGCTCGGGCAGGCCGTACACGTCGGCATCGGAACGCACGCCGAGGTAAAGGTGGATCGGCTGCACGAGCCCCGCCGCGACCGCGCCGCGCACGATCGACAGGATGGGCGCGAGCCCCGTGCCGCCCGCCGCGCAGAGCATCGGCCCGCGGTGCTTGGTGCGCAGGTAGGCGGTGCCCAGCGGGCCGCTCACGCGCACGGTGTCGCCCACGCGCAGCTGTTCGAAGATGTGGGCGGTGACGCGCCCGCCCGGCACGCGGCGCACGTGGAATTCGAGCTCCGCGTCGCGGCTCAGCCCGGCCATCGAGTACGGCCGCGCCAGCTCGGGGCCGAACTGCAGCTGCGCGTACTGACCCGGCGAGAACTCCAGCGGCTTGTTGGGCTTGAGGCGCAGGCGACGAATGTCGTGCGTGAGCACGTCGATGCCCGTGACCGTGGCCTTGAGCACGCGCGCCGGGTGCACCACCACCTCGTCGGGCTCGGGAATCTCGATGGTGCAGCTTTCGGTCAGCGTGCTCTGGCAGGCCAGCACGTAGCGCTCGCCCTGCCCGTCGGGCCGGATCGCGTCCTGGCCACCGTCGAGCAGCTGGCCCGACACCACCTTGCAGCGGCAGGTGCCGCAGCGCCCCGACATGCAGCTGTACGACACCGGCACCTGGTGCTCGCGCAGCACCTCGAGCAGGTTCGCGCCGGGGCGGACCTCGAGGGTGCGGGCAAGGGGGTGAATGTGCAGGTCCATCGTCGGGCTCTCTTTTTCTGGCGCCGGCGGCAGGGCCGGCTTGTCTCTGGGCACGGATGATGCGCGGCCTCTTCCGATTGACCAATAGAATCTGGTGAATCGGCTGTATCACCGGCATGAATAAAGGTGCGCCATGCAACTCAAGGACATCGACCTCAACCTGCTGCTGGTGTTCGACCGCATGCTGGCCGAGAAGCGCGTGTCGGCCGTGGCCGAGTCGCTGGGCCTGTCGCAGCCCGCCATCAGCAACGCGCTGGCGCGCCTGCGCAAGCTGCTGGGCGACGAGCTTTTTCTGCGCACCGCGCGCGGCATGGAGCCCACGCCCTTCGCGCTGCAGCTGGCCGAGCCGGTGGCCTATGCCATGGGCGCGCTGCACACGGCGCTCAACCAGCAGGTGGTGTTCGACCCCGCCACGAGCACGCGCAGCTTCACGCTCGCCATGACCGACATCGGCGAGATCTACTTCACGCCGCGCCTCATGGAAACGCTCTCGGCCGCCGCGCCGGGCGTGACCATCAGCACGCTGCGCAACAACACCGCGACCCACCTGCGCGACGACCTGGAGGCCGGCCATGTCGACATCGCCATCGGCCTGCTGCCGCAGCTCAAGTCGGGCGTGTTCCAGCGCCGGCTGTTCCTGCAGCGCTATGTGTGCCTGTTCGCGGGCACGCACCCGCTGGCGCGCAAGCGCAGCGTCTCACTGAAGGACTTCAGCGCGGCCGACCACGTGCAGGTGCAGGCCGCCGGCACGGGCCACGGCAAGGCCGACGACGTGATGGCGGCGCAAGGCATCCAGCGCCGCATCCGGCTCAAGGTGCCGCACTTCGTGGCCATCGGCCACATCCTGCAGTCGAGCGAAATGATCGCGACCGTGCCCGAGCGGCTGGCGCGCAGCATCGCCGAGCCCTTCGGGCTGGTGTGGCGCCCGCATCCGGTGGCGCTGCCGCAGATCGCGATCAACCTGTTCTGGCACGCGAAGGTGCACCGCGACCCGGGCAACCAGTGGCTGCGCGGGCTGCTGTTCGATACCTTTGCGGATCAGGACGGCGCTTAGGCGGGCCAGCGGCCCAGCACCTCGTGCACGCCCTCGCCCACGTGGCTGTCGATGAGCACCAGCGAGTAGGCGGCCCACCGCGCGGGCGCTTCGAGCGCGTGCTTTTCGAGCTTGCGCCGCGCATAGGCGACGGTCATGTGCGGCGTGAACGCGCGCGAGGGCTTCAGGCCGACATCGGCCAACGCTTCGCCCAGGCGCTGCCTGAACGCGCGCAACGCCGCGACGTTGGCTTCGTCGTCGGCGCACAGCACCAGCGCGCCCTTGGCGTAGCTCATGGATTTTTCGAAGACGACATCGAGTACCGGCATCGGCACCGCAGCCGCCGCAGTCGACGCCTGGGCCACCTTGTCGGCGGGCACCTGGTCGTGGTCGCCGAGGTCGAACAGCGTGACGTGCAGGCGCTGCGCCTCGACCACCGTGCCCTTCAGGGCGTGTTGGGAGTTCATGCGCGCGCCAAGTGCGGCGATCGTTTCGGCGTCTTGCGGGGTGGGAAGCAGTGCAAAGAAAAGCGAGTGCGGCAGCGGCGCCTTGCGAGGGGCCTGGGTGCCGCGAGGCCGCGGCAGGGGCCGTGGCGGGGGATCGATTCCGGGAAGAAGAAGCTGAGCTGACATGTGTCGATCATCGCGCATGGCAAGGGCCCTTCATGAGGCCTTCAGCAAACGCGAAGCTCGTCTTCAGCTTGGTTTTTGAGAATCGTCGGACGGTGGCGGCAAGGCGAACAACGACACGCCGCCCATCCACGCATTCATTCAATCAATCGATCAACCAACAGGATCTCATCTTGACGAAAACGCAAGCCCGCCTCGCACTCGCAGCCCTCTGGCTCGGCACCGCCTCCGTCGGCGCCTTCGCCGCCGGTCTCGACAAGGACACCGGGCTGTATGTCGGCGGCGCCATCGGCCGCTCCAGCTACAGCCTGTCGTCCTCGAAAAACGCCCCCGTGCCCGTGCCATGGGGCGGCAAGAAGGCCGACAAGAGCGGCACGTCGTACAAGCTGTATGGCGGCTACCGCCTGACCGAGCACTTCGGCGTGGAAGCCGGCTACGCCCGCCTCGGCAGCGTGAGCCAGTGGAGCTCGGCCTACGGCGGCTCCAGGCTGCAGACCGGCACCGGCCAGGTCTTCTACGCCGCCGCCACCGCCCGCATGCCGCTGGGCGACGCCTTCGCCCTCAACGGCCGCCTCGGCGTGGCACGCGGACGCATCTCCGGCGACAACAAGTGGGCCCCGGCCAATCAGCGCATTTCGGGCAGCGGCACGGGCCTGATGGTGGGTGTCGGCGCCGAGTACCGCATGACGCAGAACCTCGCGATCACGGCCGACTACGACTACTTCGGCAAGCTGTCGAAGCAGGCCAAGGGTGGGATGTTCACGGTGGGCTTGAAGGCGAACTTCTAAGCAGTCGCCGCCCAAGCGCCGACGCCGGCCAGGAACCGGTCGGCGGCGCGCAGTTCGCTGGCGGCAATCCACTCGTTGGGCTGGTGGGCCTGCGCGATCGCGCCGGGGCCGCACACCAGCGATGGAATACCGGCCTGCTGGAAGAAGCCGGCCTCGGTGCCGAACGGGATCTCACCCGGAGGCCACAGTGCGCCCCAGCGCCTGGCGGTCTCCGCGGCAGCGCCCTCACCTTCTTGGGCGCAGAGCGCCGGCACGCCGGCCAACTGCGTCATCTCGACGGCCACTTCGGGCGACACGCCCGCGAGCAGTCGCGCCAACTCCCCCTTCACCATCGCCGTACTGGCCGCATCCGTCGGCCGGAACTCCCACGTCACCTCGCAGCAGCCGGGGACGATGTTGATCGCCGTCCCGCCGTGGATGCAGCCGACATTGAAAGTCGTGCGATCGCCCTGCTCACGCAGCGTGCGCCCGAAGCGCGCGAGCTGGGCGATCAGCTGCGCGGCCGGCTCGATCGCACTGACACCCAAGGCCGGATCGCCGGAATGGACCGGCCGCCCGCTGAAGGTGATGCGGTGGCCGAAGAAACCGCGATGGGCCAGCCCCACGCGCATCTGCGTCGGCTCGCCGATGACGGCCAGCGCCGGGGCCTGCACTTGAGCACGCAGCGCGGCGACCAGGCGCGGCACGCCGAAACACCCGACCTCTTCGTCATACGACAACGCAAGGTGAATGGGACGCCTTAGTTCGCGCCCGCGCCACGAAGGCACCGCCGCCAGGCAGGCGGCGATGAAGCCCTTCATGTCGGCGGCGCCCCGTCCGTGCCAGCGGCCCTCGCGCTCGACGAGCGTGAAGGGGTCCGAATCCCAGGCCTGCTCGTCGACGGGCACCACGTCGGTGTGGCCGGACAGCACGATGCCGCCCGCCACGTCGGGGCCGAGGGTCGCCAGCAGGTTGGCCTTCTCGCCGTCGTCGCTGGGGATCAGCCGCGCCTCGACGCCGTGCGCCACCAGGTAGTCGGCCACCCAGCGGATGAGGCCGAGGTTGGAGCGGTGCGAGGTCGTGTCGAATCCGACCAGGATGCACAGGAGTTCGACGGTGTTCATCGGCTCAGACCGCGACCTTCGCGCGCCTCGTCGGCTGGAAGGTCGTGACGAAGAAGCCGAGCAGGATGAGCGCGATGCCGGAGACGTGGAAGCCTCGCACGGGCTCGCGCAGCACGAGGAGCGCCAGCAGCGCCGTGAACAGCGCGACGAGATGGAAGGACACGCCCGTCACCGTCGCGCCCAGCGTCGCGACACAGCGGCTCCACAGGATGAAGGCGAACAGCGACGCGAAGAGGCCGATGTAGAGCACCGCGCCCACCGAGGCCGCATCGGTCGGAATGCGCGCGCCGCGTGCCAGCTCGGCCACCCAGAACGGCATCAGCACCACCAGCCCGGCGGCCATGGTCGCGGCCAGGAACACCAGCGGACTGAGGGCGGCCGGCTTGCGCCGCAGCAGCACCGAGTACACGGCGTAGTTGGCCACGGCCAGCAGCACCAGCAGCTCGCCGCCGCCCAGCCGCAACGCCAGCAGGTGCGCCAGTTCGCCGCGCGCCACGATCCAGGTCACGCCGAGGAACGAGATGCCAATGCCGAGCAAGGCTTTCCAGGTGATGCGCTCGACACCGAGCACCACGGCGGCGAGCGGCACCATCAGCGGCAGCGTCGAGTTGAGAAACGCGACGCTGGTGGCGGGCACGGTCTGCAAGGCCAGGTAGCCGAGCGCGTTGTAGCCGGCGATGCCGAAGGCGCCGCAGGCCGCGATCAGCCGCCAGTGCCGCGCGAGCAGCCCGCGCTCGCGCCATGCCTGTGCGCCGACGAACGGCGCCAGCACCGCCAGCGCCACGACCCAGCGCCCCACCGCGAGCGACACCGGCGGAAAGACCGGCCCGAGCGCGCGCCCCAGCACGAGGTTGCCGGCCCAGAAGGCCGGCGGCAGCCAGAGCAGCCACACGGGATGCGCCCAGAGCGCCTGCAGCGATTTGCACATGCTCACAGCCCCTGCAGCCCGATGCGCACGCGGCGGTTGGAGCGGCCCTTGTTCTCGATCTTGAGAATCCGCACCGGGCGCGAGGCGCCGGTGGACGCGAGGTGCGTGCCGCCGCAGGCCTGCCGGTCGAGCCCGGCGATCTCGACGATGCGGACCAGGCCCTCGGCCGAAGGCGGCGGCGCCACCGAGCGGGAGCGCAGCAGCCCCTGCTCGCCATGGGCGGCGGTGACCGAGACGTAGTGCGTCTGCACCGCGAGGTCCTGCGCGATCACGTCGTTCAGTTCGGGCTCGAGGGCCCGCAGGCGGTCGTTGTCGGCGCCGGGCAGATCGAAGTCGATGCGCGCGGTGCCGTCGTCGTTCATCTGCACGCCCGTGACCAGCGCGCCGTCGAAGTCACGGAAGACCAGCGCGTTGAGCACGTGCAGGTCGGTGTGCAGTTCGCGCATGCATTGCCGGAAGACCGGATCGACCTCGGCCTGGACGTCGCCCGTGATCTCGATGCGATCGGGCAGCTGGACCCAGACGAGGCCGCCGTCCTCGGAAAAACCGGTGACGGGCACCTCGCCGCCCTGCCAGCGGACGACGCCGCGGTCCGGCAGCTGCCCGCCGCCGCCGGGATAGAAAGGATGCTGCGACAGCCGCACGGCACCTGGCCGCGATTGGAGGACCTGGGCGTCCAGCCGCAGGATGTCGGCATGTTCCTGGCAGAAGAGTCGTGTCATGGGTGGCCTTGCTGAGAGGCTTCAGCATGGCAGGACGACCCGAAACGCTATTGGCTGAAATTGCGCCCGCGGCGCGGTCAGTTCGTCCGGGCGCGGACGTACTGCAACGGCGTCATGCCGAAGGTGCGCTTGAAGTGCTTGTTCAGCGCACTCTGGTCGTAGAAGCCCGAAGCCAGCGCGGCCTCGGCCACGGGCTGGCCCGCATCGAGCTGCCGCAGCGCGGCCCGCAGGCGCAGCTGCGTCAGGTAGGTGTGCGGGGTCAGCCCGAGCGTGCGGTGGAAGGCACCGATCAGCTGGAAGGTCGTCAGGTCGGCGGCCTGCGCCATCTGCTCGAGCGTCAGCCGTTCGGCATGGCCATCGCGCATCCGTTCGAGCACGGGCGCGAGCACGCGCGCCTCCCAGGGCGCGGCCGCTACGCGCGACCCGGCTTGCCCGTGCGCGGCGAACAGCGCACCGAAGCTGCGCACGAGCAGCTCCTGGTGCAGCAGCGCATCGGGTTCGCCGTCGAGCGCGCGGTGCAGCGCCAGGAAGCGCGCGATGAGGTCCGGGTCGCGAAAGACGTTCGATGTGAAGTGCCGCGGCTGGTCGATGCCCAGCGATGCGAGCACGCCCTGGAGCCCCTGCCCGGCCAGGTAGAACGACCGGTAGCGCCAGCGCGGACTGCCGGCCATGCGGCCCGAGTGCGGCTCGCCGGGGTTGAAGACGAGCAGCGCCTGCGCGTGGGCCACGTCCGTGCGGCCCCGGCTCCTGAACTCCGAGCCGCCCACCTCCGTGACCGCGACCACGAGGGAGTCGTGCACATGCGGGGCGTAGTCGTGCGTAGTGAAGTCGGCATGGAGCAGGTCCATGCCCGGCACGCCGGGTGCATGCCAATACCGCGAGGTGTTGCGAGGATCGGAGCGGGCCAATGGGCGTCCTTTCGCGCGAAAGGCGGCGCCACTGATGGTCGCCGCATCAGATGCGATTAGATCGCAAGCGGCATGCGAGCGCGCGCCACATTGACGGTCACACCCACTCCATCATCGACGGGATCGAAGGCTTCAGCGCCTAGTACTGCGCTCGCAGAACGGTTCCAACGCGCTCCAGCACTTGGACTGCACGCGTGTTCATGGCTTCCAATCGGCGATCTGCGTCATTCTGCGAACGCGCGAACGTGACCTCGTTCAAGCTGATCACAAACGCCTTCAACTCTGTTCGCAGCGCATCTTCAGCAACGCGTTCAATAAGAACATTTACGTCCCGTACCGTCTCCATATGACCGGAATTCAGCTCTTCGGGAAGTGCCTCAGAGCCCCACTTTCCTGTCGCACGGAACGACTGCAAGTCGCTCAGGTGAATCTGAAAAGTACGCCTGAGCAAGCGATGCAAATCGTCTTGCAATCTCAGCAACGTGTCCCGCTGAAAAGCCTTCCGCTGCTCCTCCCTGGAGGCTGACGCAGCTGAATTCTGTAGCGCCGCTGCATTGCGACTCGCAATGACATTGGTTGCGATGCTCGCGAGCGCACCGATCAAGGTACCGATAAATCCCCAAACAGCGGCTTCCATAAGAGATCTCCCTCGAAAAATTTGCGGTGCCTGCTCGGCCGCGCGGCCAGGGGCAGGTCGTTTAGCAAACTAACGATCCCTCTGCTTCACTCCCACTCGATCGTCGCCGGCGGCTTGCTCGACACGTCGTAGGTCACGCGGTTGATGCCGCGCACCTCGTTGATGATGCGGCCCGACACCTTCTTGAGCAGCGCATACGGCAGCTCGGCCCAGTCGGCGGTCATGAAGTCGCTGGTCTGCACGGCGCGCAGCGCGACGACGTAGTCGTAGGTGCGGCCGTCGCCCATCACGCCCACGCTCTTCACGGGCAGGAACACGGTGAAGGCCTGGCTCGTGAGGTCGTACCAGGTCTTGCCGGTCTCGGCGTCGGTGAAGTTGCGCAGCTCTTCAATGAAGATCGCGTCGGCGCGGCGCAGCAGGTCGGCGTATTCCTTCTTCACTTCGCCCAGGATGCGCACGCCCAGGCCCGGGCCGGGGAACGGATGGCGGTAGACCATCTCGGGCGGCAGGCCGAGGGCCACGCCGAGTTCGCGCACTTCGTCCTTGAACAGGTCGCGCAGCGGTTCGAGCAGCTTCAGGCCGAGCTGCTCGGGCAGGCCGCCCACGTTGTGGTGGCTCTTGATGGTGACGGCCTTCTTGCTCTTGGCGCCGCCCGACTCGATGACGTCGGGGTAGATGGTGCCTTGCGCCAGGAAGGTCGCGCCCTTGTGGCCGCCGTCGCCGGCCTTGAGCTTGGCGGCTTCCTGCTTGAACACGGTGACGAACTCGCCGCCGATGATCTTGCGCTTGGCTTCGGGGTCGCTCACACCGGCGAGCTTGCCCAGGAACAGGTCGCTGGCATCGACGCGAATGACCTTCGCATGCAGCTTGCCTTCGAACATTTCCATGACCATGTCGCCTTCGTTCAGGCGCAGCAGACCATGGTCGACGAACACGCAGGTCAGCTGGTCGCCGATGGCGCGGTGGATGAGCGCGGCGGCCACGCTCGAATCGACACCGCCCGAGAGGCCGAGGATGACTTCTTCGTCGCCCACCTGCTCGCGGATCTTCTGCACGGCTTCGGCGATGTGGTCGCGCATGACCCAGTCGGGCTTGGCTTCGCAGATGCCGAGCACGAAGCGGTCGATGATGGCCTTGCCCTGCACGGTGTGCGTGACTTCGGGGTGGAACTGCAGCGCGTAGTAGCGGCGCGCCTCGTCGGCCATGCCGGCGATGGGGCAGCTGTCGGTGCTGGCCATGAGCTTGAAGCCGGGCGGCAGCTCGGTGACCTTGTCGCCGTGGCTCATCCACACGTTGAGCATGCCGAAGCCCTCGGGCGTGGTGAAGTCGGCGATGTCCTTCAGCAGCGCGGTGTGGCCATGGGCACGCACGGCCGCGAAACCGAACTCGCGCTTGTGGCCGCCTTCGACCTTGCCGCCGAGCTGGTGCGCCATGGTCTGCATGCCGTAGCAGATGCCGAGCACCGGAATGCCGAGGTCGAACACGGCTTGCGGGCACTTGTCGGTGGTCTCTTCGTACACGCTGGCGTGGCTGCCCGAGAGGATCACGCCCTTGAGGTGGCCGTCGGCCGCGTATTCGCGCACCCACTCGTCGGTGACGTCGCAGGGATGCACTTCGCTGAGCACGTGCGCTTCGCGCACGCGGCGTGCGATGAGCTGGGTGACTTGCGAGCCGAAGTCGAGGATGAGGATCTTGTCGTGTTGCATGGCGAAAGGACTCAGAGCGTTGAAATGTCGAACAGCTTGACGCCCGCGTGCGGCGCCGCCTGGATGAGATGCTCGTCGAAGGTGGCGAGCGGAAGGTTGAGCGATTTGGCGAGCCAGAGGTAGCCCGCATCGTAGAGCGAGACGCCCGCGTCGATGGCCACGGCGAGCACGGCCTTGTGCTGCGCCGGCGCGAGGTCGTGCAGCTCCACGCGGTGGCGGATGGCGTCGAGCACGCTCCACAGGCCTTCGACGGCCGATGCCGGGATGCGGCCGCTGCGCACGCCGTTGGCGAGGATGTTGGCGCACTCCCATTGCCAGGCATTGGGCGCCTGTGGCTCGACCTCGTCGCGGCGGATGGCGGCGTAGAGCCTGCGGGTGTGTTCGCTGGCCTGGTCGGGCAGCAGCCAGGCGGCGGTGACCGAGGCGTCCATGACGAAGGCGGTCATGGCTGGCGTCCTTCGTTCAGAAGTTCGCGGGTCGTGGGGCCGGGCTGGATGGTGGCGTGCAGCGCGTCGATCTGCCCGAGCTCACGGGCGATCTGCTCGTCGGTGATGACGGGTTTGCGGCGCACCGGCAGCATGCGCACGACTTCCTTGCCGTGGCGGGTGATGCGAACCTCCTCGCCCTTTTCGACCAGGTCGATCAGGGCCGAGAAGTTGTTCTTGGCTTCAGCGATGCCGATGGATTGCATTTGGGCCAGAAAATTTGAATCTGGCCCAAATTCTAGCTTCAGTCTGGCCTGACTTTCAAGATCTGGCCAGATTGAGCTTACTCAGCGCGGTAGTTCGGGGCTTCCTTCGTGATCTGCACGTCGTGGACGTGGCTCTCACGGATGCCGGCCGTGGTGATCTCGACGAACTCGGCCTTGTTCTGCATGTCCTCGATGGTCGCGCAGCCGCAGTAGCCCATGCTGGCGCGCACGCCGCCGGCCATCTGGTAGACGATGGAGACGATCGAGCCCTTGTAGGGCACGCGGCCTTCGATGCCTTCGGGCACGAGCTTGTCGGTGTTGGGGTTGCCGGTGGTCGATTCCTGGAAGTACCGGTCGGCACTGCCCTGCTGCATCGCACCGATGGAGCCCATGCCGCGGTAGCTCTTGTAGCTGCGGCCCTGGTAAAGCACGATTTCGCCCGGCGCCTCTTCGGTGCCGGCGAACATGCTGCCCATCATCACGGTGCTGGCGCCGGCCGCAATGGCCTTGGCGATGTCGCCCGAGTAGCGCACGCCGCCGTCGGAGATCAGCGGAATGCCCGTGCCCTGCAGCGCGGTGGCGACGCTGTCGACCGCCATGATCTGCGGCACGCCCACGCCGGCCACGATGCGGGTGGTGCAGATGGAGCCCGGGCCGATGCCGACCTTGACCGCATCGGCGCCGGCGTCGGCCAGTGCACGCGCGGCGTCGCCGGTGGCGATGTTGCCGCCGATGACATCGACCTGCGGATAGTTCTTCTTGACCCAGCGCACGCGCTCGATCACGCCGGCGCTGTGGCCGTGGGCGGTGTCGACCACGATGGCGTCGACGCCGGCCTTCACCAGGGCTTCGACGCGCTCTTCGGTGCCGTCACCCACGCCGACCGCCGCGCCCACGCGCAGGCGGCCGTTGGCGTCGCGTGCGGCATTGGGGAAGCTGGTCTGCTTGGTGATGTCTTTGACGGTGATGAGGCCCTTGAGCTCCCAGTCGCCGTTGATGACCAGCAGGCGCTCGAGCTTGTGTTTGTTCAGCAGCGCCTTGGCTTCGGCCAGCGTGGTGCCGTCGGGCACGGTGATGAGCCGGTCGCGCTGCGTCATGATTTCGCTGACGGGCACGTCGTAGCGGTTCTCGAAGCGCAGGTCGCGCCCCGTGACGATGCCGACGACCTTGCCGCCGTCGATCACCGGGAAACCCGAGATGCCGAGCTGATCGGACAGTGCCATCACCTGGCGCACGGAGTGCGTCGGCGTGATCACCACCGGGTCGCGCAGCACGCCCGACTCGTAGCGCTTGACGCGGGCCACTTCGGCGGCCTGTTGCTGCGCGGTGAGGTTCTTGTGCACGATGCCGATGCCACCCTCCTGCGCGATGGCGATCGCGAGGCGGGCTTCGGTCACGGTGTCCATGGCCGCCGAGACGAGCGGCAGGTTCAGCGTGATGTTGCGGGAGAACTTGGTGGCGAGAGACGTGTCCTTGGGCAGGACTTGGGAGAATGCTGGCACCAACAACACGTCGTCGAAGGTGAGCGCTTTGCCGAGAAGGCGCATGGGTGAGGCTCCAAAAGACGGATTGTAACGAGGCCCTCGCCCGCTTCGCCGGCGCGGGTTCTTTTTGACCGTTGCAAAACCGCCTATTCCGGATGTTGCAAAAAGTAAGGCCCAGCTAAACTCCGCGCATGAATCTCCTGCATTGGCTGGTACTGGGTTGCGCGTGCGCGCTGCCGCTCTCGGCGAGCGCGCAATGGCAATGGGTCGACAACAGCGGCAAGAAGGTCTTCAGCGACCAGCCGCCGCCCACCGACATCCCCGAAAAGAACATCCTGCGCCGCGCCGGCCCCTCGCCGTCGGCCCGGGCGCCCGCCCCGGCCGCGCCGGCCCCGGAGGGAAGCAGCGACACGGCCGCAGCCCCCAAGGCCGCGCCGCCGCCCAAGCCCACGGGCGTGGACAAGGAACTCGAGGAAAAGACCAAGAAGGCCGAGGCCGAGCAGAAGGCCAAGGAAGCGGCTGAAGCGGCCAAGATCGCCAAGGCCAAGGCCGACAACTGCGCCCGTGCACGCGAGAACAAGAACACCATCGACAGCGGCATCCGCATCGCCAAGGTCAATGCCAAAGGCGAGCGCGAGTTCATGGACGACGCTGCACGTGCCGACGCGCAAAAGCGCGCTCAAACGGTCATCGACGCCGACTGCAAGTAAGCCGGCAACGGCGGCTGCTCAGTAGCCGTCCTTGCCACCCTTGCGCTTGTTCGCGAACAGGCCCGTGCCGCGCGCGCCTTGCCGCTGGAAGCGTTCACGGCGCGCCACCTTCGGATCGACCGTGAGCGGCCGGCACAGCTCGATGCGGTCGCCGTCCTTCAGAGGCTGCTCCCACGCCACCACCCGACCCCAGATACCCGGCGTCATGGCATGCCGCCAGTCCAGGTCGGGAAAGCGTTGCATGAGCTCGCTGGCCTTCACCGCCTCGGCCACCACGGTGCCGGGCGCGAGCTGCAGGACCTGCTCGAACACCTCGCGCGCCGCCGGCGAACAGCTCAGCGTGACCTCGATGCGGCGATCGGCCATCAGCCTTCGCCGTAGACCTGTTCGGCGCGCTTGACGAAGGCCTCGACCAGGCTCGAGGCGATGGTGTCGAACACCGGCCCCACCAGGGCCTGCAGCGCGAAGTTGCTGAAGCCGTAGCTCATCTGCAGCTCGACGCGGCAGGCGCGTTCGCCCTGCTCGCCCACCGGGTGGAATTTCCAGGTGCCGTCGAGATTGGAGAACGGCCCGTCCACCAGCTTGAGCTGCACCTCGCGGCCTGCGATGTGCGTGTTGCGGGTGGTGAAACTCTGGTGCAGCCCGGCGAAGGCCAGGCCGACTTCGGCGGTCATGCCGCCCTCGTCCTGCTCGATGACGCGCGACTTGTCGCACCAGGGCAGGAACTGCGGGTACTTCGCCACATCGGTGACGAGCGCGTACATTTCTTCGGCGCTGTACCAGATGAGGACGGACTTGTGGACTGTTTTCATAGAATCGGCACAGCGTGCGCGACGGATTGTATTGAAGCCATGCGCCCCCAACTTCTCGAGCCATGGCCACCAAGAAACAAGACACCTCCTCCCGCATCGCCGACAACAAGAAGGCCGCCTACAACTATTTCTTCGAAGAACGCTTCGAGGCCGGCATGGTCCTCGAGGGCTGGGAAGTCAAGTCGCTGCGCGAAGGCAAGGTGCAGCTGACCGACGGCTACGTGGTGATCCGCGACGGCGAGCTGTTCGTGGTCGGCTGCCAGATCAACCCGCTCAAGAGCGCCTCGACGCACGTCAATCCTGATTCGGTCCGCACCAAGAAGTTGCTGCTGCACAAGGAAGAGATCAAGCGCCTCGTCGGCAAGGTCGAGCAAAAGGGCTACACGCTGGTGCCGCTGAACCTGCACTGGAAGGCCGGCAAGGTGAAGTGCGAGATCGCGCTCGCCAAGGGCAAGGCCGAGCACGACAAGCGAGACACCATCAAGGACCGCGAAGGCAAGCGCGAAGTCGAGCGCGCGATGAAGAGCCGCAACCGCTGATTTTTCTTTTTTGGGCGGCATGGAATAAAACGCGCTCTGCGGGCGTTTGTGCGGTGTCATCGATCCTCGATGCCATCAACCCAGGAGTCTTTCCATGTCGCCTATCCGCATTTCCTCCGTCGGCATCGCCGCCGCACTGCTCGGCAGCCTGCTCGCCCTCCCCGCGTTCGCCCAGCCCAAGGCCGCCGATGGCGCGCTGGTCGGTGCGAACGGCATGACGCTCTACACCTTCGATAAGGACACGGCCGGCAGTGGCAAGTCGGCCTGCAACGGCGGCTGCGCCACCAACTGGCCGCCCTTCATGGCCGCCGACAGCGACAAGCCGAGCGGCGACTTCACCATCGTCACGCGCGACGACGGCAAGAAGCAATGGGCCGCCAAGGGCTGGCCGCTGTACTACTGGGTGAAGGACACCAAGCCGGGCGACAAGACCGGCGACGGCGTCAACGGCACCTGGAAAACCGCCAAGCCCTGAGTCGGACAGGCTCCCGGCCCGCCCATGGACGCCCGCCTGCTGGTCGAGCACATCCCGAGCCTGCGCCGCTATGCGCGCGCGCTCACGGGCAACGCCTGGGCGGCCGACGACCTGGTGCAGGACACGCTCGAGCGGGCCTGCGGCAAGTGGCGGCTCTGGGTGGTGGGCACCGACCTGCGCGCCTGGCTCTTCACGGTCATGCACAACCTCTTCGCCAGCCAGGTGCGGCGCCGGCCGCCGCCGCATGCAGTCGTGCCGCTGGAGGATGTAGCGCCCGAGCAGCTGCAGGGCGGCGTCGATCCGGGCCTGGGCCTCGACCTGCAGCGCTGCCTGATGCAGCTGCCCGAAGAGCAACGCGCCGTGCTGCTGCTGGTGACGCTCGAAGACCTGTCCTACGCCGAGGTGGCGAAGGTGCTCGGCATCCCGATCGGCACCGTGATGTCGCGCCTCTCGCGCGCCCGCCTTCGCCTGCAGGAGCTGATGGACGGCGCCGCCGCGTCCAGCCGCCCCGGCCTGCGCCGCCTCAAGTGACGTGAAGCACCCGCCATGAACCGCCCCACCCTGCCCCCCACCGACGACGAGCTGCACGCCTGGGTCGACGGCCAGTTGCCGCCCGAACGCCGCGAGGCGGTCGAGGATGCGCTGGCGCGCGATCCGGCCGTGGCGGCCCGCGTGGCGGCCTGGCATGCCCAGCGCGACGCGTTGCGTCGCCTACACGGCGGCCTGCTCGACGAACCCGTGCCTGCGCCGCTGATGGGCGTGCTCGAGCGGCGCCGTGCCGAGGCTGGTCGCTCGGCCCCCTGGCTGCGCTGGGGCGGCATGGCCGCCGGCCTGCTGGTCGCCTTCGCGGCCGGCTGGCTCGGCAATGCCCAGTGGTCGGGCGCGTCGCAGGCGGCCGGGGCCTCCCTGGCGCGCGCACCGGCTGTGCGCGAGTTCGTGCGCGATGCCTCGGTGGCCCACGTCGTCTACACCCCTGAGAAACGGCACCCCGTCGAAGTGGCCGCCGCCGAGCAGCAGCACCTGGTGCAGTGGCTGTCCAAGCGCCTCGACCACCCGCTCAAGGTGCCCGATCTGTCCTCGCTCGGCTACACGCTGGTCGGCGGACGCCTGCTGCCCGGCGAAACCGGCGCGCGCGCCCAGTTCATGTTCGAGGACGCGGCGGGTGAACGCATCACGCTGTACATCGGCACGCTCGACGCGCAGGCCGCGGACGCCGCTGCCTCGCGCGAAACCGCCTTCCGTTTTGCTTCGGACGGCGCCGTGCCGAGCTTCTACTGGATCGACCGGGGTTTCGGCTATGCCGTGGCCGGTCGCCTGCCGCGCGATGCGCTACTGAGACTCGCGACCCTGGCCTACCGCGAGTTATCGTAGCGACGGCATAAACTGCCGGTTCGCGCATTCACCTGGCTTGTTTTCGCGATTGATTTTTCAACTGAAGGAGAAACTGCATGAAATTGCTCAGCGCCTCGATCCTCGCAGCGGCACTGCTCGCCGGCTGCGGCGGCATGTCCACCAAGACCGCTGGAGCGCCCGACACGCCCACCCGCACCGCCGACGGCGTGCTGGTCGGCCCGAACGGCATGACGCTCTACACCTTCGCCCGCGACACCGCCAATGCCGGTACCTCCGCCTGCAACGGCCAATGCGCCACCAACTGGCCGCCGCTCGCCGTGGCCGACGCCGCCAAGCCCATGGGCGGCTACACCATCATCGTGCGTGAAGACGGCAAGAAGCAGTGGGCCTACAAGGGCTGGCCGCTGTACTACTGGGCCAAGGACACCAAGGCCGGCGACAAGACCGGTGACGGCGTGGCCAACGGCGCCTGGAAGGTTGCCCGTCCCTGATGCGGTCGATGTGATGGCGCCGGCCTGACCAGCGCCGCCCCCCCCCACGAAAGCCTCGGCCTGCGCCGGGGCTTTTTTCATGGTGCACGGCAGAATGGCCCGATGACTTTTGCCGACACCCACCCGGATGCCTTCCACGCACTTGTGTCCCACGGCCTCATCACCGACGCGCAGCATGCCGCCGTGCTCGCGCATCCCGAGGTCAGCGCCCTGCCGCCGATCCCCGGCCCCGCGCATGCACTGGCCTGGATGCGCCTCAAGAATCTGATCGCCGAGGAAGAACTGGATGCGGCTGTGGAACGCCTCGAAGCCGCCTCGCCAGCCGTCGCGGCGTTCACCGAAGCGGAAGACATCGCCTACGACGCAGACGACCTGCTGGACCTCGGCAAGACCGGCATCACGCA
The DNA here is from genome assembly GCF_059423965.1 of Variovorax sp. GW458-11-26-14-LB1. Lineage (NCBI taxonomy): Bacteria > Pseudomonadati > Pseudomonadota > Betaproteobacteria > Burkholderiales > Comamonadaceae > Variovorax > Variovorax sp. GW458-11-26-14-LB1. Next base: position 76,184 of record NZ_JBWKYW010000017.1, read on the forward strand.
CGAGGCCGTGATCGCGCTGTTCAACGAAGGACTGATCGACACCGAGACCCGCGACCTGGCGCTGCGTGCTGCACCCCTGACCGGCGCGCCCGCCGCCCTGGGCCCCACACTGGGCTGGCTGGTGACCGACGGCCTGCTCGACACGGCGCCGTTCGAAGCGCTCCGCGCCCGTGTTGCCGCCGAGCCGGCCTTTGCGACGGCAGCCGACCACCGGCGCATCCTCGACGAAGCCCAGGCGATCGTCGCCGCCGACGAGCAGGAGACTGCCGACATGCTCAAAGAGTTCGCGCGCAGCCAGCAAGCCAGCTGGCGCAACTTCGGAATGATCGTGGTGGCCGTCGTGATCGTGATCGGCTGGTACCTCTTCGGCCGCTGAGGGCGGCGAAAGGTCAGTGCGCGCCCGGCAGCGCGCTGTCCGCCAGCGTGGTGCGGCGCCCACGCAGCGCGAGCAGCTCGTTGAACACCAGCGCGCCGATCACGAGCACGCCGCCCGTCAGCACGCTGGCCGCGGGCGTCTCGCCGGCGCCGAGCCAGGCCAGTGCGATGCCGAAAATCACCTCGAGCAGCGCCAGCAACGCCACCTCGGGCGCCTTGAGCACCTGCGCGCACAGCACCGAGAGCACGCAGGGAATCGCCAGCTGAAACACCCCCAGGAAGGCCAGCAGGCCCAGGTCATGGGGGCCGGCGTGGAACGGCCAAGCCAGCGGCAAGGTGACGAGTGCGGAGAGGGTCGCGCCGATCAGCACCGCAGGCACGAGGTCGACATCCTGCCCCTTGGCGTGCGCATGCTGCACCACGGTCCATTGCGTCGCGCCGGCCAGCGGCACGCACAGCGCCACCAGCGTGCCGACAAGCGACCCGCCACCACCGCCCAGCAGCTGCGTGCCGTACATCCAGCCGATGCCCAGCCCGGCGACCACGATGGCCGCCCAGGTGCGTGCGGGCAACCTGTGCCCGATGAAGAGGCGCGCGGCCAGTGCGGTGAACAGCGGCCCGAGCGACATCGTGACCAGCACGCTCGCGGTGGAGGTGAGGGTCAGCGCCACCATGAAGGCCGTGAACATCACGGCCCAGCAGACGCCCGAGATCCACAGCGAGCGCCCGCCGCGGCGCAGCAGCGAGAACACCGCCCGCCCCCGCCAAAGCGGCAAGATCACCAGCAGCGCCAGCATCGTGAAGAGGCTGCGCCAGAAGGTGATCTCGAAACTGTGCGCCTGCGCCAGGTGCCGGGTGACAACGCCCGCCGTGCCCCACATGAGGGTCACGGCGACCATCAGCCCGACGGCGGCGCCGTGCGTCAAGCGCATGGCCGATCGAAGGCGATCAGCCGTTCGACGTGTCGCGGCCGGCGCGCTTGCGGTCGCTTTCCTTCAGGAAACGCTTGCGCAGGCGCACGCTCTTGGGCGTGATTTCGACCAGCTCGTCGTCCTCGATGAACTCGACGCCGTATTCCAGCGTGAGGTCGATCGGGGGCGTGATCTTGATCGCGTCTTCCTTGCCCGAGACGCGGAAGTTGGTCAGCTGCTTGGTGCGCGTGGCGTTCACGACCAGGTCGTTGTCGCGGCTGTGGATGCCGACGATCATGCCTTCGTACACCGGATCGTTCGCCTTCACGAACATGCGACCGCGGTCGTCCAGCTTGCCCAGCGCGTAGGTGAAGATTTCACCGTCGTCCATCGAGATCAGCACGCCGTTCTTGCGGCTGCCGATCTCGCCCTTGTGGGCTTCGTAGCTGTCGAAGATGTTGCTGATGAGGCCCGAGCCACGCGTCAGGTTCAGGAATTCGTTCGTGAAGCCGATGAGGCCACGCGCCGGAATGCGGTACTCCAGGCGCACGCGGCCACGGCCGTCCGGTTCCATGTTGACCAGCTCGCCCTTGCGTTCGCCCAGTGCCTGCATCACGCCACCCTGGTGGGTTTCCTCGATGTCGGCCGTGACCAATTCGATAGGCTCGTGCTTTTCGCCGTTCACGGTGCGGAACACCACGCGCGGCTTGGACACGGCCATTTCATAGCCTTCGCGGCGCATGTTTTCCAGCAGGATGGTCAGGTGCAGTTCGCCGCGGCCCATGACTTCGAAGATGCCTTCTTCGTCGGTCTCGCTCACGCGCAGGGCCACGTTGTGCTGCAGTTCCTTTTGCAGGCGGTCCCAGATCTGGCGGCTGGTCACGAACTTGCCTTCGCGGCCGGCCAGCGGGCTGGTGTTCACGCAGAAGTTCATGGTCAGGGTCGGTTCGTCGACCTTGAGCATGGGCAGCGGCGCAGGCTTGTCTTTGTCGGTCACGGTGACGCCGATGCCGATGTCGGCGATGCCGTTGATCAGCACGATTTCGCCGGGGCCGGCTTCGGTCGATTGCACGCGATCCAGGCCCTGGAAGGTCAGCACCTGGTTGACGCGGCCCTTGACGGTCTTGCCGTCCGGACCTTCCATGACCAGCACGTCGGTCATGGGCTTGAGCGTGCCCTGGCTGATGCGGCCCACGCCGATGCGGCCGACGAAGGTCGAGAAGTCGAGCGCGGAAATCTGCAGCTGCAGCGGCGCGTTCGGGTCACCCTTTTGCGACGGCACGTGCTTCAGGATGGTGTTGAACAGGGCCGACATGTCGGGGCCCCACTGCTCGCCAGGCGCGCCTTCTTCGAGCGACGACCAGCCGTTGATGCCCGAGGCGTACACCACGGGGAAGTCGAGCTGTTCGTCGGTCGCGCCGAGCTTGTCGAACAGGTCGAAGGCGGCATTGACCACCTTGTCGGGGTTCGCGCCGGGCTTGTCGACCTTGTTCACGACCAGGATGGGCTTCAGGCCCAGCGCCAGCGCCTTCTTGGTCACGAAGCGCGTCTGCGGCATCGGGCCTTCCTGCGCGTCGATCAGCAGCACCACGCCGTCGACCATCGACAGTGCGCGTTCCACTTCACCGCCGAAGTCCGCGTGGCCCGGGGTGTCGACGATGTTGATGTGCGTGCCTTCCCAGGTCACGGCGCAGTTCTTGGCCAGGATCGTGATGCCACGTTCCTTTTCGATCGCGTTGTTGTCCATCACCGTGTCGACGACCTTCTCGTGCTCGGCGAAGGTCCCCGACTGGCGCAGCAGCTGGTCGACCATGGTGGTCTTGCCATGGTCCACGTGGGCAATGATGGCGATATTGCGGATTTGCTTGGTACTCATGGTGTCGCTTCGGTCTGTGGTGCGTTCAAAAGAATTTGCTGAATTTCGATGGGGTTCAGCAAGCGCCCCGGGATCAGTTCGCCGGCGCTCACGTGGGCGGTGCCCAGGAACGCCTGCGGGTCGGTGCCGAACACGGCCACCGCCTCGGCATCGGCCCAGCCGCCGCGGCGGCGCAGGCCCGAAAGAAAACGTGCGGCATCTTCGGCCGCAAGCGTGACGCGGCTGTGGCCGTCGACCAGCGCTTCGGGAGGCAACAGGCGCGCCAGGCGCTCGTCTTCGGTCATGGCTTCGAGCGCCTCGATCGTGACGCACTGCGCCTGCCCGAAACCGCCCGTGGCCGTGCGGCGCAGGAAGGTCAGGTGCGCGCCGCAGCCCAGCGCCTCGCCGATGTCCTCGCCCAGCGTGCGAATGTAGGTGCCCTTGCTCACGCTCGCAACAATGCGGATGCTGGTGTCGTCCAGCTGCGTCAGCGCGAGCTGGTGAATGACGACGTCGCGCGGCGCGCGCTCGACCTCGATGCCTTCGCGGGCGTACTCGTACAGCGCCTTGCCGTCTTTCTTGAGCGCGCTGTGCATCGGTGGCACCTGGCGGATCGGGCCGGTGAATTGCGCCTGGACGCGGGCCAGGTCTTCTGGCGACACCTGCACCGGCCGCTCGGCGATCACCTCGCCCTCGGCGTCACCCGTGAGGGTCTTGACGCCCAGGCGCGCGACCGCCTCGTAGGTCTTGTCGGCGTCCAGGTGCAGTTGGCTGAATTTGGTGGCGGCGCCGAAACACAGCGGCAGCACGCCTGTGGCGAGCGGATCGAGCGTGCCGGTGTGGCCCGCTTTTTCGGCGCGCAGCAACCACTTGGCCTTTTGCAAGGCCTGGTTGCTGGAAAACCCCAGCGGCTTGTCGAGCAGCAACACCCCATGCACAGGGCGCCGCTGCACCCGTGTGCGTGGCGCGTTCATCGCTAGTCGTCTTTCGAGCGCGAAGCAACGGCCTGTGCGATGAGCGCATTCATGTCGGCCGCACGCTCGGTGGTGCGGTCGAACAGGAAGTGCAGCGTCGGCACGGTGTGGATGTGCAGGCGCTTGAACAGGCCATTGCGCAGGAAGCCTGCGGCCTGGTTCAGCGCTTCGGTGGTCTCGGCCACGTCGCCCGTGAGCAGGCTGAAGAAGACCTTCGCATGCGCATAGTCAGGCGTGACCTCGACCGCCTGGATCGTGACCATGCCCACGCGCGGGTCCTTCAACTCGCGCGCGATCAGCTCCGTCAGATCGCGCTGGATCTGGTCGGCGACCTTGAACGCGCGGTTGGGTGCGGCTGCTTTTCTTTTCGGCATGGACTCTTTCGCGTCGAACGCTTACAGCGTCCGGGCGATTTCCTTGATCTCGAAGAATTCGAGCTGATCGCCTTCCTTGATGTCGTTGTAGTTCTTGAGCTTGATACCGCACTCAAAACCTTCGCGGACTTCGCGGACATCGTCCTTCATGCGCTTGATCGAGTCGACTTCGCCGGTGTAGATCACCACGTTGTCGCGCAGCAGGCGGAAATGCGCACTGCGGTTGACCGAGCCCGAAGTGACGTACGAGCCGGCCACGGTGCCGATCTTCGAGGCCACGAACACCGTGCGGATCTCGGCCGAGCCGATGATCTCTTCGCGGCGCTCCGGTGCCAGCATGCCCGACATCGCGACCTTGATCTCGTCGACGGCGTCGTAAATGATGCTGTAGTAGTTCAGCTGCACGCCATTGCCTTCGGCCAGCTTGCGCGCACCGGCATCGGCCCGCACGTTGAAGCCGATGACCACCGCCTTCGACGCGATCGCGAGGTTGATGTCGCTTTCGCTGATGCCGCCGACGCCGGCGTACACGATCTGCACCTTGACTTCTTCGGTCGCCAGCTTGAGCAGCGACTGGGCCAGTGCTTCCTGCGAGCCCTGCACGTCGGCCTTGATGATGATGCGCAGCGTCTGCACTTCGCCCGCCGACAGGTCGGTGAACATGTTCTGCAGGTTCGCGGCTTGCGCCTTGGCCAGCTTGGTGTTGCGGAACTTGCCGGCGCGGTAGGTGGCGATTTCGCGCGCACGGCGCTCGTCGGCCATCACCATGAACTCGTCGCCCGCTTGCGGCACTTCGGTCAGACCCTGAATCTCGACCGGGATCGACGGACCTGCCGACTTGGTGGCCTTGCCGTCTTCGTCCAGCATGGCGCGCACGCGGCCGTAGGTGGAACCCGCCAGCACCACGTCGCCGGTCTTGAGCGTGCCGGACTGAACCAGCACGGTGGCGACCGGGCCGCGGCCCTTGTCGAGCTGGGCTTCGATGACCAGGCCCTTGGCGGCGGCATCCACCGGCGCCTTGAGTTCCAGCACTTCGGCTTGCAGCAGCACCTGCTCGAGCAGGTCGTCGATGCCCTGGCCGGTCTTGGCCGACACCGGCACGAACGGCACGTCGCCGCCGTACTCTTCTGGCACGACCTCTTCGGCCACCAGTTCCTGCTTCACGCGGTCCAGGTTGGCGTCAGGCTTGTCCACCTTGTTGATCGCAACCACGATCGGCACACCCGCCGCCTTCGCGTGCTTGATGGCTTCCTTGGTCTGGGGCATGACGCCGTCATCGGCCGCCACCACCAGGATCACGATGTCGGTGGCCTGCGCACCGCGGGCACGCATGGCGGTGAACGCCTCGTGACCCGGGGTATCGAGGAACGACACCATGCCGCGTTCGGTTTCGACGTGGTAGGCACCAATGTGCTGCGTGATGCCGCCGGCTTCGCCCGCGGCGACCTTGGCGCGGCGGATGTAGTCCAGCAGCGAGGTCTTGCCGTGGTCGACGTGACCCATGACGGTCACGACCGGTGCGCGCGGCAGGGCTTCGGCCTGTTGCGCCGACACGTCCTCGTCGGTGAAGGCTTCGGGGTCGTCCAGCGCGGCAACCACCGCGTTGTGGCCCATTTCCTCCACGATGATCATCGCGGTGTCCTGGTCGAGCGACTGGTTGATGGTCGCCATCATGCCCAGCTTCATCAATTGCTTGATGACTTCCTGCGCCTTCACGGCCATCTTGTGCGCGAGCTCGGCGACCGTGATGGTCTCGGGCACGTGCACTTCGAGCACGCGCGCCTCGACCGGTGCGGCCGGCGCGTGCTGCTCGTCATGACCGCCACGGTCGTTGCCACGACGGCCACGCGGGCCTCCGCGCCAGTTGCCGCGGCTGACACCGCCGCTGGCATCGCCGCGGGTCTTGATTTCCTTCTTCTTGGCAGGATCGCCGGCCCAGCTCGACGAGAGCTTGGCGGACTTGACTTCCTTGCCGGCACCGGCAGCGGCGGGCGCTGCAGCGCCAGGGGCCGCAGGGGCGCCTGGACGGCCCGGCGGCGTGGCCGGCTTGTGCAGCGTGCCCTTGACCGTCGACTTTTCAGGCTGCGGCTTCTCGGGCGCCTTGTGCGGCACCAGCACGCGAGCCGGTGCGTTCATCATGGCGCGGATGGCTTCGGCTTCGGCCAGGGCCTTGCGGCGACGCTCGTCGAGGTCCTTGGCGCGGGCGGCCTCTTCGTCGGCACGGGCCTTCGATTCGGCGGCAGCCTTGGCCTTGGCGTCTTCCTTGGCCTGCGTGGCGGCGTTCTGTGCGGCCAGCTTCGTGTCGGCAGCCTGCTTTTCGGCAACGGCAGCGGTCTCTGCAGCCGCAGCAGCGGCGGCCACAGCGGCCGGTGCGGCCGGGGCAGCCACCGGCTGCTTCGCGGCTTCCTTGGCCGAGGCGGCGGCGGCTTCAGCGGCCTTCTTCTCGGCGGCGATGCGCGCAGCTTCCTGTTCGGCCTGTTCGGCGCGCTCGGCCTTTTCGGCCTGCTCGCGTTCGCGGGCTTCGGTTTCTTCGCGCTGGCGACGCTTCTCGGCCAGCTCTTCTTCCTGGCGGCGGATCAGCTCGGCCTGTCGGCGTGCGTCTTCCTCGCGGCGGGCCAGTTCGGCTTCGTCGATCTGGGGCGCGGCTGGTGCGGCGGACGTTTCGGCCGCCTGCTGCTGCGCGCCTTCGGCCGTGGCCGGGTGGCCCTCATCACGCTGGATGAAGGTGCGCTTCTTGCGCACTTCGACCTGGATGGTGCGGGCGCGACCGGTGGCGTCGGCCTGCTTGATCTCGCTGGTCGACTTCTTGGTCAGCGTGATCTTCTTGCGCTCGGGCTCGGCCGTGCCGTGGCTGGCCTTCAGGAAGCCGAGCAAGCGCTGCTTGTCGGCCTCCGTGAGTGCATCGGTGGCGGCCGCTTTGGGCACGCCTGCGCTCTTGAGCTGGTCAAGCAAGGTTTCGGGAGTCTTCTTGAGCTCGTTCGCGAACTCGGCGACAGTGGTACTGGACATATTGCTTTCGTGCCTCCATACCGTCACTCTTGGCCGGCGAACCAATGTTCGCGGGCTTTCAAGATGAGGGCTTTGGCGTCATCGGCGCTCAGGCCGGTGATTTCGGTGAGTTCATCGACCGCGAGGTCGGCCAGGTCGTCACGGGTGTTCACACCCGCTTCAGCCAGCTGCGGAATCAGGTCGGGATTGAGGCCTTCGAGGTCGCGCAGGTTCTGCGAGACGGTTTCGACACCTTCTTCCTTGGCGATTTCCATGGTCAGCAGCGCATCCTTTGCACGGGCGCGCAGCTCATTGATGGTGTCTTCGTCGAAGGCCTCGATCTCAAGCATCTCGGAGATCGGCACGTAGGCCACCTCCTCGAGGCTGTTGAAACCTTCCGAAATCAGGATGTCGGCGATTTCCTCGTCGACATCGAGCTTTTCCATGAAGAGCTTGCGGCTGGCATCGGTCTCGGTCGCCTGCTTCTGGGCCGACTCGTTCGCGTCCATGATGTTGATCTTCCAACCGGTGAGGTCGGAAGCCAGGCGCACGTTCTGGCCGCCGCGGCCGATGGCGATCGCGAGGTTTTCCTCGTCCACCACCACGTCCATGGCGTGTTTTTCTTCGTCGACCACGATCGACGAGACATTCGCCGGCGCCAAGGCGCCGATCACGAACTGGGCCGGATCTTCGCTCCACAGCACGATGTCCACGCGCTCGCCGGCGAGTTCGTTCGTGACGGCGTTGACGCGGGTGCCGCGCACGCCGACGCAGGTGCCGATCGGGTCGACACGCTTGTCGTGCGAGAGCACGGCGATCTTGGCGCGCGAACCGGGGTCGCGGGCGCAGCTCTTGATTTCGAGCAGGCCTTGTTCGATCTCGGGCACTTCCTGGCGGAACAGCTCGATCATGAACTCGGGGGCCGAGCGCGACAGGATGATCGGCGCGCCGCGCAGCGTCAGGTCGACCTCCATGATCATGGCCCGCACGCGGTCGCCATTGCGCAGGTTTTCCTTGGCGATCATTTCGCTGCGGCGCAGGCGGCCTTCGACGCGCCCGGCTTCCACGATGATGTCGCCCTTGTCCAGGCGCTTGACGGTGCCCACGAAGATCTTGTCGCCGCGCGACATGAAGTCGTTGAGCAGCATCTCGCGCTCGGCGTCGCGGATCTTCTGCAGGATCACCTGCTTGGCAGCCATGGCACCGATGCGCCCGATCGGCACCGAATCGACGGATTCCTCGATGTATTCGTCGACCTCGATGTCGGGCATCTCCTCACGAGCCTCGAAGAGCAGGATCTCCTGGTCGGGCAGTTGCAGGCCGGCTTCATCGGGAACGACGTGCCAGCGGCGGAAAGTCTCGTAGTCGCCGCTGTCGCGATCGACCGCCACGCGGATATCCACGTCACCCTGATGGAGCTTCTTGGTGGCTTGCGCCAGTGCGGATTCGACCGCGCCGAAGACCACGTCGCGCTCGACGTTCTTCTCGCGCGAGATCGCATCCACCAACATCAACATTTCGCGATTCATGCCACCACTCCTCTTGTTCAGTCCGGAACGTTCGTTCCGTCGTCAATATCCGAAAAACCCGGTTGGGTTTTGGCCTTGCGGCCCTTGAAATCCACAATCGGCGCGAGCCGCGCATCGCGCAGCTCGTCCAATACGAAGCCCAGCGCATGCAACGGTGCAGGCGCGCGCTTCTTGCTCACTTTTTGACCCGGCTTGGTCTCGGGCGCATCGCTCCAGACGATCTGCCAACCCGAACCGCCTTCAGCACGCTCCAGCGTGCCGCGAAACTTCTTGCGATTGGCCGACACCTGGCCCGCCGCGGCAGCACCCATGGGAGCCTTGAGGGTGATGTCGATCACCGCGCCCACGAATCGCTCGAAATCCTGTTCATTGCGCAAGGGGCGATCGATACCGGGCGAGGAGACCTCGAGCCGCTTGTAATCGACCGCATCGACTTCCAGCGCGAATTGCAGCTGGCGCGTGACCTTCTCGCAGTCTTCCACCGTCACGAAGGGTTCGGGCACGCCGGCCGCCACATCTTCAGAGGTGGGGGGCGTCCAGGGCAAATCAATCGTCACGCGCAGCAATCCACCGGCCGAGCGTTCGACCTCGACCAGGTCGTAGCCGAGACCGGCCACGGTTTGTTCTACTGTTTGCTGCAATGCCACGTGTTTGAAAGCGCCTTCTGAATCAATGCCCAAGCCGCAGCACCCGCCCACCACGGATGCCACGACGCCAAATAATTGCTGCTTGAGAATGCATAGACCAAAAAAAACGGGCGGTTGGTACCCGCCCGTTTGGTCGTGAGCCTCGAATTATATGCTATTCGCGTGCATAAATGAAGGACATCGGTATTCAGGCGGCCACAGGGCGCCGGTATTTCGACCAGACCACGGCAAACAGCACCGCGCCCAGGGCCAATGCGGCCGCCGCCACCAGCAAGGGCAGCTCGAAAGAACCGGTGCGCTGGGCCAATGGCGCCGCAAACAGCGGCCCGATGATCTGCCCCACCCCGTAGGACGCCGTGGCATAGCCGATCAGCCCGGCCGCGGCATTCCCGCGCAGCCGTCGGGCTTCCCGCATGGCGAAAAGCGTGATGGCGGTGAAAGGCATGCCGAGCAGCAGGCTGCCCAGCGCAAAACCCGCAATGGTCGGCCAAGCCACCGAAAAAACGACGCCGAGCGCCTGCAATGCATAAGCGGCGGCCAGCAGCAGCCGGTTGTCCCAATGCACCGGGGCACGGGCGCCGATCAATGCGCCCGGAATGATGGCCGCACCGAACAGCGGCCAGAAGAAATCCGGCCACGGCGATCCCGGCAGCGCCTGCCGGGCGATCACGGGCAGGAAGGTGGCGGTAATGATGTAACCAAAGCCTGCCAGCCCATAGAGCACGACCAGCCAGATCGCATCGCTGCGCGCTGACGCCGATCCCGAAGCACTACCCGCTGCAACAGCCGGGCTCGCCGTCATCGAACACCCGCCAGATCACAGCGATCAGCACCACGGCCAGCAACCCGAGACCGATCCAACCCGCCTCCGAACCCCAGCGGCCGAGCGCCCCGCCCAGCAGGCCGGTCATGGCGATCCCGATGCCCGGCCCCGTGTAGATCACGCCGGCCAGCGTGGGCGCGTTCGTCTCGGCCAGCCGGCGCAGCCCCCAGCCCGAGGCGAACACGAAGACCCAGGCGCTCATCACTCCGGCCGCCGCGCGCAGCACGCCCCAGCCGACGAAGCTGTGCAGCAGCCCCATGCCGACCAACAGGGCCGCCGTGGCCATCAGCCCGCCGCGCACCATGCTCGACGCTTTGATGCCGATGGCCGCGCAGCTGACCGCGCCGAAGAAATAGCCCAGGTAATTAAGAGACGCCAGCAAACCGCCGCCGGCCAGCTCGAGCTTTCCCTCGCTCAGCATGATGGGCAGCATGGGCGTGAAGGCGAAGCGCCCCAGGCCCATGGCCACCGCCAGCGTGACCATGCAGGCCAGTGCCGCGCGCCAGGCACCGCGCCGGTCGTGTCCGATATTCGACATTTCTACCCGTCTCCGTTTTTTATTCCAGCAGCGCCGCCGCCACCAGCTTCTGTGTGTAGGGATGCTCGGGGGCGTCGAGGACGCGCAGGGCTGGCCCGGATTCGAGGATCGCGCCGTCCTTCATCACGATGACCTGGTGCGCCATGGCGCGGATCACCTCGACGTCGTGCGTGATCAGGAGGTAGCTCAGCCCCCGCTCGCGCTGCAGCCGCTGCAGCAGGCCGAGCACCTGCTTCTGGATGGTCACGTCGAGCGCGCTGGTGGGCTCGTCGAGCACCAGCAGCCGTGGATCGACGATCAGCGCCCGGGCGATCGCCAGCCGCTGGCGCTGCCCGCCCGAAAACTCGTGCGGATAGCGGTCGAGCAGCGCGGGAAACTGCGCCTCGCCCAGCCCCACGTCGGCCAACGCCGTGAGCGCGCGCGCCCGACGGGCCGCGGCATCAAGCTCGGGCGCATGCACGCGCAGCCCCTCGCCCACGATCTGCTCGACCGTCATGCGCGGCGACAGCGACGAGAACGGGTCCTGGAACACCACCTGCATCGTGCGGCGCAGCGCCAGGTCGGAGGCGCGGTCCACCGCCCAGCCCTTCCCCATCACCTGCAATTCGCCCCGGTGCTTGAGCAGGCCGAGCGCGGCCAGCGCCAGCGTCGATTTGCCCGAGCCCGATTCGCCGACCACGCCCAGCGTTTCGCCCGGTGCGATCCGGAAATCGGCGCCTTGCACGGCGACGAACTCGCCCTTGCGGAACCAGCCCGCGAAGCCGGGACGCGACACCGGATAGCTCACGCGCAGCGCCCGGGCCTCCAGCACCGGCGGCGCCGCACCATCGGCAGCCGCCTCGGCCACGTCGCGCGCCGGATGGCTGTCGATCAGCTTGCGGGTGTAGGCATGCTGCGGCGCCTCGAACACCGTGCCCACCGGGCCATGCTCGACGATGTGGCCGCGCTCCATCACCGCCACGCGGTCGGCAAAACGGCGCACCAGGTTCAGGTCGTGGGTGATGAGCAGCACGGCCATGCCGTACTTGCGCTGCAGCTCGGCCAGCAGCTCGAGGATCTGCGCGCGCACCGTGACGTCGAGCGCGGTGGTCGGCTCATCGGCCAGCAGCAGGCGCGGCTTGCAGGCCAGGGCCATCGCGATCATGGCGCGCTGGCGCTGCCCGCCCGAGAGCTGGTGCGGGAACGCCCTCGCCCGCCGCGCCGGTTCGGGAATGCCGGTGTCGGCCAGCAGCTGCACGGCCGCTTCCTGCGCGGCGCGGGCCGACAGCCCTTCGTGCAACTCGAGCACCTCGGCGATCTGGTCGCCCACGGTGTACAGCGCATTGAGCGCGGTCATCGGCTCCTGGAAGATCATCGCGATCTCCTTGCCGCGGATGCCGCGCAGCTCGCGCTCCGGAATGGACAGCAGGTCGCGCGCACCGCGCCGTTCCTGCGACCCCGACAGGGTCGCCACCCCGTCAAGGTCGGCGTTCTGCACCAGCCGCAGCAGCGACAGCGCCGTGACCGTCTTGCCCGAGCCCGACTCGCCGACCAGCGCGAGTTTTTCGCCGGCCGCAATCTGCAGGTCGATGCCATGCACCACCGGCTTGCCGCCGAAGGCGACGCGCAGCCCCTTCACGTCGAGCAAGGGCTGGTTCTTCGTCGTGTCGCGCATCGTCGTCATTTGTCGGCCTTGCGGGGGTCGAGCGCATCGCGCAGCGCGTCGCCCATGAAGGTCAGCAGCATCAGCGTGACGACCAGCACGCAGAAGGTGGACAGCGAAATCCACCACGCATCGATGTTGCCCTTGCCCTGGCTCAGCAATTCGCCGAGCGAGGGCGTGCCGGGCGGAACGCCCAGTCCGAGAAAGTCGAGCGAAGTCAGTGCCAGGATGGCCGCGCTCATGCGGAACGGCAAGAAGGTGACGACCGGCACCATGCTGTTGGGCAGGATGTGGCGCCACATGATCTGCAGGTTGCCCACGCCGAGCGCGCGCGCGGCGCGCACGTAGTCCATCTGGCGGTTGCGCAGGAACTCGGCGCGCACGTAGTCCGACAGCCCCATCCAGCCGAACAGGCTCAGCAGGATCAGCAGCAGCGACACGCTCGGCGTGAAGATCGCGCTGAAGATGATCAGCAGGTACAGCTCGGGCATCGCGCTCCAGATCTCGATCAGGCGCTGGAAGGTCAGGTCGATCTTGCCGCCGAAGAAGCCCTGCACGGCGCCGGTCGCGATGCCCAGCACCACGCCGACCACCGTGAGCGCCAGCGCGAACAGCACGCTCACGCGAAAGCCGTAGATCAGCTGGGCCAGCAGGTCGCGCCCGCGTTCGTCGGTGCCCAGCAGGTTCGCGTGCGAGGGCGCGGCGGGGTTCGGCGGCTTCGAGAAATAGTTGAGCGTGGCCGGGCCGTAGCGGTTGGGCGCATACAGCGCCCAGTTGTCGCCCTGCGTGATGCGCTGCTCGATGAAGGGGTCGAGGTAGTCGGCCGGCGTTTCGAAGTCGCCGCCGAAGGTCTTCTCGGAATAGTCGCGCAGCACGGGGAAGTAGGTCCGGCCTTCGTAGCGCACCACCAGCGGCTTGTCGGTGGAGAGCACGTCCGCGAACAGGCTCAGCACCACCAGCGCCGAGAAGACGACCAGGCTCCAGAACCCCAGCGGGTTGCGGCGGAAACGGCGCCAGGCACGGCGCCCGGGGCTCACGGACACGGCGGCGGCTTCAGTCAAACTTCACCCTCGGATCGACCCAGACGTAGCAAAGATCGGAGATGAGCTTGGTCACCAGCCCGATCAGCGTGAACAGATAGAGCGTGCCCAGGAACACCGGGTAGTCGCGCCGCAGCACGCTCTCGTAGCTCAGCAGGCCCATGCCGTCGAGCGAGAACAGCGTCTCGATCAGCAGCGCGCCCGAGAAGAAGGCGCCGATGAAGGCGGTCGGAAAGCCCGTGATGATCGGGATCAGCGCATTGCGGAACACGTGCTTCCACAGCACCTGCCGCTCGGCCAGCCCCTTGGCGCGCGCCGTCAGCACGTACTGCTTGCGGATTTCCTCGAGGAAGGAGTTCTTGGTGAGCATCGCGGTGATCGCGAAGCTGCCCAGCACCATGGCCGTCACCGGCAAGGTGATGTGCCACAGGTAGTCGACGATGCGCGCACCCCAGCTCAGCGACTCCCAGTTCGGCGAGGTCAGCCCGCGCAGCGGGAACCACTGCAGCTGGCCGCCGAAGATCACCAGCAGCGCCACGCCCAGCACGAAGCCCGGAATGGCGTAGCCGACGAGCACCAGCAGCGTCGTGAAGAAGTCGAAGCGCGAGCCCGCGCGCACGGCCTTGGCCACCCCGAGCGGCACCGCGATCAGGTAGCTGATGAAGAAGGTCCACAGCCCCAGGCTGATCGACACCGGCAGCTTCTCCTTGATGAGCTGCCACACGTCCTTGCTCTGGAAGAAGCTCTTGCCCAGGTCGAAGCGGGCGAACTGCTTGAGCATCTGCCAGAAGCGCTCCGGGGCCGGCTTGTCGAAACCGTAGAGCGCCTTGATCTCGGCCACCTGCTTGGCGTCGAGCGTGCGGCCGGTGGGGCCGCCCGAGATGCGGTTTTCCTTGTTGGTGAGTTGCGAGAGCAGCTGCTCGGCCGGGCCGCCGGGCACGAACTGCACGATGGCGAAGTTGAGCAGCAGCACGCCGAACAGCGTGGGAACGATCAGCAGGAGGCGTCGGATCAGGTAGGCGGCCATGCGTGTTCTTCTACTTGACGCTCGGGTCGATCCACCACATCGTCAGCATCGCCGACCCCGCCAGCAGGCGTTGCGGCAAGGGCGCGTCCGGGCGACGCAGCTTTCGCTTGTGGGCAATGAAATACTGCTTGCCGTAGTACATCGGGGTCATGTAGTGCTGGTGGAGCAAGTAGCGGTCCAGCAGCCGCGCGGCCGCCGCGAGCGAGGCGCGGTCGTGGCTGTTGACGATCACCTCGACGATCTCGTCGACCACCGGGTCGCTGATGCCGCTCAGGTTCTGGCTGCCCTTCTCGCTCGCCGATTTCGAGCCGAAGTCGTCGTACAGCTCGTTGCCCGGGCTCGACGAGCCACCGACGAGGCTGATGGCCATGTCGAAATCGAAGTCGTCCAGCTTCTTCTTCAGCAGGCTCGGGTCGCGCAGGCGGTAGTCCAGCCGGATGCCCAGCTTGCCGAGGTTGCGCGCATACGGTGCGAGCACCACGCCCGAGCTGCGGTCGGCGATGTCGATGGTGATCACGAACGGCGTGCCGGCCTTGTCGCGCAGCGCGCCGTCGCGGTAGGTCCAGCCGGCCTCCTTGAGCAACTCCTGCGCCTTCACGAGATTGCGCCGCAGGCCTTCGGCGGTGTCGCCGCTGCTGTCGGGACGCGGCAGCTCGCCCTTGGTGTTGTCGAGGTAGCGTTGCCGGGTCTTGAGCTTGTCGATCAGCGCCTGCTCCTCGGGGCTGACCTCGGGCTGGGCCATGAGGTCGTCGCTGTTCTGGAAGTAGCTCTGGGTGCGCCCGCGGCGGCCATAGAACAGGTGGGCGTTGAGCCAGTCGAAGTCGAAGGCCAGCGCCAGCGCCCTGCGCACGCGCATGTCGGCGAAGCGGGGCTGCCGCAGGTTGGGCGCCAGGCCCTGCATGCCGGTGAAGCGGCGATGCGCGATCTCTTCCTTGACCAGCTCGCCGGAGTCGAAGCGGCGGCCCTTGTAGCGGCGCACCCACGCGATGATCGAGCGCTCTTCCATCGCGTCGAGCGCGCCGGCCTTGAGCGACTCTTCCTCGCCGAGCGAGTCCTTGAAATACTGGTACGACACCGTATCGTAGTTGAACATCCCCTTGCGCACCGGCAGGTTGGCGGCCCAGTAGTCCGGGCGCCGGCGGTAGGAGATGAACTTGCCGAAATCGACCCTGTCCACCACGTACGGCCCGCTCGCGATCGGCGCCTCGGTCACGATCTGGTCGAAGGGCTTGCCCTTGCCCCAGGCGCTGGAGAACACCGGCAGCCCGCCGATGATCATGTGCAGTTCGGCATTCTGGCGCACGAAGTCGAAGCGGATGGTGCGCTCGCCCGTCACCACGGCCTCCTTGATGTCGGCCCAGTACGAGCGGAAGGTTGGTCCGGCGGCCTTGCTGCGCAGGGTGTCGAAGGAGTACTTCACGTCTTTCGCCAACACCGGCGAGCCGTCGGAAAACCGCGCCTTGGGGTTCAGCCGGAACGTGACGCTCAAGCGGTCGGGCGCGAGCTGGATGTCTTCGGCCAGCAGGCCGTACTGCGAGAAGGGCTCGTCCTCGCTCGGCGTGGTCAGCGAGTCGAAGAGCAGGCCGTACTCGGAGAACACGAAGCCGTTGGCGCTGTAGCCCATGCCCACCGGGGGCACGCCGCGCAAGGTGAAGGGGTTGAGCTTGTCGAAGCTGCCGGCGGCCGACAGGGTCAGGTCGCCGCCCTTGGGCGCGTTGGGGTTCACGTAGTCGAAGTGCGTGAACGACGCCGGGTACTTGGGCTCGTAACCCATGCCCAGCCCGTGCGCCGCCCACGAGGGCAGCGCCAGGAGCGCCAACATCCAGAGCAGCCAACCTCGCATGCGAGAATTCTGCCCAAGATTTTCACGAGGCAACTTCATGGGCTTTCTTTCCGGCAAGAAACTGTTGATCACCGGTGTGTTGAGCAATCGCTCCATTGCATATGGCATTGCCAAGGCCTGTCACGACCAGGGCGCGGAACTCGCCTTCAGTTATGTCGGCGAGCGATTCAAGGACCGTATCACCGAATATGCCGCAGACTTCGGCTCGAAACTGATTTTCGACTGCGACGTGGGCGACGACGCGCAGATCGACAAGCTCTTCACCGACCTCGCCCAGACCTGGCCCACCTTCGACGGCTTCGTGCACAGCATCGGCTTCGCCACGCGCGAATCGATCGCCGGCGACTTCCTGGAAGGCCTCTCGCGCGAAGGCTTCAAGATCGCGCACGACATCAGTGCGTACAGTTTTCCGGCCATGGCCAAGGCGGCCCTGCCCTACCTCAACGACAAGTCGGCCCTGCTCACGCTGACCTACCTGGGCGCCGAACGCGCGCTGCCCAACTACAACACCATGGGCCTGGCCAAGGCCTCGCTCGAGGCGTCGGTGCGCTACACCGCCGCCTCGCTCGGCCCGAAGGGCATGCGCGTGAACGGCATCAGCGCCGGCCCCATCAAGACGCTCGCCGCCAGCGGCATCAAGAGCTTCAGCAAGATCCTCACGGCCGTGGCCGACGCCTCGCCGATCCGCCGCAACGTGACCATCGAAGAAGTCGGCAACGTGGCTGCCTTCCTGCTGAGCGACCTCGCCAGCGGCGTGACCGCCGAGATCACCTACGTGGACGGCGGCTTCAGCAACGTGGTCGGAGGCATGGCGGAGTAATTTCTCCTCTCGGCTCCCGGCGCCTGCCATCGTGTTGAACCGACGCACCCTCCTCCTGCTTGCGGGACTGGGCGCGGCCCTCCCCGGCCGTGCCGTGTTCGCACGCGCCGCCGCGCCCGCCCTGATGCTGGCCGAGGTGTACCGCCCTGGCATGTCGCTCGCGGGCTACTGGGTCAGCGAGAAGTTCGACGGCGTGCGCGGCTACTGGGACGGCCAGAAGCTCTGGACCCGCGGCGGCGAACCTGTCGTGGCGCCCATCTGGTTCACCGCCTCGTTGCCCAAGCAGCCGCTGGACGGCGAACTGTGGGCGGGGCGTGGCCGCTTCAACCACACGATGTCCACCGTGCGCAGCCAGACGCCCAACGACACCGCCTGGCAAGAAATCCGCTTCATGGTGTTCGACCTCCCGGCCCAGGGCGGCGACTTCAACACGCGCCTTGCAGTGTTGCGCAAGCTGCTGCCGATCACCGACGCGCCCTGGGTGGTGCCCGTGCCGCAGCAGCCCGCCACCACGCACGAGGACCTGCAGGCGCTGCTCGACAAGACCGTGAAGATGGGCGGCGAAGGCCTGATGCTGCACCGGGGCGCATCGATGTACCGCGGCGAGCGCAACAACGACCTGCTCAAGGTCAAGCCCTTCGAAGACGCCGAGGCCCGCGTGGTCGCGCACCTGCCCGGCAAGGGCAAGCACCACGGCCGGCTCGGCGCGCTGATGGTCGAGATGCCCGACGGCCAGCGCTTCCGGCTCGGCACCGGCCTGACCGACGCCGAGCGCGACCAGCCGCCGCCGATCGGCAGCCTGGTCACCTACCGCTACAACGGCACGCACCCGAGCGGGTTGCCGAAATTCGCCCGCTTCATGCGGATGCGCGAAGGCTAGCCCCGCCTTCGCAGACCGTGCCCCTCACCGGGGCACGTCCCTTTCTCAACTTGCCTGACGCACGCAGTCCGCGTAGTACCGCTTCTTGCCCGTCTCGTCGATGCGCGCCACCAGGCCGTGGATGTCGGTCTCGAAGCCCGGGCACTGCAGGTTGAACTCGCGCGAGAACTTCAGGTAGTCGACGATCTTCTTGTTGAACACCTCGCCCGGAATCAGCAGCGGAATGCCCGGCGGGTACGGCGTGATCAGGCTGGTGGTAATGCGGCCTTCGAGCTCGTCGATCTCCACGCGCTCGGTCTTGCGGTGCGCGATGTGGGCGAAGGCGTCGCTGGGCTTCATGGCCGGCGTCAGGTCGCTCAGGTACATCTCGGTCGTGAGGCGCGCCACGTCGTAGCGCGCGTACAGCTGGTGGATGTGCTGGCACAGGTCGCGCAGGCCCAGGCGCTCGTAGCCCGGGTGCTGCTGGCAGAACTCGGGCAGGATGCGCCACATCGGCTGGTTGCGCGCGTAGTCGTCCTTGAATTGCTGCAGCGCCGTGAGCAGCGTGTTCCAGCGGCCCTTGGTGATGCCGATGGTGAACATGATGAAGAAGCTGTACAGGCCCGTCTTCTCCACGATCACGCCGTGCTCGGCCAGGAACTTGGTCACCACGCTGGCGGGGATGCCGGTCTCGGCAAAATTGCCTTCCAGGTCCAGGCCCGGCGTGACGATGGTCGACTTGATCGGGTCGAGCATGTTGAAGCCGTCGGCCAGCTCGCCGAAGCCGTGCCAGTTGCGCGGCGACTTCTTGCTCTTGGGCTTGCCGTTCTTCTCGCCGTGCATGATCCAGTCTTCGGCGCGGCCAATGCCTTCGTCGACGAGCTTCTCGGGGCCCCAGACCTTGAACCACCACTCATCCTTGCCGAACTCTTCCTCGACCTTGCGCATGGCGCGGCGGAAATCGAGCGCTTCCAGGATGCTCTCCTCCACCAGCGCGGTGCCGCCGGGCGGCTCCATCATGGCGGCGGCCACGTCGCAGCTGGCGATGATCGCGTACTGCGGGCTGGTCGACGAGTGCATCAGGTAGGCCTCGTTGAAGAGGTCGCGGTCCAGCGCACGGTTCTGCGAGTCCTGCACCAGCACGTGGCTGGCCTGGCTGATGCCGGCCAGCAGCTTGTGCGTCGACTGCGTGGCGAACACCAGCGACTCCTTCGGGCGCACGCGGCGCTTGCCCATCGCGTGGTAGGCGCCGTAGAACGGGTGGAAGGCGGCGTGCGGCAGCCAGGCTTCATCGAAGTGCAAGGTGTCGACGTAGCCGTCGAGCATGTTCTTGATGGTCTCGGTGTTGTAGATCACGCCGTCGTAGGTCGACTGCGTGAGCGTCATCACGCGCGGCTTGACCTTGTTCGGATCGACGTCGGCCAGCAGCGGGTTGGCCTTGATCTTGGCCTTGATGGCGCTCTGCTCGAACTCGCTCTTCGGAATGGGGCCGATGATGCCGAAGTGGTTGCGCGTGGGCTTCATGAACACCGGAATCGCGCCGGTCATGATGATCGCGTGCAGGATCGACTTGTGGCAGTTGCGGTCGACCACCACCACGTCGTCGGGCGCCACCGTGTGGTGCCACACCATCTTGTTGCTGGTGCTGGTGCCGTTGGTCACGAAGAAGCAGTGGTCGGCATTGAAGATGCGCGCCGCATTGCGCTCGCTGGCCGCCACCGGGCCGGTGTGGTCGAGCAGCTGGCCCAGTTCTTCCACCGCGTTGCAGACGTCGGCGCGCAGCATGTTCTCGCCGAAGAACTGGTGGAACATCTGGCCCACAGGGCTCTTCAGGAACGCCACGCCGCCCGAGTGGCCCGGGCAGTGCCACGAGTACGAACCGTCTTCGGCGTAGTCGATCAGCGCCTTGAAGAACGGCGGCTGCACGCCTTCCAGGTAGCTCTTGGCCTCGCGGATGATGTGGCGCGCCACGAATTCGGGGGTGTCCTCGAACATGTGGATGAAGCCGTGCAGCTCGCGCAGGATGTCGTTCGGGATGTGGCGCGAGGTCTTGGTCTCGCCGTAGATGTAGATCGGCACGTCGGCGTTCTTGCGACGCACCTCGCCGATGAAGCTGCGCAGGCTCAGCACGGCCGGGTCGAGGTCGGGGCCGACCGAGAACTCTTCGTCGTCGATCGACAGGATGAAGGCGCTGGCGCGGCTTTGCTGCTGCGCGAACTGGCTCAGGTCGCCGTAGCTCGTGACGCCCAGCACCTCGAAGCCCTCACTTTCGAAGGCCTGCGCGAGCGCGCGGATGCCGAGGCCCGAAGTGTTTTCGGAGCGGAAGTCCTCGTCGATGATGACGATGGGAAAGCGAAATTTCATGAGCGGGGCTCCGGACAGGCAGTCAGACAGGCAATGAGCGAGGCGCGAAGTGTACGGAATTCGGATGACGGATTGCGTCGGGCGCCTGCAAGCCCCGTGGGGTGCGCCGGCCGGGACGGCCCCGGCGGGCGCCATATCCCTACGCGACACAGGCGCATGGCGCGCCATGCCGCAGAATGGCGAAGGTCCAAGTAACAAAAGAAGAGAGGAGTTGCCATGGGAAATCCCACCTTCTGGTGGTTGATCGCAGGCGCGGCCATCGTGGCCGAGTTGTTGTCCGGCACGGTGTACCTGCTGCTGCTGGCCGCCGGCTTCGCCGCCGCAGCCATCGCCGCGCACCTGGGCTTCAACCTCGTCACGCAGCTGCTGGTGGCCGCCGTGGTCGGCGTGGGCGCGGTCGTGACCTGGTACCTGATCCGCCGCAACCGCCCTGCCGAGCCCTCCAGCGAGGCCAACCGCGACCTCAACCTGGATATCGGCGAGAGCGTGTACGTCGATGCCTGGAACCCCGACGGCACCGCCACCGTGCGCTACCGCGGCTCGCAATGGACCGTCGTGCTGCGCGCGGGCCATGCGCCCTCCACCGGCGAACACCGCGTGGTCGAGGTGGTCGGCAGCCGCCTCGTGGTCGACAAGATCTAGCAGATCTAACAGTTCAATCGGTCAGTCAGAAAAACGCATTCGAAAAGGAAGCAACACCATGGAATTTTCAGTTCCTCTCATCATCCTGGTCATCGCGATCATCTTCATCAGCCAGTCGGTCAAGTTCGTGCCGCAGCAGAACGCATGGGTGCGCGAGCGCCTGGGCAAATACCACGGCACCATGACGCCCGGCCCGAACTTCCTGATCCCGTTCATCGACCGCGTGGCCTACAAGCACAGCCTGAAGGAAATCCCGCTCGACGTGCCCAGCCAGATCTGCATCACGCGCGACAACACGCAGCTGCAGGTCGACGGCATCCTGTACTTCCAGGTGACCGACCCGATGCGCGCCAGCTACGGCTCGTCGAACTACATCGTGGCAGTGACCCAGCTCGCACAGACCTCGCTGCGCAGCGTGATCGGCAAGCTCGAACTCGACAAGACCTTCGAGGAGCGCGACGTGATCAATGCCCAGGTCGTGGCCGCCATCGACGAGGCCGCGCTCAACTGGGGCGTGAAGGTGCTGCGCTACGAAATCAAGGACCTGACGCCGCCCAAGGAAATCCTCTTGGCCATGCAGGCGCAGATCACCGCCGAACGCGGCAAGCGCGCGCTCATCGCGGCCTCGGAAGGCCGACGCCAGGAACAGATCAACATCGCCACCGGCGAACGCGAAGCCTTCATTGCCCGCTCCGAGGGCGAGAAGCAGGCGCAGATCAACAACGCGCAAGGTGAAGCCGCTGCCATCACGGCCGTGGCCACCGCCACCGCAGACGCCATCGAGCGCGTGGCCGCCGCCATCCGCCAGCCGGGCGGCGAACAGGCCGTGCAGCTGAAGGTGGCCGAGCGCGCCGTCGATGCCTACGGCAAGGTGGCCGCCGACTCGAAGACCACGCTCATCGTGCCGAGCAACATGACCGAGACGGCCGCGCTGATCTCGTCGGCCATGCGCATGATCCAAACCGGTAAAAGCTCTGGCCCGACCTGAAAACGGCTGAAAACCCGCGCTACAATCGTGGGCTCAGGAGCGGTGGATGAGCGGTTTAAGTCGCACGCCTGGAAAGCGTGTGAGGGTTAATAGCCCTCCGCGGGTTCGAATCCCGCCTGCTCCGCCAAAACGATGCCCCAGCAGCTGCCAAGCTGCTGGGGCTTTTTGTTTGTTGGGCACCCGCAATGGGTCTGCCTGTGCCTTGCGGACATCGGGCATGCCGTTGCCCGACCTCCTCCGGTTCAGCTGAACACGCTTTCGAGATCGACCTCTTCCGCGCTGTCGTCCAGCTTCAGGCTCTGCTCGATGTGGTCGAGGTGATGCAGCATCAGCTTCTCGGCCCGCGCGGCGTCGCCGCGGTTCACGGCGGCGACGATTTCCTCGTGCTCGTCGGCGCGGCAGCTGGTGGCCGTCGGCGCGTCGTACAGCGAGATGATCAGGCAGGTCAGCACCGACAGCTCGCGCATCGAACGCGCCAGCGCCGAGTTGCCGGCCAGCTCGGCCAGCAGCACATGGAACTCGCCCGACAGCCGCACGATGGCGCGCTTGTCGTCGCGGCGCCGTGCGTCGGCCTCGAGTTCGATGTGGCGTTGCAGGCGCTCCCGCTTGGTGTCGTCGAGCGTGCGGATGAGGCGGCGCAGCACGCCGGGCTCGATGAGGCGGCGCGCCTCGAACACATCCTGCGCCTGCTCGATGGTGGGCTTGGCGACGAAGGCGCCGCGTTGCGGCACCAGCTCGACGATCTGTTCGTGCGCCAGCCGGGCCAGCACCTCGCGCACCTTGGCGCGGCTGGTCGCGAAGATCGTGGCCAGCCGGTCTTCGCCCAGCTTCGTGCCCGGCGCGAGACGGTGTTCCAGGATGGCGGCCGAGATCTTCTCGGCGATCTCGTCGACGCTGTGTTCGCGGGCAGGGGTGGCACCGGTCGTGCCGGTGGCGCCAGTCGCGCCGTTCGCGCTGGTCTTGCGGGCTGGGGCTTTGGTGGGCATCGGCGCCGATTCTATCGACGCCCCCTCGAGGCTGCAGAGCGTCACGGGGCCCGCGACCTCAGCCTGGCGCGCGTGCGCCGTCGCGCGCCAGAAGCCGCGCCAGCGCCTCGGGCAGCCCGTGGTTCGGCTTGATCGGCGGCGGCGCAAAGCTGCCCAGGCGCGCCGGCGCGGGCGCCAGCGACACGAGCGTCTGCGCATGGCACACGGCGCTCGACACGCCGTCGACCACGGGCACCGGAATGCGGTCCTTGATGGAGCGCGCCAGGCCCGCCAGCGGCGCGCCGGCAATGATGATCACGTCCGCGCCGTCGTCCTCGATGGCCGACATGCACAGGGCCTCCAGCCGCTGGCCGTGGTCGTCCTGCACGTGGCCGATGTCCTTGAGCGGACCGTCCAGGCTGCGGATGCTCGCCAGCCGGTCGATGAGGCCGTTGGCCTGCACGCACTCGCGGTACCAGGCTGTGATGCGCCGCGAGATCGCGACGATCGAGAAGCGCTTGCCGAGCAGGCACGCGCTCATGAGCGCGGCTTCGGTCATGCCGACCACGGGGATGTCGAGCGCCTCGCGCAGGCCGTCGATGCCGGGGTCGCCGAAGGCCGCGACCACGATGGCATCGTGCCGCGTGTGGTGCTCGGCCGCGAGCGTGGCCGCGGCGTAGGCGCCGATCAGCGATTCGAAGCGGGTCTCGATGTAGGCCACGCCGAAAGGCGCCGTGAGCACCTCGATGTGCGTGTCGCTCGCGGCCGCGCGCCGGGCCTCGGCCGCGATCAGGTCGGAGACGCTTTGCGAGGTGTTGGGGTTGATGAGCAGCAGGTTCATGGCGATGGCTCCAGGTTCAGGCGGGTCGGCGGCTGGGCAGCAAGGTGGGCTCGCCCCGGCGCAGGAATTCTCCGCGTCCGGCGCGCGGATGGAAGCGTTCGCCGTCCCACACGACCTCGCCGCGCGCCAGCGTCAGCGCCGGCCAGGCCTTCACCTCGATGCCCTCGTAGGGCGTGTAGTCGACGTCGTGGTGCAGGTCGGCGTTGCGGATGGCGCGCGGCGTGGTGCCCCAGACCACGAGGTCGGCATCGGCACCGACGGCGATCGTGCCCTTGCGCGGGTGCAGCCCGTAGGCCTTGGCGGGGTTGGTGGACGTCAGCTCGACGAACTTGTTGATGGTGATGCGCCCGTCGAGCACGCCGTGCGAGAACAAAAGCGGCAGCCGCGTCTCGATGCCCGGAATGCCGTTCGGGATGTGGCGGAACGCCACCTCTTCGCCGCCGGGCTTTTTGCCCTCGGGCGCGTCGTAGCGGAACGGCGCATGGTCCGACGAGAAGATCGTGAACAGCCCGTCGGACAGCCCGTTCCAGATCACCTGCTGGTTCTCGCGGTTGCGCGGCGGCGGGCTGCAGACGCAGCGCGCGCCCTGGTAGCTGTCGTCGATGCCCAGGTCTTCGGCGGTCAGGAACAGGTACTGCGGACAGGTTTCGGCGAACACGCTCAGGCCGTGCGCGCGCGCCCAGCGGATCTGCTCGACGGCTTCGCGCCCCGACACGTGCACGATCATGATCGGCACGTCGACCAGCTCCGACAGCGCGATGGCGCGGTGCGTCGCCTCGCGCTCGACCAGCATCGGCCGCGAATGCGCATGAAAGCGCGGCGCGGTGCGCCCGCTGGCTTCGAGCCGCTTGGTCAGCCACTCGATGCAGTCGGCGTTCTCGGCATGGATCATGGCCATCGCGCCCTGCTCTCTCGCCACCGACAGCACGTCGAGGATCTGGCCGTCGTCCAGCTTCAGATCGTCGTAGGTCATGTAGATCTTGAACGAGGTATAGCCCTCGGCGATGAGCTGCGGCAGCTCGTGCTTGAGCACCTCCTCGGTCGGGTCGCTCACGATCAGGTGAAAGGCGTGGTCGACGTGGGCGCGGCCCTCGGCGCGCTGGTGGTAGTCCTGCACGGCGGCGCGCAGCGACTGGCCCTTCTGCTGCGCCGCGAACGGAATCACGGTGGTCGTGCCGCCGCAGGCCGCGGCGCGGGTGCCGGAGCCGAAGTCGTCGGCCATGCGCACGGGCGGCTCCATCGGCTGGTCGAGGTGACAGTGGGCATCGACGCCGCCCGGCGTCACGTAGCGCCCGGCGGCGTCGATCTCCTGCCGGCCGGGCGGCAGGCCGAGGCCGAGCTGCACGATGCGGCCATCGCGGATGCCGATGTCCGAATCGAAGGTGTCGCTGGCGGTGGCAACGCGGGCGTTGCGCACCACGAGATCGAGGTCGCGGAAGGTCATGGTCTTTCTTTGCTTTTCTGTCTGTCTGTGTCGGGGACGGTGGCGAACACTCAGGCGTTCGCGTCGAACAGCCGGCCCCAGCCCTTCACGGCGCCCGGCGCGACGCCGACCGTCTTCAGCGCACGCCAGACCACGGTGGCCACCGAGTCGTAGATCGGGATGCCGAGCTCGCGCTCCATCTCCTCGACCAGCTGCGCGCCGCTGAGGTTGGTGCACATGATGGTGATGGCGTCGGGGCGTTGCTGCGCCACCTCGCGCAGCATGCGGCGCAGCGTGTCGGGCTCGACCTCGCTGAACGAGAAGTTCACCGTCAGGTCGAGGTGGCGCTCGGCCACGCAATCGATGCCGACGCCCGCGTAGTTGGCGACGATGCGCCGCTGCACGTCCTCGACGTACGGCGACACCAGCCCCAGCGTGCGCGCGCCCTGCGCGGCCAGCAGTTCGTTGAGCGCCAGCACCGAGGTGGTCGCCGGGATGCCGGTGGCTTCGGTGATGCGCGCGCACAGCGCCTGGTCTTTCTCGAAGCCGAGCCAGCTGGCCGAGGTGCCGCTCCAGCAGATGGTGTCGACGCGCGCGTCGGCCAGCAGCCGCGCGGCCTCGAGGATCTTGCTGTCGTCGAACTGGTTCAGCGACGCATCGCGCATCGAGATCTCGGTGACGGTGAAGCGCGAGAAATGCGCCGAGACGCCGGGCACGGCCGCGACCATCGCACTGGTCAGCGGTTCGAGCGCCGTGTTCGAGGACGGCGTGAGCACGCCGATGAGTTTGCGAGGGGTCATGGGATGGAAGTCGGGATGGTTGGCATCAGACCGGCAGCTTCTTGCTGTAGTCGATCAGCATCGTCGAGCAGACGAACAGGCCCGCACCGGCTGCGGTGAACAGCATGAGCGCCATGAAGTACGAGCCGGTGGCCTGCACGATCAGGCCGACCACGATCGGCACGCCGATGCCCGCCACGTTGCCGCCCAGGTTCATCGTGCCGCCCAGGAAGCCGACCCGGGCACGCGTGCCGAGGATCGACGGCACGCACCAGAACAGGCCGCACCAGCGCAGGAAGAACAGCGTGACCGACAGCAGCACCACGACGGCGACCGGGTCCGTGATCCGCGTCACCATGAAGATGGCGATGGTCGCAATGATCGACGAGATGCCGAACAGCGTGCGCAGCACCTTGCTCTGCGACGCGCCGGCCGCCATCCACTTGTCGGCCAGCCAGCCGCCGAACATTTCGCCGACGAAGCCCGAGAAGAACATGATGAACACCGCGCCGCCCATCTGCTTGATGTCGAAGCCGTGCACCTTCGACAGGTAGTTGGGCATCCAGGTGAGCAGGCCGTAGAACAGCGCGTTGAAGCACATCCAGCCGAAGAACATGCCCCACACCGAGCGGTAGCGGAAGAAGTCGAGCACGCGGCCGCTGGCATTGGCCGATTCCTTGGCGGCGTCGGCGGCGTGGCTGGCCTCGATGTAGCGCGCCTCGGCCTCGTTCACGTCGGGATGCTGGCGCGGATGGTTGCGGATGTAGCGCCAGGCGAAGTAGCCGGCGATGACGGTGCCGACGCCGGCGATCACGAAGGCCAGGCGCCATGAGCCGAGCACGGCGATCAGCGCCGAGATCAGGATCGCGCCCAGCGCCGCGCCCAGGGGCGCACCGCCGTCGAGCAAGGTGGCGCCGCGTCCGCGTTCGGTCTGCGTCATCCAGATGCCGTTGAGCTTGCCGCCCGCCGGGTAGATCGGCGCCTCGGCCGCGCCCAGGCCCAGCCGCGTCAGCAGCAGGGGCACCCAGCCGGTGCAGGCCGCGGCGATGGCCTGGAAGAAGCCCCAGCCCACGGTGGCACCGGCGATGACGACGCGCGGGCCGAAGCGGTCGGCCAGCATGCCGCCCGGGATCTGCATCAGCGCGTAGGTCCAGAAGAAGGAGCTGAGCAGCAGGCCCTGCACGGCCGGGCCGATGTCGAACTCCTTGGCGATCAGCGGCATGGCCACCGAGAGCGAGGCCCGGTCGATGTAGTTGATCGAGATCAGGAACAACATCATCAGGAAGATCTTCCAGCGCACCTTGGTGGGCTGGAGGGCGGCGTCGGGCGCTGCGGCGGTCGCCTTGGCGCCGTCCGTCATGGTGTTTTGCATCGGTTTGTCTCCTTGCAGTGGCACGGATGCCAGCTTGCAAGGAAACGACCCGGCACGCTGGCGAACTTTGCAGTCGCGGGTCGGGCTGGTCCGGTCCAGTGCACCACCGAGGCTGTGGAGCGGAATTTAGGCTTTGTCGAAATTAACGTCAACATCAATGTTGACAATCTTGTCGACGATAATGGAAAGCACCTAGATCGCCGCCCCTTCCCGGGGGATCAGGCGGCGTCGACGGCCGGTGTTTGGGCAAAGTACGCCATGGCCGCCAGCACCCCGCTGCCGGCCACCGGCACGCCCGCCAGCTTGAAACCCATCTCGATGCCGGTCAATGCGGCCATCAGCGTGAGGTCGTTGCAGTCGCCCAGGTGGCCGACGCGGAACATGCGGCCCCGCAGCTTGCCCAGCCCCGCGCCCAGCGAGAGATCGAAGCGCTGATGGATGAGGCGGCGCAGCGCATCGGCATCGACGCCCTGCGGCGTGACGACGCCGGTCAGCACGGGCGAGTGCACGCGCGCGTCGGCGCACTGCGTCGGCAGGCCCCAGGCCTGCACGGCGGCGCGCACGCCCCGGCCCCAGCGCTGGTGGCGCGCGAAGATCACGGGCAGGCCCTGCTCGAGCACCATGTCCAGCGCCTCGCTCAGGCCGTACAGCAGGTTCGTGCTCGGCGTGTAGGGCCAGTAGCCGCCCTGGTTCATCTCGATGATCTCGTCCCAGGCCCAGAAGGCCTTGGGCAGGCGCGCCGTCTTCGCCACCTCGAGCGCCTTGGGCGACACCGCGTTGAAGCTGATGCCCGGCGGCAGCATGAGGCCCTTCTGCGAGCCGCTGACCGTGACGTCCACGCCCCACTCGTCGTGCCGGTAATCGGCGCTCGCCAGGCCCGAGATGGTGTCGACCATCAGCAGCGCCGGATGGCCTGCCACATCGATCGCGCGGCGCACCGCGGCAATGTCGGAGGTGACGCCGGTCGAGGTCTCGTTGTGCACCACGCACACGGCCTTGATGTGGTGCGTGGTGTCCTGGCGCAGGCGCTGCTCGATCAGGTCGGCCTGCACGCCGTGGCGCCAGCTGCGCGGCAGGCCGGTCTCGTCGACGCCTTCGAGCGCGAGGAACTCGGGCTCCAGGCCGAGCCGGCGCGCCATCTTCTGCCACAGCGTCGCGAAGTGGCCGGTCTCGAACATCAGCACGTGGTCGCCCGGGCTCATCACGTTGACCAGCGCCGCCTCCCAGGCGCCGGTGCCCGACGCGGGATAGACGACGACCGGGTGCCGGGTCTGGAACACCTGCTGCAGCCCGCCGATGACCTTCCTGCCCAGCGTGGCGAACTCGGGCCCGCGGTGGTCGATGGTCGGCAGGCTGATGGCCCGCAGGATGCGGTCGGGCACGGGGCTGGGGCCCGGGATCTGCAGGAAGTGGCGGCCGCTGGGGTGGTTGTCGAGCGCGATCATGGGGGTTGTCTCCGTTCTGGATGGGTTGTGGAAAGTGCTAGAGCTGCACCGACGCGTGGCCGATGCCCGGGAATTCGGCGGTGACGAGGTCGCCCTCGCCCGCTTCGAGAATGCCGACCCAGGTGCCGGTCGTGACCACGGTGCCGGCCGCGACGGTCTGGCCGTGGCGCGTGGCATGGCGCAGCCACGCGGGCAGCAGCCAGGCGGGGTCGCCGAGCGAATGCGTGCCGCGGCGCACCACGCTCGCTCGCGCGCCGATGCGCACCTCGCAGGCCTGCGCGGCCCAGTCGCGGGCGACGAACGGCACCCACTCGCCGAGCACCAGTGCGCCGTGCGATTGCAGGTCGGCCAGCTTGCACAGCGCGGGCGCGTCGAGGGCCTCCTGCCAGCGGGAATCGACGATCTCGATCGAGACCGTCATCGCGCCGACCAGGGCGCGTGCGCTGTCGACAGCCAGCGCCGATGCCAGGGCCGCATCGACGTCGCGCCCGATGCGCAGCGCGATCTCGGCCTCGATGCCGCGGAGGTGGAACGGCCAGTCGCCAGCCGTGGCCGGGCTGGTCCACACGCCGCGCGGCGGCAGCGGCGCATGCGTCAGCACGGCATCGCGCGACGGGCCGCCGGCCTTCCAGTACCGGGGCGGCGCCGCACCGAACCAGCCGAGCGCCTGCGCCACCTGCTGCTGCACGGCGTAGGCCTCGTCGGCCTGCGCGAGCCCTCCGGCCACCTCTGCGGCCGGGCTCGCGACGTGCGCGCCGCGCGCATGCACCAGCGCCTGCGCCACCACGTCGATCGTTGAATGGGACATATCGGGTTCCTCCAGTGATCCCAGGAAAGAAATCAGAAGCGCGCGTGCAACGGCGCGAGCCCCTTCACTTCCGCCCGCACGGCCGTGCCCTGCGAGGCGAACAACATGCCGGTGCACGAACCGGTCGTCACGACCTGGCCGGCCCGCAGGCCTTGGCCCCGCGCCGCACCTTCGTTGGCCAGCCAGACGAGCAGCGCACCGACGTCGGGGTGCGTGTGCTCCCCGACCGTGTGGGCGACGACCTGCGCGTCGAAATGCATCACGACCTCGGTGCGCGCCAGGTCGAGCCACGCACGCTCGAAAGGCGCGGGATCGCCGAGCACGAGGCCGCCGTGGCACAGCAGGTCGGCCAGCAGCGCCGAGGGGCTGGCGTCGAGCCAGTCGATGAGGCGGGTCTCCGCCACCTCGATAACGGGCAGCACTTCCGCGATGGCATCGGCGACTTCGTCGCGGGTATAGGGCAACCCACGCGGCGGCAGGTCGCTGCCGAGGCGGAACGCGAGTTCGGCCTCGACGCCGCGCAGATGCCATGCACCGCCGACCAGCGCCGCGCCGCCGGGCACCAGCCCCGCGGCCGGCAGCGGCGCGCACACGGGCTCGCGGCCCGGCGCGCTCGCGCCGACCTTCCAGCCGCCGACGGCGCCGAGCGCCGCCAGCGTCGCGTCCTGGATGGCGTAGGCGGCGTGCCGATCGTGCGACGGCAGCAGCGAGGACATCACGCGCCGCCCGTCGCGCCGCGCGCGGCACAGCGCCTGCGCGGCCTCGGCCGGCGCGAGCTGCGCCGCCACGGCCTCGGCCAGCGTCACAACGCGGGGAAGCGCCGCCACGGATGGGCCTGTTCGAACGAGCGCGCGAGCGCGAGCAAGGCGTCGTCCGCGCCTTCGCGCGCCACGAGCTGCACGCCGACCGGCAGCGGTCCCGCAAAGCCGCACGGCAGCGCGATGGCGGGCAGGCCCACGGCGTTCGCGAAGCCGGCGAACACCGCATGGCCGCGCGGGCCGACCTCGCGCCCGTCGATGCGCGTGGGATGCGTCTCGCCAGCGGGCCAGGGCAGCGCGGCGGCGGCGGGCGTGAGCAGGAAGTCGTAGCGGTCGAACAGCTGCGCCAGCGTGTTGCGCAGCCGCTCGGCTTCGTACAGCAGCTCGAACAGCTCGCTCGCGCTGGCCTTGCGGCCGCTCTCGGCGTTCGCCTGCATCGCGGGGCCGAACAGCGACGCGTCGAAGGGCCGGCTCGACAGCTCCTGCGGATGCGCCACCAGCCAGGCCAGCCCGACCTGCGCCAGCAGCGGCCAGCGCTGGTTGACCGCCTCGGCGATGCCGAAGTCCTGCGCCGTCGTCACCTCGTGGCCGAGTGCGGTCATGTGCCGCGCAGCCGCTTCAGTGAGCGCCGCGATCTGCGGATCGACCGGGTGATCGCCGAAGCGCGGAATGAAGAGAATGCGCGCGCGCTGCGGGCCCGCGCCCTCCTCCACCGGCCGGTCGCCGATCACCTGCATCACCGCCGCCACGTCGGCCACGCTGCGCGCGATCGGGCCCGCGACTTCGAAGCCCAGGAAGATCGGCGGCAGCCCGTCGCCGCGCGGCACGCGGGCGCGCGAGGGCTTGAAGCCCACGAGGTTGGTGTGCGAGGCCGGCCGGCGGATGGAGCCGCCGCCGTCGGTGCCCAGCGCAATGGGGCAGCCGCCCGCGGCCACCAGCGCCACTGCGCCGCCCGACGAACCGCCGGGCGTGAGCGCCGGGTCCCACGGGTTGCCGGTGGGGCCGAACACCGGGTTGTCGGTGTAGCCCTGCATCGTGAACTCGGGCACGTTGGTCTTGCCGAAGATCACGGCGCCGGCCTCGCGCAGCCTGGCCACGGGCAGCTCGTCGCGCTCGGCCAGCACACCGGCCAGCGCGCGGCTGCCCCAGTGCGTCGGCAGGCCGCGCACCTGCAGGTTGTCCTTGATGGTGACGGGCACGCCGTCGAGCGCGCCCAGCGCCCGGCCGCTGCGCCAGCGCGCGGTGCTCTGCTCGGCGGCGTGCGTGGCGCCTTCGCTGTCGAGCGTGATGAGCGCGTTCAGCCGCGGGTTGACCTCGGCGCTGCGCTGCAGGCAGGCATGCAGCGCGTCGGTCGGGGTGAACGACGCATCGCGAAAGCCTGCGGCGAGCTCGGTCGCGGTGAGTTGCCAGAGCGATGGCATACCGGGCTACTTGAGACCGACCACCGGGCCGACGACCTGCTTCCAGGTGGCCGAGCACTTGTCGTAGGACTTGTCGCAGAGTTCGCTCCAGATCGGCAGCGACACCGTGGTCAGCGCGTCGCGGATCATCTGCTGGTCGCCCGGCTTCACCGGCACGTCCTTCATCGCGAACTTCTTGACGGTCTTGCACGGCTCCTTGCCGACATTGCAGCGCGACGCATCGTCGAACAGTTCCTTCGAGTAGCCCCACACCTCGGTCTCGAACTTGCGGAAGGCCTCGGTGAGCTTCGTCTTCTGCTCGGCGCTCAGCGCGTTCCACTTCTGCAGGTTGATCGCATACGCGTTGAGCGCGATCTGGAAGCCGATCGGCATGAAGTGCGTGGTGACCTCGGGCCAGCCCGCCGAGTTGGCCGAGCTCGGGCCGGTGATGGCGCAGTCGGTCACGCCGCGCTCCAGCGCCTGCTGCGTCTCGCCGAAGGGAATGGTCACGGGGATGCCGCCGAGCTTCTCGATGAACTTGGCGAGCGACTGGTCGTACACGCGCACCTTCTTGCCCTTCAGGTCCGCGAGGCCGCCGATCGCGACCTTGCAGAACACCACCTGCGGACCGAAGGGATAGATGCCCAGCAGCTTGCCGCCGTGGCGCTCCTGCAGCCGCTTGTCGAAGGCCTCGCGGTAGGCGTCGACCACCTTGCGCGCCACCTCGTAGTCGGTCGACAGGCCCACGATGTCGGGCCCAAGGAAGAAGGGCTCGTCGCGCGACACCTGCGCCAGGCGCAGGGTGACGATGTCGAACAGGCCCGACTTCAGCACGCGCAGGCCGTCGGCGTCTTTCACGCCCAGCACGTCCATCGGCTTGTAATCGGCGTCGATCGGCAGGCCCGTGTTCTTCGCAAAGTTTTCGAAGAAGGGTTGCTCCTTGGTCTGCTGGATCAGCCCGGTGGCCACCAGGTTACCGGCCACGCGCAGGCGGGCGTTGTCCGCCTGCGCCGGCAGTGCCAGCGCCAGGGTGGCCGCGATCAGCGGGAGAACGAATTTCAGTTGCATGCCTGACTCCTTGAAAGGTTGAAAGGTGATTCGAGAGCGGGAGAAAAAAGTGCCGTCACTTGCCGAACAGCAGGTTCGGCAGGTAGGTCGCGATCCAGGGGTTGTGGATCAGGATCGCGGTCATCACGACCATGGCGACGAAGAAGGGCAAGGTGCCCTGGAACACGTCGTTGATCGAGCCTTCGCCGCGCACGCCCTGGATCACGTACAGCGTCATGCCGATCGGCGGGCTGATCAGCGAGATCTCGCACATCAGCACCATGAAGACGCCGAAGAACACGGGGTCGATGCCCGCGGCCTGCACGATGGGAAACACCACCGGCAGCGTGCCGACCAGCATCGGCATGGTCTCCAGCGCGATGCCGAGCACCAGGTACAGCGCTGCCAGCATCCACAGCAGCATGATGGGCGACACGTCGGCCGACTTGATGAGGCTGGCCAGCGCCTGCGGCACGCCCAGCATCGAGAGCACAAAGTTCAGGTACAGCGCCGCCACCAGGATCAGCGCCGTCATCGCGGTGAGCCGCATGGTCGAGCGGAAGCACTCGTGCAGCATCGAAACGTTCAGCTTGCGGTAGCCCGCCGCGATGGGCAGGCAGACGATCACGCCCAGCGCCGCGCTTTCGGTGACGGTGGCCCAGCCCGTGTAGATGCCGCCCATCACCACCGCGAACACGGCCAGCGGGCCCAGCAGGTGCACCGAGTGGCGCAGCTTCTCCGCGAGCGCGGTGCGGCCCTCGCGGATGCCCGCCACCGACGGGCGCCAGACGCAGATCGCCAGGATCGTGAGCAGGAACAGCACCGTCATGATCGCGCCGGGCAGGATGCCGGCCATGTACAGCCGCGCCGCCGAGGTGTTGGTCATCGAGCCGTAGATGATGAAAGCCACCCCAGGCGGAATCAGGTTGCCCAGGCTGGCGCCGGCGGCGATGGTGCCCAGCACCATGCGCTGGTCGTAGTTGCGGTTCTTGAAGGCGGGCAGCGCGACGGTCGAGATGGTGGCCGCGGTGGCCACCGACGAGCCCGACACCGCGGAGAACAGCGCCGAGGCGCCGATGTTGGTGTGCAGCAGCCCGCCCGGCATGCGGTTGAGCCACTGGCCCAGCGACTGGTACATCTTGTCGGTGGCGCCGCCGCGCATCAGGATCTCGCCCAGCAGGATGTACAGCGGGATCGACAGCAGCAGATAGTCTTCGCCGGCCGCCCAGAGCTGCTCGCCGACGGCGTTGATGGCGGGCATGCCGAAGTGGATCAGCGACCCGAGCAGGCCGACGACCAGCATCGTGGTCGCGACATGGAAGCCCAGGAACATCAAGCCCAGCATGATGGCCAGGCCGGCCAGGATTTCGAGCGGCCCGATCACGAGGCGACTCCGGTGGCGTTGGTGACGCTGGCGGCGGCGGCATGCGCGGTCGACGCCTGCGCCGGGCTCTTGATCTGGACCTCGGTCTCGGCCTCGATCTCTTCCTCGAGCGTCTGCGGACCGAAGCGCTCGTTGAGCTCGCCCGTGCGGCGCCGCACGAACAGGCGCAGCGCATCGAAGGCCGCCCAGGCAGCGACCAGCGCGAACATCAGGTAGCCGCCGAGCCAGATCGATTGCGGAATCCACATCGGCGTGGCGAGCGGCGTGGCGGCCGTGCTTTGCAGCTCGATGCTCTCGACCACGACGTTGTAGCCGCGCCAGAAGCACAGCACCGCCAGCGCCGCGAGGCTCACCATCGCGAGCATGTTGAGCAGCGCGCGCGTGCCGACCGAGAAGCGCGACAGCAGGAAGTCGACCCGCGTGTGGCTGCGCGTGATCAGCGTGTAAGCGAAGCCGAAGGCGCCGACGATGCCGTAGGTGTACGAGCCGATCTCGTCGATGCCCTGCAGGCTGAACGAGAAC
Source organism: Variovorax sp. GW458-11-26-14-LB1 (assembly GCF_059423965.1). Lineage (NCBI taxonomy): Bacteria > Pseudomonadati > Pseudomonadota > Betaproteobacteria > Burkholderiales > Comamonadaceae > Variovorax > Variovorax sp. GW458-11-26-14-LB1. The sequence continues at coordinate 111,167 of NZ_JBWKYW010000017.1, forward strand.
ACCTTGCGGCCGAGCATTTCGACGCAGGTCATGACGGACAGCGCGATCAGCCACCAGCCGCAGGCGATCACGGTCCAGTCGCAGACCCGCGTCAGCGTTCGGCTGATGCCGTGCTGTGGGAGCAATGTTTTCATGGTTTTTTGCAAGGAGGTGCGGTTGAAGGGCAAGCCATTGGAGCGCGCGCCGCACGCGCGCAGCGGACTATCCCGCTGCGCGGGACAGTCGAAAAAACGGCTTAGGAATCAAGCACTTGGCGCGCTGCGCCAGTGGAATGCACGCGCCTCAGCGGGCGCGGCCGCCGTAGGCGGCGGTGATCTCGTCGGCGGCGGCGCGCACGGTGGCGCCCAGGTGCGGAAAGTCGGTGCTCTTGATCCGCTGCGTCGGGCCGACCAGCGAGATCGCCCCGAAGGGCTGGCCATGCTCGTCGCGGATGGCCGCGGCAATGCAGCGCAGGCCGACCGCGTTCTGCTCGTCGTCGATCGCATGGCCCGCGCGGCGCACTTCGCCCAGCGTCTCGTGCAGCCGCGAGGCGCGCGCGATCGTGTTGTTGGTGAGCTTGGGCAGGCCGTAGGTGCGCAGGTACTGCAGCACGTCGTCTTCCGACATCGCCGCCAGAATCGCCTGCCCCATCGCGGTGCCATGCAGCGGCGCACGGAAGCCCGGCTTGCCGATGGCGCGCATGAGTTCGCGGCTCTCGACCTGCGTGACGAACACGATGTCGCCCAGGTCGGCAATGCCCAGGTTGATGCTCTCGCCCGTGCTGTCGCGCAGCCGGCGCATCACCGGCAGCGCCAGGTGCGCGATGCGCCTGCGGCGCCCGAAGGCCGCGCCCACCGAGAAGCAGCGCACGCCCACGTACCAGAGGTTGGTCTCGCGATCGAACTGCACGAAGCGCCGCTGCTCGAGCGTGGTGAGCAGCCGGTGCGCGGTGGACGACGACAGGCCCGTGTGCGCCGCGATGTCGACCAGCCGAAAGCCCTCGTCGTCTTCGGCCAGGAGTTCGAGCAGCTGCATGGCGCGCGTGAGCGACTGCACGGTGCTGTCGTTGTCGCGGTCGATGCGGGTGACCTTGGGGGCCTTGGCGGAGGTGCGCGGCGAGCTGGCTGTCATGGCGTGCCTTGTGCAAATTGCGTGCCATCCGGCCTGCCCGTCCGGCTCGCGATCTGGCCGCCGATGGTCTGCGACAAACGATCTGTCAACCACGGTGTTTGCACCAATGTCGACATTTCTTGATGCGGCGATCACCCGATGCGCCCCGCAGGCGTGCATCACGCTCGCCCCCGCGGTGCGCCCGCGCGCGCGGCGGTGCCCTACCATCGCGGGCATCTTCTTCCCGCCCGCACCGGTCACACGGATGCCATGATGCCCAGCGATCTCCCGCGTTTCTTCGGCTTCGGCGCTTCGCGCGCCACCCCACGCGGTGTGATCAGCCTGCTGAACCGCTACCAGCGCGCGCTGCTGTACGTGGGCGGCGCCGTCACCTCGCTCGTACTGCTGGCCGCCACCGGCGTGATGCTCTCGTCGCAGGTGCGCGACTACGTCGCCGAGCGGCAGGCCGAGTTCAATGCGCGCAAGGCGCTGCTCCACCTCGAACTCTTCGTGCGCCAGGGCTCGGCGCGGATCAACATCTTTCACGAGGAAGGCGCCTGGGAACGGCGCGCACGCGCGCCGCAGTCGCTGGTCGACGCCTTCGCCGCGCACGAGGGCCGGCTGGTGCTGCCCAGCAACAAGGACTTCCCGCCGATGCTGCTGCTGGGCGACCTCTCGGCGCAGCGACCGGCCGACAGCTTCGCGCAGTACCTCGGGCTGGCCGAAGAGGTCGGCTACCGCTCGGCGGCCTACACGAAGACGCTGACGCTGCACTCCAGCTATTTCTATGCGCCCGACCTGCGCTTCCTGGCCGTGGTGCCGGCCCCCGCGGCGGCCGACCTGTTCGAACGCCACGGCGCACGCACCACCGAAGACCTGCTCCAGCGCATCGCGCCGCCCGAGCTCGGCGACCTGAGCGACCCGGCCGTCGTCGCCCGCCTGCGCGACAGCGGCACGGCCGTGTGGCTTCCGCCGGCCGTGAGCCCCTTCACCGGCGAGACGGTGCTGCGGCTGGCGCAGCCCGGCTTCCACGACGGCAAGCCCTTCGTCGTGCTGGTGAACGACTACCCGCTGGACATCATCACAGCGCACCTGTCGAACGAGCGCCACGACGAGGCCTCGATGTTCGTGGACCCGTCGGGCCGGGTGATCGCCGAGACGCACGGCCCCAGCGGCACCGAGGGCCTGCAGGCGCGCGCGCTGCAGCTCTCGCAGCCGTCGCTGGCGGCGAACGGCGCCACGCTGCAGTACCGCGACGGCCTCTTCACGCTGCGCGCTCCGATCGCCGACGCCAACTGGACCTACCTCTACGCCTTTTCGTGGCGCACCATCGCGTCCGAGCTGGGCCTGCGGCTGGCGCTCTATGCGGGCGCCATGCTGCTGCTCATCGCCTTCGTCTGGGCCGCGCTGCTCCTGCTCGACCGCAAGGTGTTCCGGCCCGGCTATGCGCGCTCCCAGCGCATCGTGGAAAGCGAGAACCTCAACCGCACCATGGTCGCGACCACGCCCTCCGGCTTGGCGCTGCTGCGCTACCCCTCGGGCGAGGTGCTGCTGCAGAACCAGGTGATGCAGGCCTGCACCGACAACGCGCGGCCCGAAGATCCGCCGTTGCCGCAGCGCCTGCTGCGCCTGTACGACGACGCGCCCGGCGCTCCCGAATGGCTGCCCGACCTGGAGCTGCCCGTGACGCTGGCCAGTGGCGAGGTCACCGAGCTGCTCGTGAGCGTGGTGCGCACCAAGTACCAGGGCAGCGACGTGCTGCTGTGCAACTTCTCCGACATCACGACGCGCAAGAACGCCGAGCGTGCCTTGGAAAGCGCGCGCGAGGCCGCGCACCAGGCCAACCACGCGAAGTCGGCCTTCCTGGCCATGATGAGCCACGAGATCCGCACGCCGCTGAACGCGATCATGGGCAACCTCGAGCTGCTGCAGCGCTCGCCGCTGTCGGCCGCGCAGAACGAGCGGCTCGGCGCCGTGACGTCGTCGTCGACCGCGCTGCTGGGCATCATCAACGACATCCTCGACTTCTCGAAGATCGAGTCGGACCAGATGCGGCTGGAGTCCATCCGCTTCGACCTCGCGGACACCGCGCGGCAGGTGATCGCGGTCTTCACGCCGCTGGCGCAGGCCAAGCGCCTGGCGCTCGATTGCGTGATCGACGACGCCCTCGCCCCGCACCACCTCGGCGACCCGACGCGCATCCGCCAGCTGCTCATGAACCTGCTGAGCAACGCCATCAAGTTCACCGACACCGGCGACGTGCTGCTCGAGGTCTACCTGAAGGACGACGCCGACCCGGCCTCGCCGGTGGTGATCGGCGTGAGCGACACCGGCATCGGCATGACGGCGGCGCAGCAGAAGGCGCTGTTCGAGCCCTTCACGCAGGCCGACAGCAGCATCGCGCGGCGCTTCGGCGGCACCGGCCTGGGGCTGGCGCTGTGCCGCCGGCTGGCCGGGCTCATGGGCGGCGACATCCAGGTGGTGAGTTCGCCAGGCAAGGGGAGCACCTTCCTGGTCACGCTGCCCTTGCCTGCCGCGCCCGCCCTGCCCCCGCGCGCGCCCGCGCCGCCGGCGGCCGGCGCCGACGCCACCGCGCCAGCGGCGCACATCCTCGTGGTGGACGACCATCCGGCCAACCGCGAACTGGTGAAGATGCAACTCGAGGCGCTGGGCTACACCTCCGACCAGGCCTCGGGCGGCCTGCAGGCGCTCGACCTGTTCGCCCGGCGGCGGCACGACCTCATCATCACCGACATCAACATGCCGGGCATGGACGGCTACACGCTGGCACGCGCGCTGCGCGCACAGGGCTCGCGCGTGCCCATCGTGGCGCTCACGGCCGACGTCGCGGTGCGCGAACGCGAGCGCTGCGAATCGGCAGGCATCGACACCGCGCTGATCAAGCCCATCCTGCTGGACACGCTCGACCAGACCGTGCGGCAGCTGACCCTGCGCGACCCCGACGCCGCGCCATCGGCCGGCGCCCAGCGGCAGGACATCGCGCAGGGCACCCTGCCCGCGTCGGTGCACCAGCCGCTCGTGCAGTCCCTGGCCGACACCGCGGCGGCCATCCGCGCGGCGCTGGACGCCGGCGACAGCGCCGCGCTCGGCGCCGGGCTGCATTCGCTGCGCGGCGCCTTCGCACTGATCCACGAAGCCGGGCTCGCCGCCGACTGCGTCGCCATGGAAACGCAGCTGCGCGATGCCGACCTGCCCGCGCTGGCGCAGGCCTTCGAGCGCTTCGAACCGGCGGCACGCGCCGCGCTCGCACGCCGGGCGCCCGAGGGCGCGGCCGCGGCCTGAAGCTGCACGGGTCCGAACCCGTTTTCGGACCCGATCCGATCCGCCGGCGCCCCCGGTCCTAGCCCTTCGGCCACCGCGTCTTACAAATTAGGACGGGTCCTATGCATTGGCGGCCCGCTATCGGATCAGGCCGCTTAACGCAGGACCGATGCCCTCCTAAAGTCCAGTCATCCCCTGCTGGCACCGCCCGAGGCACCCGCCACCGGCCCCTTTTTCAGACGTCCCCGACGCCGGGGGGCGGGCGTTCGACAGCAGCCCTTCCTGCACGCGGCGCGCGCAGGTCCGACCCCTCTGCGTTCCACAGGTCCGCCATGAAGCCATTCAATCTCCGCGTCCTGATCGCGGACGACCATCCCGCCGTTCGCATCGGCATCGAGAGCACGCTGCGCGAAAGCCAGGCGGTCACCGTCGTGGGCGCCGCGCGCGACTCCACCGAGATGATGGAGATGCTCAAGCAGCACGACTGCCAGATCCTGGTGTCCGACTACGCCATGCCCGGCGGCCTGCACGGCGACGGCATCGCGCTGTTCGCGCTGGTGCGCCAGCGCTACCCACGGCTGAAGATCGTGGTGATGACCATGCTGGACAACCCCGGCATCATCCATTCGCTGCTGGACATCGGCGTGCCCTGCATCCTGAACAAGGCCGACTCGGTGAGCCACCTGCTGCCGGCCGTGCATGCGGCCTACGCGAGCGGACGCTACCTGTCGCCCAGCATGGCGGAGATCGCCGCGCGCACCGCGCCGCACCGCACCGACACCCAGCCGCACGCCATGCTCTCCAAGCGCGAGCTCGAGGTGGTGCGCATGTTCGTGTCGGGTCTCACGGTGACGGAAATTGCCGAGCGGCTGCACCGCAGCAAGAAGACCATCAGCACGCAGAAGGGCTCGGCCATGGCCAAGCTCGGCATCCTGCGCGACATGGACCTCGTGCGCTACGGCATGGAGACGGGGCTCATGAGCACGTCGGCGGCTCCCCCGCCGCCACCGCCGGGCCTGCCGGCGTTGCCCTGGCCCTGAGGCCACGCGCGAGTCAGCCCTGCGGCGCGCCCGTCACCGTGGCCGTCAGGCCGTTCTCGAGCGCGTAGCGCAGCAGGTCGACATCGCGCTCGATGCCCAGCTTTTCCATCGCCTTGGTCTTTTGCGTGCTGATGGTCTTCTTGCTGCGGTGCAGCTGCTCGGCGATCTCGTTGATCGTGAGCCCCGACGCATACAACCGCACCACCTCCGACTCGCGCTGGCTCAGCACACCCGCGGCGTTGCGGCTGCGCACCTCCCAGTCGATGGAGCGCACCACGGCGTCCATGGTCGGCGAGTAGTAGGTGCCGCCGGTGCGGGCGGCGTGGATGGCGGGAATCAGGTGCGCCACCGCATCCGATTTGCTCACGATGCAGCGGATGCCGCTGGACACCAGCGAGTGCAGCACCGCCGGGTTGTCGAGCATGGTCATCACCACGATCTGCGTGTCGGGAAAGCGCCGCTTCACCAGCTTGAACAGCGGCACGCCGTCGCCGAACTCGCCGGCCGGCATCGCGTAGTCGGACACCAGTACGTCGCAGGGCGTGGTCTCCAGCAGCGCCATGAGCCCGGTCGAATTGGCCACCTCGCCCACCAGCGTGAGGGTCTCGACCGACGCCAGCTCGTGCCGGACCCCGGCCAGCATGCCGGGATGGTCGTCGGCCAGAACGACGCGGATTTCGAAGCGGTCCATTGCCATTGTTTTTCCCCTTTCGCTTGCCGGCGTGGCCGGCGGACGAGGGTCCGGGCGCTGCGCCGGGGCATCTTACCCGCCGGTCTTGCGCGGGCGGGGCCGCGGCGCGCAGGTGAACGGCTCAGGCCGTTTCGGTGGGAGGCGCCGCGGCAGCGGGCTGCGAAGCGCGCGCGCCCGAGGCCGACAGCATGTCGCCCGGGAAGGCCTGCGCGATGGCCTGGAGGGCTGCATGCGCGGCTTTCTTGCCGGCGTCGTCCGAGGTCCGGTAGGCGCGCAGCAGCGACACCTCCTCGCGGCTCACCGACAGGTCTTCGGTGCAGGTGGGCATGCCGGTCACGACGTAGAGCACGTCGATGCCGATGACGGCCATGGTGGCCAGGTAGGCCGCGTCGGGGTGGCGCGCGCCCTTTTCGAAAGCCTCCTGCACGGACGCGTCGACGCCACCGAGCACCGCGAAGGCGGCGGCGCTCAGGCCGAGCCTGGCGCGCTCCATGGACAGGCGGTGTCCGATCATCCGCATGAGCGCGCTCCCCATGAAGGGTCGAGGCCCCATCCGCCTGCGATCTTGATCAAGGCCAAATGCGACCGCCTGCTCAAAAGAAATTGTCGTTCCGGGCCGTGGCCGATGGCTTTTTTGCCAGCACCAAAGCGCCGAACAACGCGCTTCGCCGCGTGCAGCCGGTTGCCTGCATTCGCTTGCCGCGCAGGAATTCCCACAATTTCTTGATCCACAAGATATTCGTCATCGACGACCCCTAAAAAATATTCAATCCAGCGCCCTCGCACAGGTGCCAGAGAGGCGACAAAGGTAATTTTTCAATCCTATGTTTTCAGCCTCAAAAATCCAATCGGACCCGTCTGAAAATCGCTCGCGCGGTGCTTGCCTATTGGCAGTTCATCGTGAAGATTGCGCGGCCATTGGCCCTGCCGCTCTTCACTGTCGAATTGCAGGGCAACCTTGCCGACCCAGCGATCTGTTCGCAGGAGAGCGAATCCACCCGAACAGATGATTTATTTTTCATCGACGCCTATGACTGCAAAATACAGATGGAAATTTCAGAAGCCCTCGCTCATCGGCTCAGCCGAATCCTGACAAATAAAGGCCTGCATCGGACCAGTCCTATAAACAGAAGCACTCCTGGAATTCACGGAAATCCACGCGCAATTCGCCCTACCATTCCAGTCGATTGTTTTTAATTCTCGTCTTTTTCGCCATTTTTTCGCCATGTCTCCGCCCGCCTTCCCCGC
>NZ_JBWKYW010000018.1:0-116403 GCF_059423965.1 Variovorax sp. GW458-11-26-14-LB1
GCCGCAACCTGACAACCCCAGCAGCAGGGCGCAGCCCGCTGTGAACATGAGCCGGCGAAGAATCCCTCTTGTCTGCATGTGGTGTTCCTTGTTGGTGAGAACCGTGGTGGCGGAAGCCGGGGCGATCTTAGGGGGTATGGGCTGCCGCCGTCTTCTGCATGAACACACTCAACGGATCGTCCGGATAGTCCCCGAAGCGCTCGCGCCGCGCATACCCCGCACGCGCATAGAAGGCCAGCGCCTCGGGCTGGCTCACGCCCGTCTCCAGCCGGAACATCGCGCATCCGCGCGCTGCCGCTTCGGCTTCGAGAAAGCCCAGCACCTTCGCCGCGACGCCTTGCCCGCGGTTCTGCGGGCGCACGTACATGCGCTTGAGTTCGCCGTAGCCGGGGTTCATGACGACGGCACCGCAGCCGATGGCCGTGCCGGCCGCATCGCGCGCGACGGCGAACAGCACATGGGCCGCCGACAGCGCGTCGATGTCGATGCCGTAGTGGCTCTCGGGCGGGTACAGCGGCTTCTGGTACGCATCGAGGTCGTCGATGAGCTGGATGACGTCGGGCTGGTTCGGGTTTTCGATCGAGATCTGCATCGTTCGATCGTAGCGAGCCGACGCGCTGCAAAGCCCGACGCGCGACGGGGTTCTGCGCGGCGGCCAACAATGGCCGCGTCATTCATCTTGTTCGTCTGTTCGTTCGATTCAAGGAGTAGAACTTTGGAATACCGTCATCTTGGCAAATCAGGTCTCAAGGTCCCCGTGTTGAGCTTCGGCACCGGCACCTTCGGCGGCAAGGGCGAGTTTTTCAGCGCATGGGGCAGCACCGACGTGGCCGAGGCGCGCACGCTGATCGACATCTGCATGGACGCTGGCGTGAACATGTTCGACAGCGCCGACATCTACTCGGGCGGCGCCGCCGAATCGGTGCTGGGCGAGGCGATCAAGGGCCGGCCGCGCGACCGGCTGCTGATCTCGACCAAGGCCACCTTCCGCAGCGGCGAGGGGCCGAACGACGTGGGCTCGTCGCGCCACTACCTCGTGCAGGCGGTCGATGCGTCGCTGAAGCGGCTGGGCACCGACTACATCGACCTGTTCCAGCTGCACGGCTTCGACGCCAGCACGCCGGTGGAAGAAACGCTGTCCACGCTCGACGACCTCGTGCGCGCGGGCAAGCTGCGCTATGTGGGCGCGTCGAACTTCTCGGGCTGGCACCTCATGAAGTCGCTGGCGGTGTCGGAGCAGCGCGGCTATGCGCGCTACGTGGCGCACCAGGCCTACTACTCGCTGGTCGGGCGCGAGTACGAATGGGAGCTGATGCCGCTGGCGCAAGACCAGGGCGTGGGCGCGGTGGTCTGGAGCCCGCTGGGCTGGGGCCGGCTCACGGGCAAGATCCGCCGCGGCCAGCCGCTGCCCGCCAACAGCCGCCTGCACGTGACGGCCGACATGGGCCCGCCGGTGCCCGACGAGCTGCTGTACCGCGTGGTGGAGGCGCTCGAAAAAGTCGGCGCCGAAGTCGGCAAGACGGTGCCGCAGGTCGCGCTCAACTGGCTGCTGCAACGCCCGACGGTGTCCAGCGTGGTGGTCGGTGCGCGCGACGAGGCGCAGCTGCGCCAGAACCTCGGCGCGGTGGGCTGGAGCCTCACGCCCGCGCAGGTCGCCGAGCTCGACGCGGCCAGCGCGACGACGCGCACGTACCCGTACTGGCACCAGCAGGGCTTCCAGGAACGCAACCCGAACCCCGTCTGACCGGGCTCAGTCGGGTGTCAGCCCCAGCACCCACTGCTTGAACTGCTCCAGCGCCCCGGAGGCCGGCCGGCCTTCGGGGTAGGCGAAGTAGTAGCCCTGGTGCACGTCCAGGTGCCGGTCCACCGGGATCACGAGTTCGCCGGTGCGCAGCTCCTGCTCGACCAGGATGCGCGGCGCCAGCCCCACGCCCATGCCCGCCGCCGCGGCGGCCACCACCATGGTGAACAGCTCGTAGCGCGGCCCGCGCGAGGCGTGCACCGTGTACTCCCATTCCTGCTGCGCGTACCAGTCGCGCCAGGCATGGGCGCGCGTGCTCAGGTGCACGTGGCGACAGCGCTCGAAGCCGGCTTCGTCCCACCGGGCCTGCGCGTCGCGGAACGCGGGGCTGCAGATGGGCACCATCTCGCCTTCGGAAAAGATCAGCCCGCCGCGCGTGTTCGGCCAGAACTGGTCGCCGAAGTAGATCGCCGCGTCGTAGGCGTTTTCCTGGAACGAGAAGGGCTGCGAGCGCGCCGACAGGTTCACCGTGATGTTCGGGTGCAGCCGGCTGAAATCGGGCAGCCGCGGAATGAGCCATTGCGTGGCAAAGGTCGGCACCACGGCCAGTTCGAGCACGAAGCCCATCTCGTGGCCGGCGCTGATTTCCAGCGTGTCGCGGCGGATCTGGTCGAGGTGGCGGCGGATGCGCGCGGCGTACTCGCGGCCCACGTCGGTGAGCGTGAGCCGCTTGCGCACGCGCGAGAACAGCGGCACGCCCAGGCGCTGCTCCAGCATCGCCACCTGGCGCCCGACCGCGCTTTGCGTGAGCGCCAGCTCGGTCGCCGCGCGGGTGAAGCTCCCCAGGCGCGCCGAGGCCTCGAAGGCCTGCAGCGCGCCGAGGTTGGGAATGTCTTTTCTCATCGCGCTATTCTGGCGGGAGCGTGCGCGGCCCGGGCAACGGCCCGGGCCCGCACATCGAAGACACGGAAAGGCATCTCATGCGGCGTGTGGCGATCATCGGCGGCGGGGCCATCGGCTCGGCCATCGCGTACTTCCTGGGCGCCGACCCGACGGGCGAGGCCTTCGACATCACGGTGGTGGAGCGCGACTTCTCGTACCGGCAGGCCTCGTCGGCGCTGTCGGCCAGCTCGATCCGGCAGCAGTTTTCCACCGCCATCAACATCGAGATGTCGCTCTACGGCATCGAGTTTTTCCGCTCGCTGGGCGAGACCCTGCGCGTGGGCGACGACGACGCGCCGGACATCGGTCTGGTCGAGCCGGGCTACCTGTACCTGGCCTCGCCGGCGGGTGTCGAGGTGCTGCGCGAGAACCACGCGACGCAGAAGGCGCACGCGGTGGACGTGGCGCTGTTGACGCCCGAGGAACTGAAGGCGCGCTTCCCGTGGCTCTCGACCGAGGGCATCGCGCTCGCATCGCTCGGCCTTTCGGGCGAGGGTTGGTACGACGGCTACAGCCTGCTGCAGGCCTTTCGCAAGAAGGCGGTGTCGCAAGGCGTGCGCTATGTGCAGGCGCAGGCGACGGGCCTGCAGCGCGAGGGCCGCCGCGTCACCGGCGTGCAGCTCGACGGCGGCGACACGCTGCATGCGGACATTGTCGTCAACGCGGCGGGCGCGTGGGCGGGGCCGGTCGCGCAGTGGGCCGGCATCGCGCTGCCGGTGCACGGGCGACGCCGCAGCGTGTTCAGCTTTTCATGCCCGAGCACCTTGCCCGGTTGCCCGCTGGTCATCGACACCTCCGGCATCTGGCTGCGGCCCGAAGGCCGCCAGTTCATCTGCGGCTTTGCGCCGCCCGAAGGCCGGGACCCCGACGACGCGCCGCTCGAAGTCGACCACGAGGCCTTCGAAAGCTTCATCTGGCCGGCGCTGGCCGAACGCATCCCGGCCTTCGAGGCCGTCCGCATGACGGGCGCCTGGGCCGGCTACTACGAGATGAACGTGTTCGACCACAACGCGATCCTCGGCCAGCATCCCGACTGCGACAACCTCTACTTCGCGAACGGCTTCTCGGGCCACGGGCTGCAGCAGTGCCCGGCGGCGGGGCGCGGCATCGCGGAGCTGATCCGCTTCGGCGGCTACCGCAGCCTCGACCTGTCGCCGCTGTCGTTCGCGCGCATCCTGGAGAACCGGCCGCTGCGTGAGAAGAACATCATCTAGGGTTGCTGCTCCGCCGGCTTGATGTCCCCCACGGGCGACAGCAGCGCCGGGTCGAAGGTGGCGAGCGCGCGGCCTTCCTTCAACCGCTTCGGCCAGTCGGGGTTCGACAGCGCGCCGCGTCCCAGCGCCACGAAGTCGGCACCGCCCGCGAGCGCCGCTTCGGCGCGCCCCGGGTCGTGCAGGCCGCCGTTGGCGACGATCGCAAGGCCGGGCGCGTGGCGGCGCGCGAGCTGCAGCAGGCTCGGTCCTGCATCGCCGAAGGCCGGTCGCCAGGCTTCGAACTCGGTGACGTGCAGGTAGTCGATGCCGCTGTGCGCCAGGGCCCCGAACACCGTCGCCGCGCCGGCCTCGGCTTCCGGCCACTTGTGGCCGAAGTCGTTGACCTTGCCTTGCGAGATGCGCACGCCGACCGGCGCCGAGGCGCCCAGCATCTGCCGCACGGCGCGCGCCACCTCGACCGTGAGCCGCACGCGCTGCGCGAGGGCGCCGCCCCAGTGGTCGGTGCGCGTGTTGGTGTGGCCGCTCAGGAACTGGTCGAGCAGGTAGCCGTTCGCGCCGTGGATCTCCACGCCGTCGAAGCCCGCCACTTCCATCGCCAGCAGCGCAGCCCGGGCGAAGCCGCGAATCGCCTCGGCGATGTCGGCATCGGTCATCGCGCGGGGCACCGGGTACTCGCCTTCGCCGCGGTAGGCCGTCATCTGCGTGCCCAGTGGGCGAACGGCCGACGGCCCCGCCGTGTGGTCGCGAAAGCGGTTGAACTGCGACAGCGCGCCCGCATGCATGAGCTGCGCGATGGCGCGCCCGCCCGCGCCCTGGATCGCCTTCACCACCGGGCGCCACGCGCGGGCCTGTTCGCCGTCGCTCAAGCCGGGCTGGCGGGCATAGCCTTGCGCGTACGCCGCGTCGGTGTAGATGCCTTCGGTGATGACGAGCCCGAAGCCGCCCCGCGCAAAGCGCTCGTAGTAGCGAACCATGGTGCCGTTGGCGTGGCCCTCGGGCGAGGCGCTGACGCGCGTCATCGGCGCCACGGCGAGCCGGTTGGGCAGCTGCAGGCCGTGCAGCTTCGCCGGCGCGAGCAGCGGCGTGCTCATCGGGCGTCTCCGGGCGCGACGGCGATGGCCTCGATCTCGATCATCGCGTCGGGCGAGTACAGGCCCGAGACTTCCACGATGGTGTCGGCCGGGTAGGGCGCCGAGAACCACTGACGGCGCAGTTCGACGATCTTCGGAAAGTGCTTCATCGAGGTCAGGAAGATCGTCACCTTGACCACGCTGCCCAGGGTTGTGCCTGCGGCTCTCAGCACGCGGTCGAGGTTCTTGAAGGCCTGCTCGGCCTGGCGGTCGAAGTCGCCCTTGCCGACGATCTCGCCGTCGTCGCCGATCGCGGCCTGGCCGGACACGAAGACCAGGTTGCCGAGCTGGATGGCCTGCGACAGCAGGAAGGGGGCGTAGGGGTCGGGTTGCGTGTGGATCTGCTTGGGTTGGAGTTGCATGACAGGTGCCTTTGATGGTGAATTTCAGATCAGCCGTGGAAGTGGTTTCTTCCCGCGACCACTGAAATTTAGGGATGAAGAGGGCGTCCGACAAAGGCTTATTTTTCAGACGATGGATGAGTTGAGATAATCTGTCCGCATGCGAAGACTTCCTCCCCTGGGCGCATTGCGCGTGTTCGAGGCCGCGGCCCGCCGGCTGAGCTTCAAGGCCGCCGCCGACGAACTGCATGTCACGCCCACCGCCGTGAGTCACCAGATCAAGCAGCTCGAGGAAACGCTCGAGGTGCGCCTGTTCGAACGCGGCACGCGGCAGGTGCACCTGACGGCCGCCGGGCATCAGCTGTTTCCCGCGCTGCGCGACGGCTTCGACAGCTTCGAGCGCGCCGTCGACGGCGTGCGCCGCCTGAAGGGCACGCGGATCGCCACGCTGTCGTCCACGGTCGGGTTCATGGCCCGGCGGCTGGCGCCGCGCGCGGGCACCTTTCGCGACCTGCACCCCGAATGGACGCTGCGGCTGGACGCCACCAACCAGGTCGTCGACCTCGACACCGAGGCCGACGCGGCGATCCGCTACGGCAACGGCCGCTACGCCGACCTGGTCGTGGAGCCGCTGTTCCAGGACCACTACGCGCCGGTCTGCAGCCCCGCGCTGGCGGTCGCGGCGCGGCAGGACCTGAAGGCCGTCTCGCTGATCCATTTCGAATGGGGGCGGGCGGGGCGCGACGAGACGCTGGCGCCCGTGTGGCGCACCTGGCTTGCGCGCGCGGGCCGAACCGACGTCGATGCGCAGGCCGGCCTGTCGTTCACCGAAGAGATCCACGCGGTGCAGGCCACGGTCGCGGGGCAGGGCGTCGGCCTGCTGAGCCTGGCGCTGGTGGCCGACGAGCTGGCGTCGGGCCTGCTGGTGCAGCCCTTCGCGTTGTCGGTGGAGAGCTACCGCTACGACCTGGTCTACAGCCCGCGCGCCGCCAGTCGGCCCGCCACGGCCGTGCTGCGCGACTGGGTACACCGCGAGTTCGGCGGCGGCGAAAAGAAGGCATAGTGGCAGGCATGACTGCCCAGACCCTGTACGCGCAAAAGCGCGTTTCCGCCGCCGATGCCGTGCGCCAGGTGCGCAACGGCGACATGATCATCGTGCCCACGGGCGTCGGCGAGCCGCCCTCGCTGCTCACGGCCTTGTCCGAGCAGCGCCGCGACTTCCGCGACGTGAAGGTGGCGCAGATCCTGGCGATGCGCAAGTACGCCTACATCGACCCTGAGACGGTCGAGCACGTGCGCCACGTCGCGCTGTTCTTCGGCGGCGCCACGCGCGCGGGCGGGCAGGCCGGCTGGATCGACTTCATTCCGAACTACTTCTCCGAGATCCCGGCGCAGATCGAGCGCGGGCAGATCGCGGCCGACGTGGTGTTCAGCATGGCCTCGCCGATGGACGCGCACGGCTACTTCGCGCTGAGCCTGGGCCCCGACTACACGATGGCCGCCGTGGCGAAGGCCCGCGCGGTCGTGCTCGAGGTGAACCCCAACGTGCCCTACGCACATGGCAACTGCCACGTGCACATCTCGCAGGTGGCGGCATTGGTGGAAAGCAGCGAGCCCGTGATGGAAGTCGGCCTGCCCAAGATCGGCCCGGTGCAGGAAGCCATCGGCAAGCACGTGGCCGACCTGATCGACGACGGCGCCACCTTGCAGATCGGCTACGGCGGCATCCCTGATGCGGTGGTGATGCAGCTCACGGGCAAGCGCGACCTGGGCATCCACACCGAGATGATCGGCGACGGCATTCTCACGCTGGTGGAAAGCGGCGCGGTCACCAACCGCCGCAAGAACTACCTGCCGGGCAAGTCGGTCGCGACCTTCGCGCTGGGCTCCAGCAAGCTGTACCGTTTCATGGACCGCAACCCGGGGCTGGAGATGCACCCGGTGAACTTCACCAACGACCCGGCGCTGGCGGGGCTGAACGACAACCTCATCGCCATCAACGCCACCATGCAGATCGACCTGCTGGGCCAGTGCGGCTCCGAGAGCCTGGGCCACGCGCCGTACTCGGGCACCGGCGGGCAGTCGGACTTCGTGCGCGCGGCCAACCGCTCGCGCGGCGGCAAGGCCTTCATCGTGCTGCCTTCGACGGCCAAGGACGACACCATCTCGCGCATCGTGCCCTCGCTCTCACCGGGCACGCACGTGAGCACGAGCAAGAACGACATCAACTACGTCGTCACCGAATACGGCGTGGCGCAGCTGCGCGGCAAGTCGGCCAAGCAGCGCGCGCAGGAGCTGATCGCGATTGCGCACCCGAACTTCCGGGCGGAGCTGACGGAGCAGGCGAAGCGCGCGAAGCTGCTGTGAGCGTGGCGCAGAGCGCTGCTCAGCTGGCCTTGGTCGCGCGCACCAGCGACGGCGTGGCCTTGTAGCTCTCGGGGAAGAGCTTCTTCAGGTCGTCGATCTTCGGCAGGTCGTTGATCGCGATGTAGGGCTGGTTCGGGTGCAGCGTGAGGTAGTCCTGGTGGTAGTCCTCGGCCGCATAGAAGGGCTTGGACACCTCGACCGTGGTTGCCAGCGGCTTGCTGCCGAAGGTCTTGGCCTGGTTCAGCTGGGCGATGTAGGCGTTGGCGATGCGGGCCTGTTCGGCGTTTTCGGCGAACACGGTGGAGCGGTACTGCGGGCCGGTGTCGGGGCCCTGGCGGTTGAGCTGGGTCGGGTCGTGCGCCACCGAGAAGTAGATCTGCAGCAGCTTGCCGTAGCTGACCTTGCGCGGGTCGTAGCTGATGCGCACCGCT
Source organism: Variovorax sp. GW458-11-26-14-LB1 (assembly GCF_059423965.1). Taxonomy (NCBI): domain Bacteria; kingdom Pseudomonadati; phylum Pseudomonadota; class Betaproteobacteria; order Burkholderiales; family Comamonadaceae; genus Variovorax; species Variovorax sp. GW458-11-26-14-LB1. Next base: position 8,167 of record NZ_JBWKYW010000018.1, read on the forward strand.
TCGGCATGGCCGGTGCGCCCGGAGCCGACCTCGTTGTAGCGCGCGGTGCGGGCCTCGCCGCCCGCGTAGCCCGAGAGCGCATTGCTCACGCCCTCGACGCGCTGGAACACGCCCTGCACACCCCAGAAGCAGCCGCCCGCGAACACGGCGGTGGCGGTGGTGGCGCCCGCAGGTACGGTGAGGTCGACCGTGGGCGCGGGCACGCGGTGCGCGGTCTCAGCGAAGGAAGGGGCTGCGTGCCAGGCGAAGGCGGCAACGGCGAGCGCGCCGGCGGCGATGGCGAAGGATTTCATGGCGATCTTTCGTAGGGAGCGCAGGAGGAACAGTGATCTCGATCCCGCCGGCCGTCAATGGCGGCGGGGCCGGGCAGACGGCGGCTTACTTCTTCATCTCGTCTTTGCCCATCGCGTCCTTCTTCATTTCGTCTTTGCCCATGGCATCTTTCTTCATGCCATCTTTGGCCATGCCGTCCTTCTTCATGGCGTCCTTGCCCATGGCGTCTTTCTTCATCCCGTCCTTGGCCATGCTGTCCTTCTTCATGCCGTCCTTGGCCATGTCGTCCGCGGCCAAGGCCGAGGCGCCGGCGAAGGCCATGCAGGTGGCGAGGAGGGTGGCGGTGAGCTTGTTCATGTCGGTCTTCCTGAGTTGAGGTTGGGTCTTGTTGTCGAGATCGGCCTGGTTCCGTGTCGGAATTCGGCCTCGCGCTTTCTTCGGCAGTCGAGCGGCTGCGGCGGCCCCTCAGCTCCCTCCGAACCAGTTGTAGCCCTGGTCTTCCCAGTAGCCACCGGGATAGGTGTTCGTCACGTACATCGCCTGGATGTGCTTGGGGTTCTTGTAGCCAAGCTTGGTCGGCATGCGCAGCTTCATCGGGAAGCCGTACTTCGGCGGCAGCGGCTGGCCGTCGTAGCTCAGCGCCAGCAGCGTCTGCGGGTGCAGCGCGGTCGGCATGTCGATGCTGGTGTGGTAGTCGTCCGCGCACTGGAAGCCGATGTACTTCGCGCTCAGGTCCGCGCCGACGTGGCGCAGGAAATCGGCAAAACGCACGCCGCCCCATTTGCCGATGGCGCTCCAGCCTTCCACGCAGATGTGGCGCGTGATCTGGTCCTGCTGCGGCAGGGCGCGCAGCTCGGCGAGCGTCCAGCGGCGCTTGTCGGCGACCATGCCGCTCACTTCGAGCCGGTAGGTGGCCTCGTCGACTTCGCGGACCTCGTCCTCGCCGTAGTAGGCGTTGAACGGAAAGGGGCGCGTGATCTCGGCTTCGGTGTAGGTCGGCGCCAGCCGCGTCGGGCTGAAGAGCCAGCCCTGCACCTCGTCGTTGAAGCGCGAGACCTTCGAGAGCGCCGCTTCCACGTGGCTGTCATCGCTGATGCTGCAGCCGGTGAGCATCGACAGGCCGCCCAGCGTCAGCGAACGGCGCAGGAACAGGCGGCGCGAGGGGGCGTCGAGCCGGCGCTCGATGAGGGCGCGGGCTTCGCGCACCACGGCGTCGCCGTCGACACCGACCACCGGAGGGCGTTTGAAAAAGAGGCTCATGGGGTGTGGGGCGCGCGACCGCGCAGCATGGTGAGCAGGGTGCGGGGCACGAGCGCCACCATCACAAGGTGCACGGCAACGAAGGCCACCAGGGCCGCCATCGCCACGAAGTGGACGCGGCGCGCGGCTTCGTAGCCGCCCAGCAGCTCGCGCAGCAGCGGAAACTGCACCGACTTCCACAGCACCAGCCCCGACAGCACGATCGCGACGAGGTCGACGATCACGAACAGGTAGGCGAGCTTCTGCACATGGTTGTAGTGGCGCGGGTCGGCGTGCGAGAGTCTGCCGCCGAGCGCGGCCCGCGCATCGCGCCAGAGGCCGGCCGGCGTGAGCGGGAAGAACTTGCGCGCGAAGCGCCCGCTGGCAAGGTTCAGCACCAGGTAGACGAGCCCGTTGAACACCAGCAGCCACATCGCCGCGAAGTGCCACTGCAGCGCGCCGCCGAGCCAGCCGCCCAGCGTGATCGAGGCCGGGAAGCGAAAGGCAAGGAAGGGCGCCGCGTTGTAGATGCGCCAGCCGCTCGTCACCAGCACCAGCACGGCCAGCGCGTTGAGCCAGTGCGTGACGCGCATCCACAGCGGGTGGATCGGTCGGTGGTCAGTGGCGGGGCGTGTCTGCATGGGCCGGATTGTTGGGCGCACCCCCTCGCCGATTCATCACGCAAAGTTCAAAGATTCGTGATAACTCTGGGGGGCGTCTCGCGGGACAATCGCGGCCATGGACACCGCCAAACGCGTGCTGATCGTCGAGGACGACGCCCACATTGCCGAGCTGCTGCGCATGCACCTGCGCGACGAGGGCTACGCGGTCGAGCACGCCGCCGACGGCCACGCGGGCCTGCGCGCGCTGGAGCGCGGCCAGTGGGACGCGCTGGTGCTCGACCTCATGCTGCCCGGCATCGACGGCCTCGAGATCTGCCGCCGCGCCCGCGCCATGGCGCGCTACACGCCCATCATCATCGTGAGCGCGCGCTCCAGCGAAGTGCACCGCATCCTCGGGCTGGAGCTGGGCGCCGATGACTACCTGGCCAAGCCCTTCTCGGTGCTGGAACTGGTGGCGCGCGTGAAGGCGCTGCTGCGGCGCACCGACGCGCTGGCGCGCAACGCGCGGCTGGAGTCGGGCAGCCTCACGCTGGGCAACCTCGACATCGAGCCGCTGGCGCGCGAGGTGCGCGTCGACGGCAAGCCCATCGAGCTCACGCCGCGCGAGTTCGACCTGCTGTATTTCTTTGCGCGCCATCCCGGCAAGGTGTTCTCGCGGCTCGACCTGCTCAACCAGGTCTGGGGCTACCAGCACGACGGCTACGAGCACACGGTCAACACGCACATCAACCGGCTGCGCACCAAGGTCGAGGCCGACCCGGCCGCGCCGCGGCGCATCCTCACGGTGTGGGGGCGCGGCTACAAGCTCGCGGCCGATGAGGCCGCACCGAAGGGTGACGTATGAGCGCCGCGCCGGGCCGCCCCAAGCAAGCTCGCTCCCGCCTGGCGGGAAGGCGCGAAGCGCCAAGGGTGCTTCAATGACGATGGCCTGGGCCACGCTGTCGCGGCGCCTGTCGATCGCGTTCGCGGTGCTGCTGTTGGCCTGCTGCGGCGCCTCGGCGTGGCTGCAGATGCGCGCCGGCGCGCAGCATGCGCAAGAGGTGACGCAGCGGCTGTCGCTCGGGCTTGCGGCCCACATCGCGCAGAACACCGAACTCATGAAGCCCGGCGGCCTCGACCCGGTGGCGGTGAAAGACCTGTTCGACAAGCTCATGACCGTCAACCCCAGCGTCGAGGTCTACGTGCTGGGGCCCGACGGCCACATCGAGGCCCAGGCCGCGCCGCCTGGGCACCTCAAGCGCGACAAGGTGGCGCTCGGCCCCATCCGCCGGTTGCTGGCCGGCGAGCGGCTGCCCATCGCGGGCGACGACCCGCGCAGCCCCGACGGCGCCAAGGTCTTCAGCGCCGCACCGCTGCGCATGGGCGGGCGCGACGCCGGCTATGTGTACGTGGTGCTGCAGGGCGAAGACCACGACGCGCTGGCCGCCAACCTCTCGGCCGACACCGTGCTGCGCACCACGCTGTGGTCGATGGCACTGGTGGCGCTGCTGGGGCTCATCGCCGGGCTGGTGGCGTTCCGCCTCATCACCCGGCCGCTGCGTGAGCTGACCGCGGCGGTGCGGCGTTTCGAGGCCGAGGGCATCGCGGCGCTGGAGCGCGAGTCGCCGATGCCCGCGCCGCCGCGCCACGCCGACGACGAGATCGCGCAGCTGCAGCAGGCCTTTGCGCAGATGACGCGCCGCATCGCCGAGCAGTGGCGCGAACTCAGCCTGCAGGACCGCCAGCGCCGCGAACTTTTCGCCAACATCTCGCACGACCTGCGCACGCCGCTCACTTCGCTGCACGGCTACCTCGAGACGCTGCTGCTCAAGGCCGGCACGCTCAGCGAGGAAGAGCGCCGCCGCTACCTGGAGATTGCGCTCGGCCAGAGCCGCAAGGTGGGCCGGCTCGCGCAGGAGGTGTTCGAGCTGGCGCGGCTCGAGTACGGCGTGGTCAAGCCCGAGAAAGAAAACTTTGCGCTGGCCGACCTCGTGCAGGACGTGTTCCAGAAGTTCGAACTCGCGGCCGAGGCGCGGCACCAGCAGCTCAAGCCCGACATCGCGCCGAACCTGCCCGTGGTGTCGGCCGACCTCGGCATGATCGAGCGCGTGCTGACCAACCTGCTGGACAACGCCATCCGCCACACGCCGGCCGGCGGCGAGATCGAGGTGCGCCTGCGCCCGTCCGACGCCGGCGTGGCGGTGCAGGTGAGCGACACCGGCCCCGGCATTCCGGGCGAGCTGCAGAAGGGCCTGTTCACGCGGCCGGCCTTTGCCGACGGCGGTGCGCGCGGCGGCGGGCTCGGGCTGATGATCGTGCAGCGCATCCTGCAGCTGCACGGCAGCGACATCCGGCTCGTACCGCAGCCGGGCAAGGGCGCGGTGTTCCTGTTCCGGCTCGGGGGCGCCACAGCGCGCTGAAGGCGTTGAAGTCGGCGGTCGGCGGGTTTGCCAGCGGGCGGCGGGCGATGCTACAAGCGAAGCGGTATCACCCCCAAGAACAGAAGGAGACCACCGACCATGCCCGCTTTCGAGACCGTCCTGATCGACAAGGACCCGCAGCACCCGCGCATCGCGCGCCTCGTGCTCAACCGCCCCGAGAAGCTCAATGCCATCGGCGACAGCACGCCGACCGACATCCGCCGCGCGGTCGAATGGGCCGAGGCCGACGACGAGGTGCATGTGATCGTGGTCGAGGGCGCGGGCCGCGCCTTCTGCGCCGGCTACGACCTGGGCGACTACGCCGAAGGCCACGGCCGCGAAGGCAAGGCCGACCATCCCTGCCGGCAGGAGAAAACGCCGTGGGACCCGATGCTCGACTACGCCGCCATGAAGCGCAACACCGAAGACTTCATGTCGCTGTGGCGCTGCCGCAAGCCGACCATCGCCAAGGTGCACGGCTACGCGGTGGCCGGCGGCTCCGACATCGCGCTGTGCTGCGACCTGCTCACCATGGCCGACGACGCGCGCATCGGCTACATGCCCACGCGCGTGTGGGGCTGCCCGACCACCGCCATGTGGACCTACCGCCTCGGCGCATTGCGCGCCAAGCAGCTCATGTTCACCGGCGACACCATCACCGGCACGCAGGCGGCCGACTGGGGCCTGGCCAACTTCGCGGTGCCCGCGGCGCAGCTCGACGAGGCCACGCTGGCGCTCGCGCAGCGCATCGCGGGCGTGCCCAGTTCGCATCTCATGATGCACAAGATGGTCGTCAACCAGGTCTGGCACTCGATGGGGCTGGAGCAGACCCAGATGTTCGCCACCGTGTTCGACGGCATCACGCGTCACAACCCCGAAGGCATGTGGTTCCGCCGCCAGGCCGAGGCCGAAGGCTTCAAGAGCGCGGTGCAGTGGCGCGACAGCGGCCGGCCGATTCCTGAAGGCGACGAGGCCCGTGCGCGCATCGCCGAGCTCGAGGCGAAGCTGGCTGCGCGCGGCTGAGCGCGATGGTTCGCGCGGTGGCTCAGCCGCCCTTGCGGCGCTTCACCACCACCGTGGCCTCGAGGCCTTCATACGCCTCGGCGTCGCCGTACCAGCTGCCCGAGATGGGCGCCGCCAGCGCGGGGTCGCGCGCCACGCCCACGCGGATCAGCTGGCCGCTGCCCATGAGGTTGTTGGTGGGGTCGAAGGCCAGCCAGCCCGCGCCCGGCAGGTAAGCCTGCAGCCACGCGTGTGTGCTGCCGGCGCCGGTGACCGATTCGCCGGGCGCCTGCCCGGTGGCGTCGTTGTCGAGCGACGCGTCGTAGAGGTAGCCCGAGACGAAGCGCGTCGCGATGCCGAGACGGCGCGTGGCTTCCATCATCAGCAGCGCGTAGTCGCGGCAGCTGCCGCTGCCCAGCGCCAGCGTCTCCAGCGGCGTCTGCGTGCCTTCTTCGTCACGCGCCTTGTATTCGAAGCTCTGGCCGATGTGCGCGTTCATGCGCGTGAGCACGTCGCGCGTGCTGTTGGGCTGGTCGGTGTGCAGGAACTGGTGCGCCCAGCGGATCAGCGTGCCGTTGGCGTCGTCGTTGTGGTGCGGGCGCAGGTAGTGCTCCAGGTCCAGGCGCTCCTGCACCGAATAGGCAAAGGGCAGGAACTCGGCCGACGGGTCGAGCGTGAGCAGGTCGCGCTGCGACGGCGGCACGTGCTCGATGGTGAAGGAACAGACGATGCGCAGCTCGGTCGCCTCGCCCAGTGGCTGCACCAGCGCGACGGAGTTCGAGTACGGGTCTTGAATGAGCCGCGTGAGGGCCTGCGGGCTCACCTGCAGGTCGGTGGCGAGCACCCGCAGGTCGTGGCTGTCGCGTGGACGGAACATCACGCGGTGCAAGCCGAAGGTCACCGGCTTGTTGTAGCGGTAGACGGTGGTGTGGGTGATGTCGTACTGGATGGCCATGGCGCGCATTGTGCGGTGCGCGCGTGGCGCCGGGGAGCCGGGAAGCCCGTACGGGCCGATTCAGACCGATCCGGGCCAGAGCCGCTGCGTGCCCAGCGCCTTGGCGAGCGTCTCGGGCAAGGGCAGCGGCTCGCCGTGCCACTGCGCCGCCAGCAGCTCGGCGCACAGCGTGGCAAAGCTCAGGCCGCGCGAGCCCAGCGCGGTGCAGGCCCACAGGCCGTTGTCGGCCCCCGGGGCCAGCGGGCCAACGAGCGGCCGGCGGTCGCCCGAGGCGCAGCGCACGCCGACCCAGGCGTGGGCGTCTCCGCGTTCGAAGGCGGGCGCCAGCGCGGCGGCGGCGCCAGGATGCAGGCGCGCCAGTCGTTCGCGGTTGGCGAGGCTGTCTGCGTCGGTGGGGGCGAGATCGGTGCTGTCGCGGTCGAAGGTGGCGCCGATCAGCCACAGCGGCTGCGGCGCCTGGCCGTCGGGTACGCCGGCGATCAGGTGGCCGTCGCCGTTGATGGGGGTGACGGGCAGGGCGACGGGGGCCGCGCGGCCCCAGGTGACCTGGCCGCGCACGGGTTGCAGTGGCAGATCGGGTGCGAAGTGGTGCGATGCGAAGCCCGCGGCCACGACCACGCGGTCGGCTTCGGCGAGCAAGGCGCCGGCGTCGTCGAACAGCTGCCAACCGCCGTCCGTGCGTGCGAGGCGCACCACGTGGCAGTTGCCCCGGAATTCGACGCCCGGTTGGTCCAGCCACGCGGCGATCAGGCGGTGCGGCCGCACCCAGGCCGCGCGTGCATGCCAGAGCGCCGGCGTGTCGGGCGGCAGGCCGGCTGCTGCGAGCCGGTCGGGCTGTGCGGGCCAGGATTCGTTCGGCCCCTCCGCGCTCCAGCCGGGCGGCACGCGCACGTCGCCGTCGGGCCGGCGTTCGAGCGAGCCGTGCGCGCCCCAGTCGCGGCCGGGGTCGAGCCGCAGCGCCAGTTCGGTCCAGGTGGCGCGGATGCCAGCGCGCGTGAGCCGCGACAGCAAGGCGTCATCGGACGACACATGCGGTGCCAGCAGCCCGACCGGCAGGCCCGACGCGCCCGAGGCCGGTGCGTCGGCCGCGTCGAGCACCGTGACCCGCCAGCCGCGCCGCGCGAGGCTGGCCGCGACCGCAGCACCCGCGAGCCCGGCACCGATCACCGCGCAATGCCCGGGCGCGTCGACGCCTTCGCGCACCGGCTGGCGACGCCGCACCGTCCAGGCGGGCGCAAACGCGCCGCGCAGGCTGCCGGGGCCCGGGTCGAGCTGGAAGCCGTTCTGCGCCAGCGCGTGGCGCACCCCGTCATCCTCGGTGCGGGCCGCGAGGCCGGTGCCCTGGCGGGCGAAGCGCGACACCGCCTTGAGCGTGTCGGGCGAGGCCATCACCGGGCCGAAACTGTCGAGGAAGAGGCTGTCGGCCTCGAAGCGCTGGGCGCGCAGCACCGGCTGCAGCTCGCCCACGCACAGCGTGAGCAGCACGCGGCCGTCGTCGAAGGCCAGCCGGTGGAAGCCGGGCAGCAGCCCGGTCCATTGGTCGGCCAGCTCCGCAGCGAGCGGTGCCAGCGCCGGGTCGGCCTCAGCCGCGCGCAGCAGATCGCCGGCCGGCGCCGGATGGGCGTCGACCGCGACGTAATGCAGCAGGCGCGGCCGGTGCGGGTCGGCGCGCCAGGCCTGCCAGGTTGTCAGGAAATGAAGGCCCGGCCCGAAGCCGGTTTCGAGAATCCGCCATTGCGGGCGCCTGGACCAGGCGGCGGGCAGGCCGCAGCCGTCCAAAAACACACGGCGCGAAAGCGCCGGTGTGTCGTTGTCGAGGGGGGAGGTGTCGTCGCCGGAGCGCGCGCCGAGCGGGGTGCCGTCGGCGGCCACGCCGGACTCAGGCCGCGGGAGGGGGAACGTAGCCTTGCGCCACGTCGGCGCCTTCGCCGAAGAAGTGCTTTTCCATCTGGCGGGCCAGGTACTGCCGGGCGCGCAGGTCGGCCAGGTTCAGCCGGTTTTCATTGACCAGCATGGTCTGTTGCTTGAGCCAGGCGGCCCAGGCTTCCTTGCTGACGTTTTCCCACAGGCGCTTGCCCAGGTCGCCGGGGTACGGCGGAAAGTCGAGTCCTTCGGCCTCTTTGCCGAGCTTGATGCACTGAACCATGCGTGCCATTTGATTGCCTCTTGTGGGGGAAAGCGGTTGCTTAGTTGATTTGGCTATTAAGAACTGAAAACTTGGTCGTTCCAGTTCCTATATGTCGTATTCAGAATACGTGGCTTCATTGATATGCCTTTTTAAGAGCAAGACACCATGAGCCTTCGCCGCGACTTTATCAAGCTTTCCCTGGGTGCCGGCGTGGCCGGTGCCTTGGCCCTGTCGGCATTGCCGTCGTTTTCGCAGGGCGCGGCGGGGGCCAAGGGCCCCGTGACGCTGCTGAACGTGTCGTACGACCCGACCCGCGAGCTGTACGTGGACTACAACCAGGCCTTCGCCAAGTACTGGAAGGCCAAGACCGGCCAGGACGTGAGCATCAAGCAGTCTCACGGCGGCTCGGGCAAGCAGGCCCGCTCGATCATCGACGGCATCGATTCCGACGTGGCCACGCTGGCGCTGGGCGGCGACATCGACGCCCTGGCGACGCATGGCGGCCTCGTCAAGGCCGACTGGCAAAAGCGCCTGCCGCACAACTCGGCCCCCTACACCTCGACCATCGTGTTCCTGGTGAAGAAGGGCAACCCCAAGGGCCTGAAGGACTGGGACGACCTGGTCAAACCCGGCGTGCAGGTGATCACCCCCAACCCCAAGACTTCGGGCGGCGCCCGCTGGAACTACCTCGCGGCCTGGGAATTCGCCAAGCGCAAGTACGGCGGTGAAGCGAAGGCCAAGGAATTCGTCGGCAACCTGTACAAGAACGTGCCCGTGCTCGACACCGGCGCGCGCGGCTCGACCATCACCTTCGTGCAGCGCGGCGTGGGCGACGTGCTGCTGGCCTGGGAAAACGAAGCCTTCCTGGCGCTGAAGGAATTCGGCCCCGAGAAGTTCGAGATCGTCGTGCCGTCGATTTCCATCCTGGCCGAGCCCAGCGTGGCGGTGGTCGACAAGGTGGTCGACAAGAAGGGCACGCGCGCCGTGGCCGAGGAGTACTTGAAGTACCTGTACTCCGATGAAGGCCAGGACATCGCCGGCCGCAACTTCTACCGCCCGACGTCTGACAAGGCCAAGGCCAAGTACGACAAGCAGTTCCCCAAGCTCACGCTGGTGACCATCGACCAGGCCTTCGGTGGCTGGGCGAAGGCCGACAAGGAGCACTTCGCCGACGGCGGCTCCTTCGACCAGATCTACGCGCCCAAGCAGAAGTAAGCGCAGCTGTTCCGGAATCGATCGCTGGTGGCACCCCGTGGGAGGGCGCCGGGGATCGCTTCGCCCTGAATTTCTCCTGAAGCCCAACGAAAGTTTCTCGTGTCCGTTCTCCTGATTGCTGGCAGCCCCTCGGCCCCGTCCCGCTCCACCGCCTTGCTCGACGCGGTGGGCGAGCGGCTGGCCCAACGCCATGCGCGCATCGAGCGGCTCGCGATCCGCGACCTGCCGGCGCAGGCGCTGCTGCTGGCCGAGTGGGCGCATCCGGCCATCGAGCGTGCCATCGCCCAGGTGGCGGCGGCCCGCGTGATCGTGGTGGCCACGCCGGTCTACAAGGCGGCCTACAGCGGCGTGCTGAAGGTCTTTCTCGACCTGCTCTCGCAGAACGCGCTCAAGGGCAAGACGGTGCTGCCGCTGGCCACCGGCGGCAGCCCGCACCACATGCTCGCGCTCGACTACGCACTGCGCCCCGTGCTGCAGTCGCTGTCGGCGCGCCACATCCTGCCGGGCGTCTACGCGAGCGATTCGCAGATCGCGCTGACGCCCGAGAACGCCTACCAGGTGCACCACGACCTGGCGGAGCGCCTGAACGAAGCCGTCGAGGTGCTCGCGACCGAAGGCCTGAAGCTGCCGGCCACGCACGGCTTCGAGCCGGTGCCATTTTCCCGTGTGCGATGTAGCGTTTGACGACCGGGTTCCCCGCTGAACCCGGCCCCGGCCAGACCTTTTTCCGTTCCCCGTTTTTCGAAGCCGCCTGTGTGCGGCCGGGGGATCGCTTTGTCCCACGTTTTTGCACCAAGGAATTCCGCATGAACCCCGTCGCTCCCGAAGACTCCGTGTTCGAAGTCGCGCCGCGCTCCTTCTGGCAGGCGCTGCGCGACCTGGCCATCAGCGCCATCGTCGTCACCGCCATCGCGCTGATCGTGAGCTTCATCTCCGCCGCCTCGGCGCACGCCCAGACGCAGACGAAGGCCAGGGGCGAGCTGCGCATCGGCTACCAGAAGTCGGCCAGCCTGTTCGTGCTGCAGAAGGCGCAGGGCACGCTCGAGAAGAAGCTCTCGCCGCTGGGCTTCGGCGTGAAGTGGGTCGAGTTCCCGGCCGGGCCGCAGCTGCTCGAAGGGCTGAACGTCGGCGCGGTCGACGTGGGCTATGTCGGCGAGGCGCCGCCCATCTTCGCGCAGGCCGCGGGGGCGAAGTTCGTCTACTTCGGCTACGACCCGGCCGCACCGCGCGCCGAAGCCATCCTGGTCACCAAGGATTCGCCCATCCGCTCCGTGGCCGACCTCAAGGGCAAGAAGGTCGCGCTCAACAAGGGCAGCAACGTGCACTACCTGCTCGTGAAGCAGCTCGAGAAAAACGGCCTGAAGCTGTCCGACATCCAGCCCGTGTACCTCGCACCGGCCGATGGCCGCGCCGCCTTCGAGAGCAAGAACGTCGACGCCTGGGTGATCTGGGACCCGTTCCAGGCCGCCGCCGAGAAAGCCACCGGCGCCCGCGTGCTGGCCGATGGCGCACCGGACGTGGTCAACAACTACCAGTACTACCTGGGCGAGCGCGGCTTCGTGAAGAAGCACCCGCAGGTGATCGACGCGCTGTTCGCCGATTCGGTGGAGCAGGGCATCTGGCTCAAGAAGAACCTGCGCCAGGCCGCCGAGCTGATCGCGCCGCTGCAGGGCTTGCCCGTCGATGTGGTCGAGCTGGCGCTGCGCCGCTACGAATTCAACGTGAAGCCGATCACCGCCGCCGTCGCGGCCGACCAGCAGCAGATCGCCGACACCTTCTTCGCGCTGAAGCTCATTCCCAAGCCCATCAAGGTCAGCGACGCGGTCGTCACGGCCCAGCCCTGAACAGATTCGAAGGACCTCATTCCATGACCCGCATTGCCATTCCCCGCCGCCGCCTGCTCCAGGGCGCGGCCGCCGCCCTCGCGCTGCCGTCGTCGTTCGCCGCCCTGGCGCAGAGCCCCGCGCGCCAGTTGCGCATCGGCCACCAGAAGGGCTACCTGAGCGTGCTCAAGGCCCGCGGCACGCTCGAGAAGCGCCTCGCACCGCTGGGCGCCACCGTGAAGTGGACCGAGTTCACGGCCGGCCCGGTGCAGCTCGAGGCGCTGAACGTCGGCTCGATCGACTTCGGCGACGTCGGCGAAGCGCCGCCCATCTTCGCGCAGGCCGCCGGCGCGCCGCTGGCCTACGTGGGCGCCACGGTGCCGCGCCCGAAGACCGAGGCGGTGCTGGTGCCCAAGGGCTCAGCCATCCAGACCGTGGCCGACCTCAAGGGCAAGAAGATCGCGCTCAACAAGGGCTCGAACGTCCACTACTTCATCGTCAAGCTGTTCGAGAAGCATGGCCTGGCGTACAGCGACCTGCACCTGGTCTACCTGCCGCCGGCCGATGCGCGCGCCGCCTTCGAAAAAGGCTCGGTCGACGCCTGGGTGATCTGGGACCCGTTCCTGGCCGCCGCGCAGCAGTCGCTCGACGCACGCATCCTGGCCGACGCCGTGGGCGTGGTCGGCAACCGCGCCTACTACTTCTCGTCGCTCGACTACGTGGCGAAGAACGCCGACGTGCTGGCCATCGCGATCGAAGAGGTCAACAAGATCGACCAGTGGGGCGCCGCCCATCGCAACGAACTGGCGACCGAGCTGTCGGCCATTTGGGGCTTGCCCAAGGCCGTGGCCGACCTGTCGCAAGGCCGCACCGCCTATGGCACCGGCCCGATCACCAAGGCCATCCTGGCCGAGCAGCAGCAGATCGCCGACACCTTCTTCGCGCTCAAGCTGATTCCCAAAAAGATCAACGTGCTCGAAGCCGCCGGCGCGGGGATCGCGTGATGACCGCCGTGTTGTCGACTGCGCTGCACGACCGCGCCGGCCACGTGCTGGCCATCACGGCGCGCGCCTGGGGTGTCGTGTCTGCGGCGCGCCGCCTTCCTTTCCTGCTTGCCGTCTGAACGGGCAAGCCAACGAACGATCGAGAGTTTCCGATGCAGATCTTCTGGTTCCTCCCCACGCACGGCGACAGCCGTTACCTCGGCACGAGCGAAGGCGCGCGCGCCGTCGACCTGCCGTACCTGCAACAGATCGCCGGCGCGGCCGACCACCTCGGCTATGAAGGCGTGCTGATTCCCACCGGCCGCTCCTGCGAAGACCCGTGGGTGATCGCGTCCAGCCTGATCGGCGCGACGAAGAAGCTCAAGTTTCTGGTGGCGGTGCGCCCGGGCCTGCACCAGCCCAGCCTGGCCGCGCGCATGGCCGCGACCTTCGACCGGCTCTCGGGCGGGCGCCTGCTCGTGAACCTCGTCACCGGCGGCGACCAGGCCGAGCTGGAAGGCGACGGCGTGTACCTCGACCATGCGGCGCGCTACGAGCAGTCGGCCGAGTTCATCCGCATCTGGCGCGAGATCATCGCGCGCAGCCACGAGACCGGCACCTACGACTACGAAGGCAAGCACCTGAGCGTGAAGGGGGCGCGGCTACTGTTTCCGCCGGTGCAGAAGCCCTATCCGCCCGTGTGGTTCGGCGGCTCTTCTGCGGCGGCGCATGACCTCGCGGCCGAGCAGGTCGATGCCTACCTGACCTGGGGCGAGCCGCCCGCGGAAGTGTCGAAGAAGATCGCCGACGTGCGCGCCCGCGCCGAGCGCCAGGGCCGCAGCGTGCAGTTCGGCATCCGCCTGCACGTGATCGTGCGCGAGACCGAAGACGCCGCCTGGAAGGCCGCCGAAGAACTCATCAGCCGCGTCGACGACGAAACCGTCGCGCGCGCCCAGGCCGCCTTTGCGCGCATGGATTCCGAAGGCCAGCGCCGCATGGCCGCGCTGCACGCCGGCGGCGCCAAGCGCGGGCGCGCCGACCTGGAGATCGCGCCCAACCTCTGGGCCGGCGTGGGCCTGGTGCGCGGTGGCGCGGGAACGGCACTGGTCGGCGACGCCAAGACCGTGGCGGCGCGCATCGAGGAGTACGCGGCGCTGGGCATCGACAAGTTCATCTTCTCGGGCTACCCGCACCTCGAAGAGGCCTACCGCTTCGCCGAGCTGGTGTTCCCGCTGCTCTCGCGCAAGGCAAAGACGCAACTCGCAGGCGGCTCGCTGAGCGGCCCCTTCGGCGAAGTCGTCGCCAACCTCGACGCGCCCTCGCGCCTCGTCTCCCAAAGCTGAGGACACGCATGACCGAACAAGTACAGGAACTGCCGGCGGTGGCACCGGCATCGAACACCGCAGGGGACGCAGGCAGTGCGCTGCGAGGCTTCGGCCTCAACGTCGCGAAGCGGCTCATTCCGTGGCTGGTGCCCGTGGGGTTGATCGTCGTCTGGCAGATCGCCTCGTCGCTGGGCTGGCTCTCGACGCGCGTGCTGCCGGCACCGCTCGACGTGGTCAAGGCCGCATGGACGCTCACCGTGTCCGGCGAGCTCTGGACGCACGTGAAGGTCAGCGCGGGCCGCGCGCTTGCGGGGCTGGCCATCGGCGGCGGCGCGGGGCTCGCGCTGGGCCTGCTCACGGGCTCGGTGAAGTTCTTCGAGACGCTGCTCGACTCCACCATCCAGATGGTGCGCAACATCCCGGCGCTGGCGCTCATTCCGCTGGTGATCCTGTGGTTCGGCATCGACGAATCGGCCAAGCTCTTCTTGATCTCGGTGTCGGTGTTCTTCCCGATCTACCTGAACACCTTCCACGGCATCCGCAACGTCGACCCGCAGCTCATCGAGATGGGGCGCACCTACGGCCTGTCGCGCTGGCAGCTGTACCGCGAGGTGATCCTGCCGGGTGCGCTGTCGTCGATCCTCGTGGGGCTGCGCTTCTCGCTGGGCCTGATGTGGGTGATCCTCATCGTGGCCGAGACCATCTCGGCGCAGGCCGGCATCGGCTACCTCACGATGAACGCCCGCGAGTTCCTGCAGACCGACATCGTGCTCGTGGGCATCCTGCTGTACGCGCTGCTCGGCAAGCTGGCCGACCTGTTCGCACGCGGCCTGGAGCAATGGTGGCTGCGCTGGCACCCGGGCTACCAGAAGAAGCCGGCGAAGTGAGGGCAGGGCACATGAACCACCTCATCAATCGCCGCAACGCCCTGGTGACGCTGGGTGCGCTGAGCGCAGGTGCCGTGCTCGCACAGCAGCAACGGCCCGCCACGGTGCGCTTCGGCTACCAGAAGTCGTCCACGCTGATCGCGCTGTTGAAGGTGCAGGGCACGCTCGAGAAGCAGCTCGCGCCGCTCAACGTTGCGCTGAGCTGGCACGAATTCACCAGCGGCCTGCCATTGCTCGAGGCGCTGAACCTCGACAACCTGGACATCAGCGCCGACGTGGCCGACACCGTGCCCGTGTTCGCACAGGCCGCCGGCGCCGACCTGACCTTTCTGGCGCAGGAAGCACCATCGCCAGCCGCGCAGGCCATCGTCGTTCGCGACGAGTCACCGCTCAAGACCGTGGCCGATCTCAAGGGCCGGAAGGTCGGTTTCGCGAAGGCAGCCGGCGCGCACTACCTGCTGATCGCCGCGCTGGAGAAGGCCGGCCTCTCGTTCAAGGACATCGAGCCCGCCTACCTCACACCGGCCGACGGCCGCGCTGCTTTCGAGCGCGGCGCCATCGATGCCTGGGTGGTGTGGGACCCGTTCCTGGCCGCTGCCCAGCGCCAGTCGAAGGTGCGCATCCTGGCCGACGGCGCGGGCATTGCGTCGTACCAGCGCTACTACCTGGCGAGCACCAAGTTCGCGAAGGCGCGGCCCGACGTGCTGCGCGTGGTCTACGCCGAACTCGAGAAGACCGGTAAGTGGGTCAAGCAGCACCCGAAGGAAGCCGCGGCCTTGCTCGCGCCCGTGTGGGGGCTCGACGCCCCGACCATCGAGCAGGCCAACAGCCGCCGCAGCTACGCCGTGCGCCCGGTGGTAGCCGGTGGGCTGGCCGAACAGCAGCGCATCGCCGATGCCTTCTTCGCCGAGAAGCTGCTGCCCAGAAAAATCGATGCGCTGAACGTGGCGCTGTTCAACCCCGGGGCCTGAACTCATGAGTGCCGTTCTCAAAGACATCCAACCCCAAGCCATTGCCGGTGGCGTGCGCCTCGAGGCGCGCGGCCTGCACAAGCGCTATGGCGCGCGCGAGGTGCTGCGCAACACGCAGCTGACCATCGAGCCGGGCCAGTTCATCGCCATCGTGGGACGCAGCGGTTGCGGAAAGAGCACGCTGCTGCGGCTCATCGCGGGCCTCGAAGAAGCCACTTCCGGTGGCCTGTACACCGACGGCAAGGCCGTGAGCGGCCTGCACGACGACACGCGCATCATGTTCCAGGAAGCACGCCTGTTGCCCTGGCGCCGCGTGCTCGACAACGTGACGCTGGGCCTGCCGAACGATGCCAAGGCGCGCGGCAAGGAAGTGTTGGCGCAGGTCGGCCTGGCCGACCGCGAGAACGAATGGCCGGCGCGCCTGTCGGGCGGGCAGCGCCAGCGCGTGGCCCTGGCGCGCGCGCTGGTGCACCACCCGCGCCTGCTGCTGCTCGACGAGCCGCTGGGCGCGCTCGACGCGCTCACGCGCATCGAGATGCACCGCCTCATCGAGAACCTGTGGCAGCGCCACCGCTTCACCGCGCTGCTGGTGACGCACGACGTGCAGGAAGCCGTGGCGCTGGCCGACCGCGTGATCCTCATCGAGGACGGCCGCATCGCGCTCGACGAGAACATCGCGCTGGCCCGTCCGCGCTCGCAGGGCGACCCCGCCTTTGCCGCCATCGAGAAACGAATCCTCGACCGGGTGCTGCAGAAGTCCGAAGAGACCGATGTGGAAAGCACCGATGCCAGCTGGCTCACGCCTCAAGCCCATGCCTTGCGCTGGGCGATCTGAGTCGTTTCATTCATTCCCCCTTTTGAAAGGCAGTCGCATGTCGCAGAACTGGAAATTCGAAACCCTGTCGGTCCACGCCGGCTACTCGCCGGAGCCCACCACCCGCGCGGTCGCGCCACCGATCTACCAGACCGTGGCCTACGCCTTCGACAGCGCGCAGCACGGTGCGGACCTGTTCGACCTGAAGGTGCCGGGCAACATCTACACCCGCATCAACAACCCGACGCAGGACGTGCTGGAACAGCGCGTGGCCGCACTCGAAGGCGGCATCGCGGCGCTGGCGCTCGCCTCGGGGCAGGCGGCCGTGACCTATGCGATCCAGACCATCGCCGAGGCCGGTGACAACATCATCAGCAGCACGGCGCTCTACGGCGGCACATACAACCTGTTCGCCCACACGTTGCCGCAGTTCGGCATCACCACACGCTTCGCGGACCACCGCGACCCGAGCAGCTTCGAGAAGCTGTTCGACGAGCGCACCAAGGCGGTGTTCGTCGAGTCGCTGGGCAACCCGGCGGGCAACGTGACCGACATCGCGGCCATCGCCGAAATTGCGCACCGCCACGGCGTGCCGCTCATCGTCGACAACACCGTGCCTTCGCCGTACCTGAGCCGGCCCATCGAGCACGGCGCCGACATCGTGGTGCACTCGCTCACCAAGTACCTGGGCGGCCATGGCACCAGCATCGGTGGCGCCATCGTCGATTCGGGCAAGTTCCCGTGGGCCGAGCACAAGCAGCGCTTCAAGCGCCTGAACGAGCCCGACGTGAGCTACCACGGCGTGGTCTACACCGAGGCACTCGGCCCGGCCGCCTACATCGGCCGTGCGCGCGTGGTGCCGCTGCGCAACACGGGCGCGGCCATCTCGCCGTTCAACGCTTTCCTGATCCTGCAGGGCATCGAGACGCTGGCGCTGCGCATGGACCGCATCAGCAGCAATGCGCTGGCGGTGGCGCAGCACCTGAAGCAGAGCAAGGCCGTCAACTGGGTGAACTACGCCGCGCTTGAAGACCATGCCGACTACCCGCTGGCGAAGAAGTACTTCGGCGGCAAGTCCAGCGGCGTGCTGACCTTCGGCATCGGCGCAGGTCGCGAGGGTGGGGCGAAGTTCCTCGATGCGCTGAAGCTCTTCACGCGCCTGGTGAACATCGGCGACGTGCGCTCGCTGGCCACGCATCCCGCATCGACCACGCACCGGCAGCTGTCGCCCGAAGAGCTGGCCCGCGCTGGTGTCACGGAAGACACGGTGCGCCTGTCGGTGGGCATCGAGCACATCGACGACCTGATCGCCGACCTCGACCAGGCCCTGGCCGCCGCATCGAACTGACACAGTGTTCCAAGACATGACCACACTGCAAGCCATTCCCGACGCCGCGCTGGACCAGCTGTTTCGCAAGGCGCGCACCGTGCACGCCTTCAAGCCGGTGCCCGTGACCGACGCGCTGATCCACCAGCTGTATGACCTCGTGAAGTGGGGCCCGACCGCCTACAACGCCCAGCCTGCGCGCTACGTGTTCGTGCGCAGCGAGGAGGCCAAGGCGAAGCTGAAGCCGGCCGTGTCGGCGGGCAACACCGCGCAGACGCTGCAGGCTGGCGTGACGGTGATCGTGGCGCACGACACGCGCTTCTACGAACACCTGCCCACGCAGTTCCCGGCCTACGACGCCAAGCCCTTCTTCGAGAAGAGCGCCGAGGCCGCGCAGGCCACGGCCTTTCGCAACAGCAGCCTGCAGGGCGCCTACCTGATCCTGGCGGCGCGCGCGCTCGGGCTCGACGCGGGGCCGCAGTCGGGCTTCAACGCCGACCTGGTCGACAAGGCCTTCTTCCCCGATGGGCGCTATCGCGCGAACTTCCTCGTCAACCTCGGCGTGGCCGACCACGCCGGCACCTTCGAACGCGGGCCCCGGCTGGCGTTCGACGACGTGGCCGAGATCGTCTGAGCGCTGGCCGTTTTCACTCACAACCCCTGTCAACCCTGAAAGAGAAATCATCATGTCCATCCAAGCCATCAACGTCCGTAACCAGTTCAAGGGCAAGGTCCGCGAGATCATCCGCGGCGACGTCGTCTCCGAAGTCGATGTCGAAACCGCCTGGGGCATCGTCACCTCCGTCATCACCACGCGCTCGGTCGACGAGCTGCAGCTGAAGGTGGGCTCCGACGTGGTCGCACTCGTGAAGTCGACCGAAGTTTCGATCGCCAAGCTCTGACGGACCCTCGGGCTTTGCGATTCCCCGGTGCTGTCTTTGGTGCCGGGGTTTTTCACGTCTGGTGGTTCGGGGCGTGTGCCCAGGCCACCGGGTACTTCCCTCCGCGAATGTCCCCCGCCTTCGGCTCCTCCTTGATTTCGCTGCGGGAAGCACCCAGTGGCCTGGGCACAGGGCACGCTGTGGGTGTGCAGCCGATCAACAACTGCTCTGAACACGCTCACGTCGATGGGGTGCCTTGCGCAGCGAAATCAAGGAGGAGGGGCGAAGCCCCGGGGGACATTCGCGGAGCAAGGTACCCCGTCGGCGGGAGCGTTGCCCTGAAGCACCCAGACCCAGCACCCCATAGATCACAAGGTTGTTAAGAATCGACTTTTGAGTCGTTTGACCTTGGCCTTCGCACTCCTACAGTGGTGGTTATCGCCATCAAGGAAGATGGAATGACCAACGTACAACAGGAGCCGAACCGCATGTCCGTGGAAGTTGAAGATGTCATCGCCTTGCCGCCCGCCCTCGAACAGGCGCGTGCGCAAGCCATCGAAAAGAACTGGCCCTACGCTGGCGGCGTGACGCCCCCCGTGGCCTGGCAGCTGGTGCAGGACGGCCACGCCCTGCTCGTGGACGTGCGCTCCGGCGAAGAGCGCAAGTTCGTCGGCCACGTGCCCGACAGCCTGCACGTGGCCTGGGCCACGGGCACCGCGCTCACCCGCAACCCGCGCTTCGTGCGCGAGCTCGAGGCCAAGCTGGCCAAGGACGGCGGCAAGGAGGCCGTGGTGCTGCTGCTGTGCCGCAGCGGCAAGCGCTCCGCGCTGGCGGCCGAAGCCGCGGCCAAGGCCGGCTTCACGCAGGTGTTCAACGTGCTCGAAGGCTTCGAGGGCGAGATCGATGTGCAGCAGCATCGCGGCGGGTCCGACGGCTGGCGTTTCCATGGCCTGCCGTGGGTGCAGGACTGAACCCACACCGATAGAAACACACGGGAGGAAAACACACATGGCTCAATTCGAAGTGAGTGACATCGTGCGCGCCCTGCACGAGGTGCGCGACGAGTGGCGTGATTCGCAGCGCCGTTCGCGCGAGCCCGGGGCGCGCGAGTTTCCGTCGCGTGATGCGCTGGCGCAGATCGTCGAATCGCTCAAGGGCGCGCTCTTTCCGATGCGGCTGGGCCCACCGGATCTGCGCCACGAGAGCGAGGATTTCTACGTGGGCCACACGCTCGACGCCGCCTTGCAGGCGCTGCTGGTGCAGGCCCGGCTCGAGCTGAACTTCAACGCACGGCTGGCGCCGCGCCCCGCGAGCGAGATCGATGCTGCAGCCACCGAGGCTGTGCGCCAGTTCGCGAACGCGCTGCCGGGCCTGCGCCGACTGCTCGACAGCGACGTGCTCGCGGCCTACCAGGGCGACCCGGCGGCGCGCAGCGTCGACGAGGTGCTGCTGTGCTATCCGGGCGTGCTCGCGATGATCCATCACCGCCTCGCGCACCGGCTCTACGAGCTCGGCCTGCCGCTGCTCGCGCGCATCGTCGCCGAGCTCGCGCACGCGCAGACCGGCATCGACATCCACCCGGGCGCGACCATCGACGCAGGCTTCTTCATGGACCATGGCACCGGCGTCGTGATCGGTGAGACGGCCGTCATCGGCAAGCGCGTGCGGCTGTACCAGGCCGTCACGCTCGGCGCCAAGCGCTTCCCCACCGACGCCGAAGGCAACCTGCAGAAGGGCCTGCCACGGCATCCGGTGGTGGAGGACGACGTGGTCATCTACGCGGGCGCCACCATCCTGGGCCGCGTCACGCTCGGCAAGGGTGCGGTCATCGGCGGCAACGTGTGGATCACCGACGACGTGAAGCCCGGTGCCAGCGTCACGCAGGCCAGCCTGCAGAACAACAGCGCACCGAAGGCGGGCGGCGTATGAAAGCCTTTGTCGAAGACTTCGGCGTCACCGTGCGCCAGCTGCGCGAAGGGCAGGGCTGGTCGCAGGAAGAGCTGGCCGAGCGTTCCGATCTGAACCGCTCGTACGTGGGCGAGATCGAGCGCGGGCGCGTGATCCCGTCGATCGTCACGGCGCAGAAGCTGGCCACCGCGCTGGGCATCAACATCGTCAACCTGCTCGCGCGTTGCGAGCAACTGGAGCAGTCGCGCCTTGCACGGCGGATCAACTTGGCGGCTATAGCCTGTTGAGGGGAAACCCGTGGTCGCCAGACACTGGCGATCACTTTTTCCTCAACCCACGGAGCCTTGATCCATGAGTGCAACAGTCGGTGGTACCACCGCCCTTGGCGACAACGCCGCCCGCCAGCTAGCCAACGCCACCAAGACCGTTCCCCAACTGGAGACCATCAGCCCGCGCTGGCTGACGCACCTGCTGCAGTGGGTGCCGGTGGAGGCGGGCATCTACCGCGTCAACAAGGTCAAGAACCCCGAGTCGATCAAGGTCACCTGCACCTCGCGCGAAGAAGAGAACCAGCTGCCGCGCACCTTCGTCGACTACGAAGAGAACCCGCGCGAGCACTACCTCAATGCCGTGAGCACCGTGCTCGACGTGCACACCCGCATCTCCGACCTGTACAGCAGCCCGCACGATCAGATCAAGGAGCAGCTGCGCCTGACGATCGAGACGATCAAGGAGAACCAGGAGAGCGAGCTCATCAACAACCCCGACTACGGCCTGCTGGCCCAGGTGAGCGAAGAGCAGCGCATCTTCCCGCTGACCGGCGCGCCCACGCCCGACGACCTGGACGAGCTGCTGACCAAGGTGTGGAAGGAGCCCGCGTTCTTCCTCACGCACCCGCTGGCCATTGCCGCCTTCGGTCGTGAAGCCACGCGCCGCGGCACGCCGCCGCCCACGGTGAGCCTGTTCGGTTCGCAGTTCATCACCTGGCGCGGCATTCCGCTGATTCCGTCGAACAAGGTGCCGGTGGCCGACGGCAAGAGCAAGATCCTGCTGCTGCGCGTGGGCGACAAGCGCCAGGGCGTGGTGGGCCTGTTCCAGCCGGGCCTGTCGGGCGAACAGAGCCCAGGGTTGTCGGTGCGCTTCATGGGCATCAACAACCACGCGATCGCGTCGTACCTGATCTCGCTGTACTGCTCGCTCGCGGTGCTGACCACCGACGCGCTGGCCGTGCTCGACGACGTCGAGATCGGCAAGTACCACGACTATCCCGACACCTACAAGTAAGCCGCGGTGAGCAGCACACCCACGTTCCCGGGCGAGGCGCCGTTCGATCCGGCCGTTCTCGCGCGCATGGCCAGCGCCATGTTCTCCGCGCCGCCGGGCGCGCAGTTTCCCGCCAACGTCGCACCGCCGGGCTCGCCGCTGGTGAGCCCCGCCGGCTTCGGGCCGAGCGTGCCGGGCACGCCGATCCCGCAGGGGCAGATTCCGGGCGCCAATGTGCTGCCGGCATCGCCCACGCAGCTGCCGTCGCTCGCGAACCGCGCGCCGGCCTTGCTGCCGCATGCGGTGGCGGGCAACGGCGTGCCGGACACGGTGCTGTCGGTGGCGCCGGCCTTCGAGCCGCGCTCGGGCGGCGTGGTGCAGGGCGTGCCGCAGCAGGTGGGGGCGCCCGCGTCGCCGCAGGCGGCCTCCGCATCGCCGTTCTACTTCCTGAACAACAGCTACGGGCATCCGACGGCGGGCACCGCCAGCGATGGCTTTGCGATCCACGATCCGTTCGCGGGCCTTGCCGCGCCGACGGCGCAGCCCGCATTGCCACCGAGCCCACCTTCGGCGCCGGCCGGACGCGACGCGCAGTTCTACTTCGTCGATGCAGTGCGTCTGCCCAACGGCTTCGTCACACTGGCCAAGCCCGATCCGCGCGGTCCCGACGCGGTGCCGCTCGCCGGCAGCGGCCAGCATCCGCCGTTCGATGTGCACGCCGTGCGGCGCGACTTTCCGATCCTGCAGGAGCGCGTGAACGGCAAGCAGCTCGTGTGGTTCGACAACGCCGCCACCACGCACAAGCCGCAGTCGGTCATCGATCGCATCGCGTACTTCTACGAGCACGAGAACTCGAACATCCATCGCGCGGCGCATGAACTCGCCGCGCGCGCCACCGATGCCTACGAAGGCGCGCGGGAACGCGTGCGCAAGTTCATCAATGCGCCGGAAGTCGAAGAGGTGATCTTCGTGCGCGGCACCACCGAGGCGATCAACCTCGTGGCCAAGAGCTGGGGTGGCCAGCACGTGGGCGAGGGCGACGAGATCATCGTGTCGAACCTCGAGCACCACGCCAACATCGTGCCGTGGCAGCAGCTCGCCGCCGCCAAGGGCGCCAAGCTGCGCGTGATCCCGGTGGACGACTCGGGCCAGGTGCTGCTCGACGAATACCGCAAGCTCTTGAACGACCGCACGAAGATCGTCGCGGTCACGCAGGTCTCGAACGCACTGGGCACCGTGGTGCCGGTGAAGGAGATCGTCGAGCTGGCGCACCGCGCAGGCGCCAAGGCGCTGGTCGATGGCGCGCAGTCGGTCTCGCACATGCGCGTGGACGTGCAGGACCTCGGCGCCGACTTCTTCGTGTTCTCCGGCCACAAGGTGTTCGGCCCGACCGGCATCGGCGTGGTCTGGGGCAAGCGCGAGGTGCTCGAGGACATGCCCCCGTGGCAGGGCGGCGGCAACATGATTGCCGACGTGACCTTCGAGAAGACCGTGTTCCAGCCGATCCCGAACAAGTTCGAGGCCGGCACGGGCAACATCGCCGATGCCGTGGGCCTGGGCGCGGCCATCGACTACGTGAACAAGGTCGGCATCGAGAACATCGCGCGCTACGAGCACGACCTGCTGGTGTACGGCATGGCGCAACTGGGCGCGATTCCCGGCGTGCGGCTGATCGGCACGGCGGCCGACAAGGCGAGCGTGATGTCCTTCGTGCTCGACGGCTACACCACCGAGGAGGTGGGCCATGCGCTCAACGACGAGGGCATCGCGGTGCGCACGGGGCACCACTGCGCGCAGCCGATCCTGCGGCGCTTCGGCGTCGAGACCACGGTGCGACCGTCGCTGGCGTTCTACAACACCTTCGACGAGATCGACCGGCTGGTGACGGTGGTGCGGCGGCTCGCCGGCCAGCGGCGCACGCGCTGAGCCGGGTCAGGGCTTCGATGCCAGGTGCTGCCTGAAGAAGGCGAGCACCTTGGCATTGAAGTCGGCGTGGAAGGCGACGCGGTCGAAGCCACCGGCATCGCTGCAGATCTCCGGCAAGGCCTTGGCCATGGCCGGCGCGCAGGGTGCCAGGAAGGCGAAGTGTGCGGTGTTCGCGGGCACGTACCAGTCCGGCGCTGAAGGCAGGTTGCGGCGAACTGCTTCGACGTCGTCCAACGTCACCCCGTCGCCGCCGCGCGCGGAGGCCCAGAGCTGGACGGGCACTGTGACCTGCTTCAGCCCCTCGGCATCGAAAAAGCTCAACGGGTCGACGATCACCGCCGCCTTGATGCGCGCATCGCGCACCGGCGGCGCTGGCAGTTCCTGGCGCTGGATCTGGCCGCAGAACGGAATCTTCGACGCCGGCGTGCAAAAGCGCAGGCCCAGCTTGAAGTCGGGCACCGCGCCCGTTGCCACGAGGCCGGTGTAGCCGCCGCGCGAGAAGCCGAAGAAGCCGACCTGGTCGGCGGCGATTTTTGTATGGCCGGACCACGTCTTGAGCATGTGATCCGCCAGCCGGCGCATATCGACGGGCCGCGCGGCAAATGTCGAGAGATGGCCCCGGCGTTCCATGTCCTGGAAGTTGTCGTTCGGATGGTTGATGGCGGCGACCACGAAGCCCGCGTGGGCCAGCGCTGCCGCCGTGTCGTGGTGTCCGAGGAACGAGCCGCCCGAGCCGTGTGACATCAGCACCAGCGGCAGCCCTGTGCCGGCGATGGGGCAGTCCTTGCTGGCCGAGATGGCGATCAGGCCGAACGCGATCTCGCCGGGCGCCGCCTCGCAAGGCGTCCACATCGCGCCACGCAAGGCCGGCCCGTCCTTGTCGGCCGGCACCTCGATGAAGCTGAACCCCGCCGCATGGCTCCATGCGGCAGACACACAGAGGGCGGCGAGCAGGGCAAGGCGATGCAGGGTCATGGCGCGCAAGGGGTAGGGGGCTGAACGGGTCGCCAGTGTGCCGCCTCCGGCCCCGTGCCGCCAGCCCGTTTTGCGTCGTGCGATGCGGGCGCGCTATGCTCTGTCGCTGTCCATCACGCTGCTTGTCTTCGCATGTCCCAGCCTCAGGTTTCTTCTTCCGGTGCTCCTTCTTCTGCCAGCGATTCCTGCGATGTGTTCGTGATCGGCGGCGGCCCCGCGGGTTCGACCGTCGCGGCGCTGCTGGCGCAGCAGGGGCGCAGGGTGGTGCTGGTCGAGAAAGAACACCACCCGCGTTTTCACATCGGCGAATCGCTGCTGCCCGCGAACGTCGAGCTGTTCGACAGGCTCGGCGTGCGCGACCAGGTCGAGAAGATCGGCATGCCGAAGTTTGGCATCGAGTTCGTCTCGCCCGAACATGAGCACCGCAGCTACGTGGAGTTCGCCGAAGGCTGGGACAAGTCGCTCGACTCCGCCTGGCAGGTGCGCCGCTCCGAGCTCGACGAGCTGCTGTTCCGCAACGCCGCCACGCGCGGCGCCCAGGCCTTCGAAGGCTGCAAGGTGCGCGACGTGGCCTTCGACGCCGACGGCGCCACCGTGCAGGCCGTGATGGACGACGGCGCCAAACGCAGCTGGCGCGCGCGCTTCGTGGTCGACGCCACGGGCCGCGACACGCTGCTGGCCAACAAATTCCGCTGCAAGCAGAAGAACCCCGACCACAACAGCACCGCGCTGTTCGGCCACTTCACGAATGCCGAGCGGCTCGAGGGCAAGAAGGAAGGCAACATCAGCATCTGCTGGTTTCCGCACGGCTGGTTCTGGTTCATTCCGCTGGCCGACGGCACGACCAGCGTGGGCGCGGTGTGCTGGCCCTACTACCTGAAGACGCGCGAAAAATCGCTGAAGGAATTCTTCTACGACACCATCGCCCTGTGCCCGGTGCTGGCCGACCGCCTGAACAACGCCACGCTGGTCGACGACGCGGTGCACGCCACGGGCAATTTCTCGTACTCGAGCACGCACGCCACGGGCGACAACTACCTGCTGCTGGGCGACGCCTTCACCTTCATCGACCCGATGTTCTCCTCGGGCGTGTACCTGGCGATGCACAGCGCCTTTGACGGCGCCGAGCTGGTGGCCACCGCACTCGACCAGCCGACAGAGCTGGCCCGCGCCCGCGAAGGCTTCGAGGCCATGATGCGCAAGGGCCCGCGCGAGTACTCGTGGTTCATCTACCGCGTGACCAACCCGACCATCCGCGACATGTTCATGTACCCCGGCAACCCGTTCCGGGTGAAGGAAGCGCTGATGTCGCTGCTGGCCGGCGACATCTACAAGGGCACGCCGATGTGGGGCGCGCTGCGCATGTTCAAGGTGCTGTACTACGGCATCTCCCTCGCCAACTTCCGCCGCACCTGGGCGGGCTGGAAGCGCCACCGCTTCAACATCCGCGACATGGGGGCGTTGAAGGGGGAGACGATCCTCAAGTCGGACTAGGAGCGCCGAGATGCGGGTTCGCGTCGCGGGGCTACCAGCCCGTCAGGCCGGTACCGGCGGATGCCCACGCGGTGTTCGATGCGCGCAACGTCGCCACCGCGTGCGCCACCCCCAGTTGCGGGCTGCTGAGTACCTCGACACCCAAATCCGCCAGCAACCCCGTCACCGGCGCCATCGACGCCTGCGCCAGCACGATCACGTCGGTGCCGTCGGCTGCGGCGCGGATCGATTCAGCCAGCGTGGCGATGTAGCGCGCGATGTCGCCCGACTGGAAATGCACCCAGGCATCCTCGACCAGCAGCGTGCTGGCGCGGATGCCGACGCCGGCCTGCCGCGCGGCGGAAAGCACGAGCGACAGGGTCGGGTCGATGGTGCTTTCGACGGCACCGACGATCAGCACGCGCGGGCCGTTGCGCACGGCGCGGTCGGCCATGGCGCGGTCGATGCGCAGGGCCGCAAAGGCGCCGCCGGTGGCGGTCTTTTCGGCGATGCCGCCGATGGTCGAGCAGGTGCACACGACGACGGAGGCGCCGTCCGAGGCGGCGTCGCGCATGGCCTCGTGGACGCGCGCCACCAGGCCGGCGTGGTCGACGCCCAGCGTGCGCGCATCGGCGAGCAGCTCTTCCATCACCAGGTGCTGCACGCGCAGCTCGGGCGCGATCTCGCGGGCCAGGCTGCCGAAGGTCTGCACATGCACCTGTGCGGTATGGAGGAAGGCGAGCGTGTCGGCCATGACGTGGCTGCCGTTCAACCGGCCTCGCGGGCGCGCCGGAACTCGTAGGCCTTCAGGTGCACGTAGGCCGTGCGCAGCACCGACGGCGTGGCCGATGCGCTGCGCGGCGCGCGGGCCAGCAGGTCGCCCAGGATGTGGTCGGCCTCGACGCGCGCGCCGCGGGCCATGTCCTTGTACATGGATGCGGTCATGGGCGAGCCGGCGGTCGTGACCACCGCGCGGCCGCGCGTGAGGGCGCCGGGCCGAGGGGCAAAGCCGTTGTGGGCGGCGATGGCGCAGCACTCGTCGAAGATCGCGAGCGCCACGTCTTCGCCGCCTGCCGCCACGATGTCGCCGATGGAGGCGTGCATCAGGCTCGTGAGGCCCGCGGCCGAGGCGATGAAGACCCACTTCTCCCACATGTCCTGCGCGATGGTCTCGCTCGCGGTGGCCGTGAAGTTCGCGCCGGCGAACTGGGCCGCGATGGCGTCGATGCGCGGCGAGCGGCCACCGGCGCGTTCGCCGTAGCTCAGGCTGTGCATGTCGTTCAGGTGCTGCACGCGGCCCTCGTCGTCGAGCGTGGCGGAGATCATGCACAGGCCGCCGAGCACGCGCGCCTCGCCGAAGCGCGCGACCAGCCGGTCGATGTGGCCCAGGCCGTTGAGCAGCGGAAAGATGACGGTGTCGGGTCCGACGGCGGGCGCGAACGAATCCATGGTGGCGTCGAGGTCGTAGGCCTTGCAGCCGACCACGACCACGTCGTACGGGCCGCCGATCTGCTCGGCCAGCACATGCTTCGGCGTGGGCAGGTCGAGGTCGCCGAAGGGGCTGCGCACCACGAGTCCGGTCGTGGCCAGCTGGGCCGCGCGGCCGGGACGCAGTAGAAAGGTCACATCGCGGCCTGCCGCGAGCAGGCGTGCGCCGAAGTAACCACCGAGTGCTCCCGCACCCACCATCAGGAATCGCATCGCGCGCTGCCTCCGAAGAAACTGAAGATCGGAAGCGATGATGCCCCGGATCGCGCGCGGGCGCCTCAGGGGTGTTGCGAGGTCGCCAGCCGCTCGCGGGCAAAGGGCCGCAGGTCGAGGCCGTGCGCGCTTTCGCGCCCCAGCACGCGGTCGGCGATGGCGTCGCCCAGCCCGGCCGAGTGCTTGAAGCCGTGGCCCGAGCAGGCCGAGACGATCAGCACGTTCGGCAGGCCGTCGAGCGCGTCGATCACGAAGCGGCGGTCGGGCGTGACGGTGTACATGCAGGCGCGGGCCTTGAGCGCGTGCCCCGCGATCTGCGGAAAGCGCCCGGCCACGCGGTGGCGGTACATGGCGGCGCTTTCTTCGGCGCTCACCTCGCGGTCGAGCGCGTCGGGCGTGGTGGCGTCGACGTACTGCTCGGTGGCGACCTTCAGCGCGGGCTGCGACGCGTCGGAGGCCGGAAAACCGTACATGTAGTCTTCCTGCGCGTCGCCGAACATCCAGATGAAGATGGGAAAGCGTCCGGGCGCGAAGTCGGCCGCGGCGGCGGGGCCGGTGTCGAACCAGTGCATCACCTGGCGGTGCACCGAGAAGTGGGCCTGCCAGTCGGTGCGCGCCTGCCGGCCAAGGAATTCGGGCAGCCAGGCGCCGGCCGCGACCACGACCTGGTCGGCGGTGAAGCTCGCGGTTTCGGTGCGCACGCGCACGGTGTCGCCGTTGCCCACGGGCTCGACGCCCAGCACGCGCTCGCCGGTGCGGGTCTGTGCGCCGTCGGCGCGGGCCACGGCGAGCTGGGCGGCGATGGCGTCTTCGGGGCGCACGAAGCCGGCGTCGCGCTCGAGGTAGCCGATCTCGTCGCCCTGCAGGTGAAACTGCGGGTAGCGCGCGCGGATGCCGGCGGCGTCGAGCACCTCGTGCGCGATGCCGAAGCGCTCGGCGCAGGCGATGGTGCGGCGCACGAAGTCGGACTTGCCGTGGTGTTCGGCCACGCGGTCGCGCGGCGCGAGGATGAGGCCACCGGTGGTGGTCATCAGCGGTCGGCCGGTGCGCGCCTCGAGCTCGCGCCAGATGGCGTGCGAGCGGTGCACCAGCGGCACGTACTCGTCGCCTTCGCCGACGGCCAGCCGCGTGATGCGCGAATCGCCGTGCGAGGAGCCGCGGTCGTGCGGCGGTGCGAACTGGTCGATGCCGAGCACGCGCGCGCCGCGTTGCGAGAGCTGGTAGAGGGTGGCCGCGCCGAGGGCGCCCAGGCCGATGACGATCGCGTCGTAATGAGTAGGAGAACGGGTCACGGGGCGAGAGGTTTCGTCGTCACACAAGGTTCAGGTCGAGAAACGCATCCTTCACCGCGATGGGCTGGGGAATGAGCTTCAGCTGCGCGAACACGTCGGCCAGGCCCTGCTGTTCACGGGCGATGGCGGGCGTGAGCGCCACGACGCCATAGTGCCGCCGTTCGGTCGCCAACGCCAGCACCTTGGGCTCGACCTTCAGCTGCGGCGCGAGCGTGGCCACCACCTCGCCGGGGTGGGCCTGGGCCCAGTCGTTGGCCTTGCGCAGCTCGGCAAACACGGTGCGCAGCGTGTCGGTGTTGGCGCGCGCGAAGGCGGGCTGCGCGAAGTGGTAGGTGCGGTTGCCGCTCAGGCCGGTGCCGTCGAACAGCAGGCGCGACTCGGTCGCCACCTGCGCGCCGGCCAGGAACGGGTCCCACAGGCCGATGGCCGCGACGCTGCCCGATTGGTAGGCGGCCACGGTGTCGGAGGCCGTGACGATGTAGACCGGCTCGATGTCTTCGTAGCGCAGGCCGGCCGCTTCGAGCGCGCGGATCAGCACGTACTGCGTGTTGTAGCCGCGGCCGGTGACGACCTTCTTGCCCCTGAGGTCGCGCACGTTGCGGATCGGCGAGTCGCGCGGCACCAGGAAGCCGACGCCGCCGGGGTAGGGGCTTTCGGCCGCGAGGTAGACCAGGCCCTTGCCGCTGGCTTGCTGGAACACGCCGATGCCGTCGGAGGCATGGCCGAAGTCGATGGCACCGGCCGCCAGCGCTTCCGACAGCTGGCTGCCGCCGAGGAACTCGCGCCACTCGACGCTCACGCCGGCCGGTGCGAGCGCCTTCTCGAGCTGGCCCGTGCCCTTGAGGATGTTGAGCGTGTTGAACTTCTGGTAGCCGATGCGCAGCGTGCGGGCGCGCGTCTGGGCGAACAGCGGAGCCGACGCGGCCACGGCGGCGGCACCGATGCCGGCGCGAAGCAGAAGGCGCCGGGAGACGGCGGGCGAGGAAGAGCGTGGGAAGTGCATGGGAAGAGCGGGGCCGCGTCGCGCGGCCGAAGAAGAAAAAAGCAGTCAGTCGGAAGGCAGAGGCTGGCCACTCTAGGGATCGACGCCTTCGTGCGCCACGAAGCTTTTGTCATTTGTTCATGCGCAACTCATCGCTGCATATGCAAGCGGAAATTGCTTCGTTGGCGCCGCACGCAGCGCTGCCTAGAGTCGCGCTCTCTTTTTCCACTTCCCGCGAAGCGCAGGCATGACCCGCAACACCCACTCTTTCACCGTGACCAGCCTGGCCCTGGCAATCGGCGCTCTCACCACCCTGGGCAACATCGCCTGGGCCGACAAGCTCGACGACATCCGCAAGGCCGGCGTGCTGCGCGTGGCCGCGTTCGACGGCAACCCGCCCTTCGGCTACATCGATCCGGCCAGCAAGAAGCAGGTGGGCCACGACATCGACCTGGCGACCGAGTTCGCGAAGAGCCTGGGCGTGAAGATCGAGCTGGTGCCGACCAACCCGGCCAACCGCATCCCGCTGCTCACCTCGGGCAAGGCCGACGTGGTGTTCGCCAGCTTCACCATCACCGACGAGCGTGCCAAGGCGGTGGACTTCACCACGCCGTACTTCCTGGTCGGCCAGCAGTTCCTGGCGAAGAAGGGCGTGCTGAAGGAGGCGGCGCAGATCAAGGACATCCGCATCGGCACCGAGAAGGGCACGACCATGGAGTCGAACCTGCGCAAGAACTACCCCGACGCCAAGGTCGTGCTCTACGACGATTCGCCCTTTGCGCTGGCCGCGCTGCGCAACGGCAACGTGCAGGCCATCACCAACGACGGCGTGAAGCTCACGGCGCAGTGGAACGCGATTCCCGACAAGGAGAAGTACGAGATCCCGGCGATCACGGTGTCGAAGGAATACCTCGGCGCGGCCGTGGCCAAGGGCGAGACGCGCCTGCTCGAGACGCTCAACGCCTGGCTGGTCGACAGCGAGAAGAACGGCCGCGCCGTGGCGATCTACGACACCTGGTTCGGCCCGAACAGCAAGGCGCCGCTGCCGCGCCTGCTGAAGATCGGCGACCAGCGCGTGGCTGCCAATTGATGGGGCACGCAGCGACCGGATCGATGCGGCCTTGAGCGATTTCCTGCGCGAGCACCTGCTCGCGCCCCATTACCTCGGCTGGCTGCTCGACGGCTGGCTCGTGACCGTGGGCGCCTCGCTGCTGGTGGCGGCGGGCGCCACGCTGCTGGGTGTCGTCGTGGCGGCGGGGCGCTCGTCGAGCCGGCCCGCGTGGCTGCGTGTGAGCGGCGCGTACGTCTCGCTGTTTCGCAACACGCCGCTGCTGGTGCAGCTCTTCTTCTGGTACTTCGGCGCGCCCAGCCTGCTGCCCGAGGCGCTGCGCGAAGGGCTCCTGGCGGGGCGCTTCATTTCCTTCGAGCTTCTGTCGGCGTTGCTCGGCCTCACGCTGTATGCGGCCGCCTACGTGGGTGAGGACATCCGCTCGGGCATCCGCGGCGTGCCCGAGGGGCAGACGCTGGCGGCGCAGGCGCTGGGCTTCACGCGCGCGCAGGTGCTGGCGCAGGTGGTGCTGCCGCAGGCGCTGCGCATCGCGTTGCCGCCGCTGCTGGGGCAGTACATGAACATCGTCAAGAACACCTCGCTCGCGATGGCCGTGGGGCTGGTCGAGTTGTCGTACGCCTCGCGCCAGGTCGAGGCGGAAACCTTCAAGACCTTCCAGGCCTTCGGCGTGGCGACGTTGCTCTACGTCGTGACCATCGGCGCGATCGAGCTGCTGGCGGCGTGGGCTGCGCGTCGGCAATCGCAGCTGCCGGGGAGGGTGACGGCATGAGCGACGCGCTGCACATGCTGTGGGACAGCCTGCCGTACCTGCTATGGGGCGCCTTTCCGCAGGGCGAGCTGGGCGGTGCGGCGCTCACGGTGCTGCTCAGCGCCGGCTCGGGCATCGCGTCGGCGCTACTCGGCTTGGCGTGGGGCATCGGGCTGGCCATGGCGCGGGGGCCGCTGAAGCGCGTGCTGACGCTGGGCCTGGCCTTCCTGCGCGCGATCCCGGTGCTGATGCTGATCTTCTGGACCTACTTCCTGCTGCCGTTCGCGCTGGGCGTGAGCGTGCCGGGCGTGCTGTCGGTGATGTGCGCGCTGTCGCTGGTGGGCGGCGCCTACCTGGCGCACGCGGTGCATGCGGGCATCCGCGGCATCGGTGCGGGGCAGTGGGCGGCGGGGCTGTCGCTCGGGCTCACGCGCTGGGGCACGCTGCGCCACGTCGTGCTGCCGCAGGCGCTGCGGATGATGCTGCCGTCGTTCGTCAACCAGTGGGTCACGCTCGTGAAGGACAGCTCGCTGGCGTACGTGGTGGGCGTGGGCGAGCTGTCGTTCGTGGCTTCGCAGGTGAACGCGCGCACCATGGTCTATCCGGCGGAGATCTTCGTGCTGGTGGGCGCGATCTACTGGCTGCTGTGCACCGGGCTGGACCGGCTGGCCCACGGGGTCGTGCGCCGCGCGCAGGCGGCTGCGCCGGTTGTCATGAACTTTTCTGGAAAAGGTCTTGAGCGCTTCGCATAATCGTCCCGGTCATTCCGACAGCCTTTTCCATTTCAAGGAGTTCCACCCATGGCACAGACCCGGATCGCCGTCATCGTCGGCAGCCTGCGCAAGGATTCGTTCAACCACAAGCTGGCCCTGGCGCTGGCGCATCTCGCGCCGTCGGACTTCACGTTCGAGACCCTGCGCATCGACGACCTGCCGCTGTACAACCAGGACGACGACGGCAACCAGGCCGCGCAGGTGAAGCGCCTCAAGAGCGAAGTCGCGGCGGCTCAGGGCGTGCTGTTCGTCACGCCCGAATACAACCGCTCGATCCCCGGCGTCCTGAAGAATGCCATCGACCACGCTTCGCGCCCCTACGGTCAGAGCGTGTGGGCCGGCAAGCCGACCGGCGTGCTCGGCATCTCGGTGGGCGCCATCGGCACCGCGCTGGCGCAGCAGCACCTGCGCAACATCCTGGCGTATCTCGACGCGCCCACGATGGGCGGCCCCGAGGTGTTCCTGCAGGCCAAGGAAGGCCTGTTCGACGACAAGGGCCACATCGGCAACGAAGGCACGCAGAAGTTCCTGCAGGGCTGGATGGACAAGTACGTCGCCTGGGTCAAGGCCCATTCGGCAGCCTGAACGCAAGGCAATCGCCCATGAAAAAACCGCCCCACGGGGCGGTTTTTTCGTTCCGGTGTCGGAGCCATCTAGCTGTTGCACAAGATTCCTCGCCCCTCAGAACGAGGGGTTTCTTCGGGACCGCTAGTGGAGCGATTTAAGCCCGACCACGCCCATGACAATGAGTCCAATGCAAAGCAGCCGGAGTGCCGAAGCCGACTCTCCCAAGAGAACCATGCCCACAATCGCTGTTCCGACCGCACCGATGCCTGTCCACACGGCGTAGGCAGAACCGACTGGCAAATGCCTCAGCGAGAAGGTGAGCAGTGACAGGCTGCCGAGAAGCGAAGCGATCGTGCCTGCCAACACCCAAGGGCGGTCGAATCTTGTGGCCGATTTCAGCCCGACGGCAAATAGGATTTCGAGTCCCCCAGCAGAAAAAAGCGCTACCCATGCGGTCATCGCATTCATGATTGGGCCCATTCGGCTGCGAGTCGCATGCGCAAGATCAAAGGCACAGAAGCAACACGATGCTTTGAGCGACCAACGTGAAAGGACACCTTGCTGCTGAACAGGCAGAAGTGAGCGGCCTGTTGGTCCGTCAAGTGAAATCCGACATACAGGACGAGCTCAGATGCTGTGCCGTGCTCAAACGCGCGTTTACTGAGTTGGCCTCTTACAGCATGCCCACAGAAAACCAGATCCGCTGCCTGCTCGGCATCGGTTTGTTGGGCACGTCGAGAAGCTGAGGAAACTTCTTGTTGACCAGTCGTGGGATCGAATGTGATGCGCGCCATCAGTTCGTTGCGTGCAGGAGCCATCGCAACGTAGTTGCTGATTTCATTCCCAATCGCTTCTTCTCGGAGTCCTTGTGCATGCAAGGCTTCCTGGCCCTGCAGCCAAAGCGACTCCTTGGTTTCGAAGCTGACGGCGTATGGAGGCCTTGTCGGCAAGCTGTGAGCGGCTCGGAGATCAAGAAGCCGTTGGCTGTGCGTACTGCGTGCCTGCTCAAACTGCCTTCGTGGCAGGGGCTGTGACCCTCTCGGTGAGCGCTGAGTTTCGGTCACTTCAGTTCGCAAGGAGCTTGCCGTTCAAGACGATACGGAAGGTCCGCACAGTCAGTAGCGACAGAGCCGCGGTGAGCAGAATCAGCAAGCCCCAGGCAAGCCACGTCAGGGGCTGTGATGACTGCACGGACGCATATTTGAGTGCAGCGTTGACGAGCGCGGCAAGGGGGAAGCTGATGGCCCACCAAGCGGGACCGAACGCAATGCCCGGCCGAAACACTTTGGGAGCCAGAACCAG
This sequence comes from Variovorax sp. GW458-11-26-14-LB1, assembly GCF_059423965.1. Classification (NCBI taxonomy): domain Bacteria; kingdom Pseudomonadati; phylum Pseudomonadota; class Betaproteobacteria; order Burkholderiales; family Comamonadaceae; genus Variovorax; species Variovorax sp. GW458-11-26-14-LB1. Next base: position 42,991 of record NZ_JBWKYW010000018.1, read on the forward strand.
GAACAGGAAGAGGCCGAAATAAAAGAGCATTGCGGCGAAGGCGTCGACTTCGCCTGTGAGATTGGTGTAGGCGAGGAAGCCAACCTCAAACGGAGCCACGAGAATCATCAGAGAAGGCGTCATGGCCGCAGCGAGCGGCTCTCGCTGCACGAGTCTCACAACGATCATCGTGAACATCACCAAGGCGAGGGCCGTGCCAATGCCGGCAGCGACACGCAAAGTCTCGGCGGAGCCCGGTAGATCGGTGTAGGCGAAGGTCACGGCAATGTCCAGCGCGGCAACACCGGGAATCAACCAGGCAGGCACGGCGTGCGAGGGGTCACCCCCGCCGGATAGCAGCCGGGAAACGACGACGTAGCTCACCAGGAGTGTCGTGACGGTGCCAACGATCCACAACACCAGTCCCACCTGCCCGAAGTAGTGGCCCAGTACGGCCGACTGCAGCAACAGCGAGATGGTGATTGTTCCGAAGAAGTTGCCAGCGATGGGGTGGCGGAACTCGGCCAGGACAGCGTCGGGATGCTTCACCAGCTTGAAAAGATACGCGACCGTGATGGCCAGAAAAACGAGGCTGGAAAAGATGCTCAGGGCATCCGCGACTTGCGGGCCAAAGCCAAGAGACCGGGTGGCCAGGCGCCAACCCAGTGCAAGGCCTGAGAGGCCCATGACAGCTCCGAAAAGGTTGACAGGAAGATTTCGGATGGAACCAGTTACTGCAGGGCGGGACTGCTGTTCAGCAGAGAGGAGATCGGCGGTCATTTGTTGCTCCGTATGTTGGCGGAAAATGCCATGTGCGAAAGTTTCCGCCAACAGGCGAGGGCGCGGGCTGCAGTCCTCCGTTCTTTTCTGCCAATGTTCAAGCAGATACAGCCGACCTCGTTACAGCATGGTCAAACCCCGTGGCTTGAATTGCCAATCCCGTGAGATCCCGCCAAACTTCCGGCACGGCGCGCCCATGGCGTGCATGACGGAGCCACCCCGATGCGTATCGCCATCCTTGCTTTCCCACGTGTTCAGCTGCTTGATGTTGTCGGCCCGGCTGACATCTTTGCCGAGGCTTCGAGGCAGCTGGGAGATCCGCGCGCGTACCGCGTGCAAGTCATCGCCCCAGATGAAGGGGCACTCAAGAGCAGCAGCGGGCTGCGTCTGATGATCGATGCCACGATTGCCAGCCATCGAGGTGCGATCGACACGTTGCTGGTTGCGGGCAGTCCAGATGTGCACAGCGTGACGGGCAACGAAGCGCTCAAGACGTGGCTTCGGCAGCAATGTGGGAGGGTGCGACGCATCGGGTCGGTTTGCAGCGGCGCCTTTGTGTTGGCAGCAGCCGGTCTTCTGAGCGGAAAGAAGGTGGCCACGCACTGGAATGCAGCAGACCGACTTGCCGCGGACTATCCAACTACAGACGTTGACGCTGACGCAATATTCGTGAGAGATGGGAATCTCTACACGTCGGCGGGCGTATCTGCTGGAATGGATCTCGCGCTCGCTCTGGTCGAGGAAGATCATGGGCGCGATCTGGCACTTCGCGTGGCTCGCGAGATGGTGATGTTTCTGAAGCGCCCCGGGGGCCAGTCCCAGTTCAGTGCGCACCTCGCGGCCCAGACCGCCGAGCGTTCCGCAATTCGTGAGATTCAAGACTTTGTCCTGGGCAACCTCCGGGCCGACCTCAGCGTGCCTGCGCTCGCCCTGCAAGCAAAGATGAGTAAGCGGAACTTTGCGCGGATTTTTCGACTTGAGGCTGGCATGACGCCTGCAGACTATGTCGAGAGCGTGCGAATCGACGCAGCGCGCAGGCGCATCGAGGAGTCAAACGTTTCGTTGAAGGGTTTGGCCGACGAAGTCGGCTATGCCAATGGGGACGGTCTTCGCCGGGCGTTTCACCGGCGGCTCGGGGTCGGACCTGCGGACTACCGCAAAAGATTCTCCAGCTGAAGCTCTTGGGTCTGCAGAAGGTAGCGCACAGTGAACGCTCGATTGGCCCAGACAGCTCTACGCTGCATAGGCTCAACCAAGCGGCAATGACATCCAGCTTCTTAAGCGACTGGTTCCGTTGGCTTTTGCATCAGCCAGACAAGTCCGTTCCGGCCGCGGAAGCTTCAGGCCGCTTGCGCGACGGTCGTCTGGTTCGCAGCTTCGGTCGTGGCCACGAGGATGTCGGCGCGGGCGGCGGCCAGTGCGGCGGCCTTGGGCGCGTCACCCATCGCGATGCCTTCGGCGCGCACGAAGCGCACGTCGGTGATGCCGAAGAAGCCGAAGATCACCTTCAGGTAGCTCTCCTGGTGCTCGGCCGCCTGGCCGCCTTCGGAGGTGGAGTAGATGCCGCCGCGGCTCGATGCCACGATCACGGTCTTGCCACCGGCCAGGCCGACGGGGCCCTTCTCGGTGTACTTGAAGGTGCGGCCGGCTTGCGCGAGGCGGTCGATCCAGGCCTTGAGCTGGGTCGGGATGGTGAAGTTGTACAGCGGGGCGCCGAGCACCACGACGTCGGCGGCCAGGAACTGGCTCACCAGCTTTTCCGACAGGGCGTTCTCGCGCAGTTGCGCTTCGGTCGGTTGGGCCTGCACGCCGGTCTTGATGCCGAGGGCGTCGACGCCGAAGTGCGAGGGCGCGTCCACGGCGAGGTCCAGGTACTCGACCTGGGTGTCGGGGTGGGCGGCGCGCCAGGCGGCGACGGTTTCGGCGGTCAGCTGGCGCGAGGTGGAGCCGGCGGCGAGGATGCTGGAGTCGATGTGGAGCAGCTTCATGTCAGTCAATCACTTTCTGTGCAAGGTGTCGGCGCTGAGAAGTGGCCGGCGTTGGGAGAATTCTATTTTTGATGTGAGTGACTGATAAGTGGCCAAAATTTGATCAGATCGTTCTGTTGGTAGGACAATAAAGCCATGCAAGACCTCAACGACATGGTGTTCTTCGCCGAGGTGGCCGAGCGGGGCGGCTTTGCCGCCGCCAGCCGGGCGCTGGGCATTCCCAAATCGCGGCTGTCGCGCCGCGTGGCCGAACTCGAGGAACGGCTGGGCGTGCAGCTGATGCAGCGCAGCACGCGGCGCCTGTCGCTCACGCCGGCCGGCGAGATCTACCTGCGGCATGCAGCCGCGATGCGCGATGCGGCGCAGGCCGCAGCCGAATCGGTGGCGCAGGTGCAGAACGAGCCGAGCGGGCTGGTGCGGCTGAGCGTTCCCATCACGATGGCGTACAGCGGGGTTGCGCAGCTGCTGCCGATGTTCATGGAGCGCTATCCGGCGGTGCGGGTCGACGTGCGCGTCATCAACCGTCCGGTGGACCTGATCGAGGAAGGCTTCGACATCGCATTGCGGGTGCGGCCCGTCGTGGAGGAAAGCGCCACGCTGGTGGCGAAGATCCTGGGCACCGGCCGCGGGGTGCTGGTGGCCAGTCCGGCGGTGATGCAGCGGCAGGGGCCGGTGGCAACGCTGGCCGACCTTGCGCGGCTGGACACCATGGCGATGTCGGTCAACGGCGAAGGCCGCAGCGAATGGCGGCTCAAGGGGCCGAACGGCGCGAGCCACGTGCATGTCCACACGCCGCGCTACGTGGCGGACGACATCGCGACGCTGCAGCTCGCCGCCATCGCAGGCATCGGCGCCACGCTGCTGCCGGGCTACATGTGCGCCGCCGACATCGAGGCGGGCCGGCTGGTGAGGCTGCTGGGCGACTGGGGCCCGGAGGAGGCCGTCGCGCACATTGTGTTCCCGCCGCGGCGGGCGCTAGTGCCGGCGGTGCGGCGATTGATCGATTTCCTGTTCGAACACCTGCAGGGCGTCGAGGGCGCGCCTTTGCTGAGACCGGACGGGAAACCCTGCGATTTACACCCCGATATGCGAAAAACGCCATAACCAAACAAGTAGATATTCGTTTGCCATTGAAGCAGCGGTTCGCACAATCCAGGGCTTCACCCCCTCCTTGGAGCGACCATGGCAACCCTGCGACTCGGCGACACCGCCCCCAATTTCACCCAGGACTCCAGCGAAGGCCCGATCGACTTCTACCAGTGGGCCGGCGATTCGTGGATCGTGTTCTTCTCGCACCCGGCCGATTTCACGCCCGTGTGCACCACCGAACTCGGCAAGACGGCGGCGCTGTCGGGCGAGTTCGCCAAGCGCGGCGTCAAGCCCATCGCGCTGAGCGTCGACCCGGCCACCAAGCACAAGGAGTGGATCGGCGACATCAACGAGACGCAGAACACCACCGTCAACTTCCCGATCATTGCGGACGCCGACCGCAAGGTGGCCGACCTGTACGACCTGATCCACCCGAACGCCTCGACCACGGCCACGGTGCGCAGCGTCTACATCATCGATCCCAAGAAGGTCATCCGCACCACCATCACCTACCCGGCGTCGACCGGCCGCAACTTCGACGAGATCCTGCGCGTCATCGACTCGCTGCAGCTCACCGACAGCCACAAGGTCGCCACGCCCGTGAACTGGAAGGACGGCGACGACGTCGTCATCGTGCCGAGCATCCAGGACCCGGCCGAGCTGGCCGAGCGCTTCCCCAAGGGCTTCAAGGCGGTCAAGCCTTACCTGCGCATCACGCCGCAGCCCAACAAGTAAGAAGCCGCAGGACCGCGCCGTCATGCAGACTCGTGTCGTCATCGTGCCCGGTTGGCGCGACTCCGGGCCCGGCCATTGGCAGAGCCTGTGGGAAGAACGCATTCCGGGCGCGGCGCGGGTGGCGCAGGACGACTGGGCCTCGCCCAAGCGCGACGCCTGGGTGCCCGCACTGGCCAAGCTGGTGCTCGAAAGCGAAGGCCCCGTGGTCATCGCGGCGCACAGCCTGGGCTGCATCGCCACGGCGCACCTGCCGCCCGAGGCCGCCGCCCGCATCCAGGGCGCGCTGCTGGTGGCGCCGGCCGACCCCGAGCGCCGCGCGGTGCTGTCCGACTTCGCCCCCGTGCCCTACGCGGCGCTGCCGTACCGCAGCATCGTGGTGGCGAGCAGCAACGATCCCTATTGCCCGATCCGCCTGGCGGGCGCCTATTCGCGCGCCTGGGGCAGCGAGTTCGTGCGCATGCAGAATGCGGGGCACATCAACATCGATTCGGGGCACGGAGACTGGCCGCTCGGCCTGGCCCTGCTGCAATCGTTGACCGACGAACCCGCCGCCTGGTCGGCGGGACGTGAATTTTCAGAAAACCTGGCAACCACATGACTTCCAGAATCAAGACCTTCGTCGCCGTGCTCGCGCTGGCGTCCTCCGCACTCGCTGGCAGCACCGCCTTCGCACAAGGCACCGGGCTGCTGAACGCCTCGTACGACGTGGCGCGCGAGTTCTACAAGGACTACAACGCGGCCTTCGTGGCGAACTACAAGAAGGCCACGGGCAAGGACGTCAAGATCGACCAGTCGCACGGCGGCTCCAGCGCCCAGGCGCGTGCAGTGGCCGACGGCCTCGACGCCGACGTGGTCACCATGAACACCTCGACCGACATCGACTTCCTGGCCAACGCCGGCGTGGTCGCCAAGGACTGGAACAAGAAGTTCCCCGAGAACGCATCGCCCACCACGTCCACCATGCTGCTGCTGGTGCGCAACGGCAACCCCAAGGGCATCAAGGACTGGGACGACCTGGTCAAGCCCGGCGTGCAGGTCGTGATCGTCAACCCCAAGACCGGCGGCAACGGTCGCTATGCCTACCTGGCCGCCTGGGGCTACATCAAGAAGAAGGGCGGCACCGACGCCCAGGCTGCCGAGTTCGTCGGCAAGCTGTTCAAGAACGTGCCGGTGCTGGCACGCGGCGGCCGCGACGCGACCACCGCCTTCCTGCAACGCAACATCGGCGACGCGCTGATCACCTTCGAATCCGAAGTGGTCTCGATCGACCGCGAATTCGGCACCGGCAAGGTCGACTCGGTCTACCCGTCGATCTCCATCGTGGCCGAGAACCCGGTCGCCATCGTCGAGCGCACCGTCAAGAAGAAGGGCACGGGCGAGCTGGCCAAGGCCTACCTCGACTGGCTGTACTCCGAAGAAGCGCAGGAAATCGCCGCCAAGCATGCGCTGCGCCCGCGTTCGCAGACCGTGCTCAAGAAGTACGCCTCGACCTTCAAGCCGCTGCAGCTGTTCACGGTGCAGGAACTGTTCGGCAGCCTGAGCGAAGCGCAGAAGGTGCACTTCAATGACGGCGGCCAGTTCGACAAGCTCTACACGCCCGGCGCGAAGTAAATGAGCGGCGCTGCTTCTTCGGCGCTCCCGGCAGCGGGAGCGCCTTTTTCACGTGCCAACCGGGCAGGGGGCGCCAAGCGCGTGCTGCCCGGTTTCCACATCACGCTCGGCTTCACGATCTTCTATCTGTGCCTGATCGTGCTGATCCCGCTGTCGGCGCTGGTCTTCAAGACCTTCACGATGACCTGGGAGCACTTCTGGGTGTCGGTGACCGCGCCGCGCGTGATGGCCTCGTACCGCCTGACCTTCGGCGCCTCGCTGATCGCGGCGATGGTGAACGCGGTGTTCGGCCTGCTGGTGGCCTGGGTGCTGGTGCGCTACAAGTTCCCGGGCAAGCGCATCGTCGATGCGCTGGTCGACCTGCCGTTCGCGCTGCCCACGGCCGTGGCCGGCATCTCGCTCACGGCGCTGCTGGCAGGCAACGGCTGGATCGGTCAGCTGCTTGAGCCGCACGGCATCAAGCTGGCGTTCACGCCGGCGGGCATCGTGATTGCGCTGATCTTCATCGGGCTGCCGTTCGTGGTGCGCACGGTGCAGCCGGTGCTCGAAGACACCGAGAAAGAACTCGAAGAAGCCGCGACCTCGCTCGGCGCCACGCGCCTGCAGACCTTCACCAAGGTGATTTTTCCGGCAATTGCGCCGGCATTGCTCACGGGCTTTGCCATGGCCTTCGCACGTGCCATCGGCGAGTACGGCTCCGTGATCTTCATCGCCGGCAACATGCCGATGATTTCCGAGATCACGCCGCTCATCATCATCGGCAAGCTGGAGCAGTACGACTACACGGGCGCCACCGCGGTTGCGCTGGTGATGCTGGTGCTGTCATTCATCCTGCTGCTGGTCATCAACGGCCTGCAGGCATGGCAACGCAAGCGCGCAGGAGCCTGACATGAGCGCACCTTCGAAAATCATCCGCCGCGCGCAGGCCGGCACCACCGAGTCGGCCTGGGTCCGCTGGACGCTGATCGGCATCGCCCTGGCGTTCATGTTCCTGTTCCTCGTGCTGCCGCTGGCGGCCGTGGCCGTCGAGGCGCTGCGCAAGGGCCTGAACGTCTACCTCGAGGCGCTGAAGGAACCCGATGCGTGGAGCGCCATCCGCCTCACGCTGATCACCGCGGCCATCGCGGTGCCGATGAACCTCGTCTTCGGCGTGGCCGCAGCGTGGGCCATCGCCAAGTTCGAGTTCCGCGGCAAGGCCTTCCTCACCACGCTGATCGACCTGCCGTTCGCGGTGTCGCCGGTGGTGGCGGGCCTGATCTACGTGCTGGTGTTCGGCGCGCAGGGCTGGTTCGGACCGTGGCTGGCGGAGCACGACATCAAGATCATCTTCGCCGTGCCCGGCATCGTGCTGGCCACCGTGTTCGTGACCTTTCCCTTCATTGCGCGCGAACTCATTCCGCTGATGCAGGCGCAGGGCACCGACGAGGAACAGGCCGCCATCGTGCTCGGCGCGACCGGCTGGCAGACCTTCCGGCGCGTGACCTTGCCCAACATCAAGTGGGGCCTGCTGTACGGCGTGATCCTGTGCAACGCGCGCGCCATGGGCGAGTTCGGCGCGGTGTCGGTGGTGTCGGGCCACATCCGCGGCCAGACCAACACGATGCCGCTGCACGTCGAGGTGCTCTACAACGAATACCAGTCGGTGGCCGCCTTCGCGGTGGCCTCGCTGCTGGCGATCCTGGCGCTGGTCACCCTGGTGATCAAGTCGGTCATCGAGTGGCGCCATGAGCGCGAAATGAAAGCCATCGCCGAGCTGCCGCCCGAGCGTCCCCCCGAGCCTTCGGCGGCCTGAGAAGACGAGAGAACAAGACCATGAGCATCGAAATCCGCAACATCAGCAAGCAGTTCGGCGACTTCCGCGCGCTGAACAACGTGAACCTCGACGTCGAGTCGGGCGAACTGGTCGCGCTGCTCGGCCCTTCGGGCTGCGGCAAGACCACGCTGCTGCGCATCATCGCGGGCCTGGAAACGGCCGACACCGGCAGCATCCATTTCTCGGGCGAAGACACGACCGACGTGCACGTGCGCGAGCGCCAGGTCGGCTTCGTGTTCCAGCACTACGCGCTGTTCCGCCACATGACCGTGTTCGAGAACGTGGCCTTCGGCCTGCGCGTGAAGCCGCGCAAGGAGCGCCCGAGCGACGCGCAGATCAAGGCCAAGGTGACCGACCTGCTCAAGCTGGTGCAGCTCGACTGGCTGGCCGACCGCTACCCGTCGCAGCTGTCCGGCGGCCAGCGCCAGCGCATCGCGCTGGCTCGCGCGCTGGCGGTGGAGCCCAAGGTGCTGCTGCTGGACGAACCCTTCGGCGCGCTCGACGCCAAGGTGCGCAAGGAACTGCGCCGCTGGCTGCGCCGGCTGCACGACGAGCTGCACGTCACCTCGATCTTCGTCACGCACGACCAGGAAGAAGCACTCGAAGTGGCCGACCGCGTGGTGGTCATCAACAAGGGCCGCATCGAGCAGGTCGGCTCGCCGCAGGACGTGTGGGACAAGCCCGCGAGCCCGTTCGTCTACGGCTTCCTGGGCGACGTGAACCTGTTCCACGGACGGGCCGACAACGGCGCCGTGCAACTGGACGGCATGCGCATCGACTCGCCCGAGCACAGCAGCGCGCGCGACGCCAAGGCGCTGGCCTACGTGCGCCCGCATGACCTGGATGTGACACGCTACGTGTCGGGTGCCACGGGCATCGTTGCCACGCTGTCGCGCGCGATCGTGGTCGGACCGATCGCGCGGCTGGAACTTGAGCCCACCGAAACGAATCCAGATAATCCGGGCTCCGGAACCATCATCGAAGCGCAACTCCCTGCGCAACAGTTCCGCGACCTGGGCTTGAAGGAAGGCGACACCGTCGTCGCCAACCCCCGCAAGGCCAGGGTGTTCGTAGAAGAAGATTGGGTATCTCCTTGATCCATTGGTACTTCGGCGCGCCGCGCCGCGCGCTCGGGCTGATCTGCCTGGCCTGTGTCCTCATGCTGGCCTTCGGGCTGTATCTGCAGCACGTGGTCGGGCTCGAACCCTGCCCGATGTGCATCGTGCAGCGCTATGCGCTGATGCTGGTGGCGCTGTTCACCGGCCTGGCGGCGCTGTTCAACAGCCGCGGCCTGCAGGTGACGGGCGGGGTGCTGGCGCTGGCGGCGGCGGTGGGCGGCGCCTACACGGCGGCGCAGCAGAGCTGGCTGCAGTGGTATCCGCCCGAGGTCGTCTCGTGCGGGCGTGACCTGTACGGGATGATCGAGACTTTCCCGCTCAAGCGCGCGCTGCCGATGATCTTCCGCGGCGGCGGCGACTGTTCCAAGATCGACTGGTCGCTGTTCGGCCTGACGCTGGCGAACTGGTCGTTCATCGCGTTCACGGTGCTGGCGCTGTTGCTGCTCACCTTGCTCTTGCGCCGGCGCACCGCGCGCTGAGTTCTTTTTCAGTAGTCTCTTGCGGCGTGGCCCGCTGTCCTTCGAGGGCAGCGGGCCACGCCGTTTTCAGGGGTCGCTGCGCAGGCCCGTGCAAAAAGCCCGTCAAAACGCATGCTTTAGCAGGCCTTCAGCAACCGGGGCTAGGATGAACCGCATCCCTTCCCGGGCTTCGCCGCCCGTTTCATCCCACTTCTTCACTGCATGCCCACCACTCCTTCGCGACGATCGCGCAAGCTCCTTGTCGGCCTGGCCTTGCTTGTCGTGCTGGCCATCGCGGCCTTCTTCTGGCTGAGCCCGCCGAAGAAAAGCGACTACCTCACCGCCACCGTGCAGCGCAGCGACCTGGAGAACGCGGTGCTCGCCACCGGCGTGCTGCAGGCCCTCAAGCAGGTCGAGGTGGGCGCGCAGGTGTCCGGCCAGCTCAAGTCGCTGAAGGTGGTGCTCGGCCAGACGGTGAAGAAGGGCGACTGGCTGGCCGAGATCGACCCCGTCATCTCGCAGAACACGCTCGCGCAGGAACAGGCCAAGCTGGAGAACCTGCAGGCCCAGAAGCTCGCCAAGGAAGTGCGCGTGAAGCAGGCCGAGCTCACCTGGGCGCGCCAGCGCGAGATGCTGGCGCAGGACGCCGCCGCGCGCCAGGACCTGGAAGGCGCCGACACCGAGCTGCGCGCGCTGCGCGCCGACGCCGTCTCGCTCGACGCGCAGATCCGCCAGCAGAAGCTGGCCCTGGCCTCGGCGCAGACCAACCTGTCGTACACGCGCATCGTCGCGCCCATCGACGGCGACGTGGTGTCCATCAGTACGCTCGAAGGCCAGACCGTGGTGGCCTCGTTCCAGGTGCCCACGCTCATGAAGCTGGCCGACCTGTCGACCATGACCGTGAAGGCGCAGGTGTCCGAGGCCGACGTGGTGCGCGTGAAGGCCGGCCAGCCGGTGTACTTCACCATCCTGGGCGACCCCGACACGCGCTACCACGGCACGCTGCGCGCGGTGCAGCCTTCGCCCGAGAAGATCAACAACGCCGTCTTCTTCAACGCGCTGTTCGACGTGCCCAACCCCGAGCGCACGCTGCGCGTCGACATGACGGCGCAGGTCGCCATCCTGCTGGGCGAGGCCAAGCAGGCGCTGACCGTGCCGCTCACCGCGCTCGGCACGCGCGACAAGGACGGCCGCCACGAAGTGCGCGTGCTCCTGCCCGACCAGCGCGTGGAAAAGCGGCAGGTGCGCGTGGGCATCAGCAACAACTTCCAGGCCCAGGTGCTCGAAGGCCTGAAGGAGGGCGACAACGTCATCACCGGCGACGCTTCGGCGCTGGAGAAGACCGACGGCAATGACGGCGGCAACCGGAGGCCGCGCCAGTGACGCAGCCGCTGCTGACCCTGCGCGGCATCGGCCGCAGCTTTCCCTCGGGCGAGCAGGAGGTCCAGGTGCTGAAGGATGTCGACCTGGACATCGGCCACGGCGAAATGCTGGCCATCGTCGGCGCCTCGGGCTCGGGCAAGTCGACGCTCATGAACATCCTCGGTTGCCTCGACCGGCCGACCACCGGCACCTACACCGTGTCGGGCCAGGACGTCGGCACGCTCGACAGCGACGCGCTCGCCGCGCTGCGGCGCGAGCACTTCGGCTTCATCTTCCAGCGCTACCACCTCATGCAGCACCTGACGGCCACCGGCAACGTCGAGGTGCCCGCCGTCTATGCCGGCACCGAGGGCTCGGCGCGCGACGCGCGGGCGCGGCAACTGCTCGCGCGCCTGGGCCTGGAAGACCGCACCGAGCACCGGCCGAGCCAGCTCTCGGGCGGCCAGCAGCAGCGCGTGAGCATCGCGCGCGCGCTCATGAACGGCGGGCAGGTCATCCTGGCCGACGAGCCCACCGGTGCGCTCGACAGCAAGAGCGGCCAGGAGGTCATCGGCATCCTGCGCGAGCTGCATGCGCAGGGGCACACGATCATCATCGTGACGCACGACATGCAGGTGGCGCGCTGCACCGAACGCATCATCGAGATCGCCGACGGTGCGATCGTGGGCGACCGGCCCAACGTGCCGACCGTGGCCGCACCCGCACAGACGGTGGGCGACGGCACCCCCACGCCGCCCGCCATGACCCGCCCCACGCTGGGCATCGCGCGCTTCAGCACCGGCTGGGCGCGTTTCTCCGAAGCCTTCCGCATGGCCTGGCGCTCGATGATGGCGCACCGCATGCGCACGGCGCTGACCATGCTGGGCATCATCATCGGCATCACCTCGGTGGTGTCGATCGTGGCCATCGGGGAGGGCGCCAAGCGCTTCGTGCTGGCCGACATCAAGGCCATCGGCACCAACACGCTCGACATCTACCCGGGCCACGACTTCGGCGACGACAAGGCCGCGAGCATCCGCACGCTGCTGCCGGCTGACCTGCAGGCCATCGCCGCGCAGCCCTACGTGCACAGCGTCACGCCAACCACCATGCGCAGCCTGCGCCTGCGCTACCGCAGCGCCGACGTCAACGGCAACGTGAACGGCGTCAGCGACAACTTCTTCAGCGTGCGCGACATCCAGATGGCCAGCGGCACGGACTTCGACGCCAGCGACGTGCGGCACCAGTCGCAGGTGGTGGTGATCGACCAGAACACGCGGCGCAAGCTCTTTCCCGACGGCACCGACCCGGTCGGCAAGATCATCCTGGTGGGCAGCCTGCCATGCACCGTGATCGGCGTGGCGCAGGAAAAGAAGAGCATGTTCGGCGAGAACAAGTCGCTCAACATCTGGCTGCCCTACAGCACGGGCGCGAGCCGCCTCTTCGGCCAGCAGCACTTCGACAGCATCACCGTGCGCATCCGCGACGACCAACCGACCAAGGCGGCCGAAGAGAGCATCGTGCGGCTGCTCACGCTGCGCCACGGCGGCAAGGACTTCTTCACCTTCAACATGGACAGCATCGTGAAGACGGCCGAGCGCACGAGCCAGTCGCTCACGCTGCTGCTGTCGCTGATCGCGGTGATCTCGCTGGTGGTGGGCGGCATCGGCGTGATGAACATCATGCTGGTGTCGGTGACCGAGCGCACCCGCGAGATCGGCATCCGCATGGCCGTGGGCGCGCGCCAGAGCGACGTGCTGCAGCAATTCCTGACCGAGGCCGTGCTCGTGTGCCTGGTCGGCGGTTTCATCGGCGTGATGCTGTCGTACGGCATCAGCTTTGTGTTCTCGCTGTTCGTGAAGCAATGGCAAATGATCTTTTCGCTCGGGGCCGTGGTGTCGGCCTTTTTGTGTGCGTCGCTCATCGGCGTGCTGTTCGGGTACCTGCCGGCGCGCAACGCCGCGCGGCTCGACCCCATCGAGGCACTGGCCCGTGAGTAGCGCGCGCCTGACCCTGGGGACGCTCGCTATCGCGCTGGCGCTTAGCGGCTGCACGCTGTTCCAACCGGAGCGGCGCGAACAGCGGCCGCTCGGCGTGCCGCAGGCCTGGCAGCAGCAACAGCCCCTGCCGCAGAACGCAGCAGCCGTGCCGCAGGCCCGCTGGTGGACCGCCTTCCACGATGCGCGGCTCGACACCCTGATCGACAGCGCCCTGCGCACCAACAACAACCTCGCCGCCGCCGGCATCCGCGTGCAGCGGGCGCAGCTGCAGGCCGGCCTGGCGAACACCAACCTCACGCCGGGCGTGACGGGGCAACTGGGCACCCAACGCAGCTTCGACCTGAAGCGCGGCGGCGTGGCCGCATCGAGCGCGAGCTCCTTGCTGAGCCTGAGCTACGAAGTTGACCTGTGGGGCCGCCTGTCGGCGCAGCGCAGCGTCGCCGACTGGGAGCTGCAGGCCACCCAGTCCGACCGCGAGGCCACGGCGCTGGCGCTGGTGGGCACCACGGCCGGGCTGTATTGGCAGACCGGCTACCTGAACCACCGCATCGCGCTGAGCGAAGCCGGCATGGCCGATGCACGGCGCATCCAGGCGCTGGTGCGCGCCAAGTACGCGGCAGGCGCCGTGTCCGGGCTCGACGTCGCGCAGGCCGGCCAGAACCTCGCGAGTCAGGAGGCGGCCCACACGCAGCTGCTGCAGCAGCGTGTCGAGGCGCGCAACGCGCTGGCCATCCTGTTCGACATGCCGCCCGACACCCCCAGGGAAGAACCGTCGCAGCTGCCTGACACCGCCTTGCCCGTGATCGATGCCGGACTGCCCGCCAACCTGCTGGGCCGCCGGCCCGACCTGCGCGCCGCGGAGCAGCGCCTGCGGTCCGCGCTGGCGAACGTCGATGCCACGCGCACCAGCTTCTATCCGGTGCTGAGCCTCACGGGTTCGCTGGGCGCGGGGAGCAATGCACTGGGCGAGGTGCTGAAGAACCCGATCGCCACGCTGGGCGCCGGTTTGGTGTTGCCCTTCCTGCAATGGAACACCGCGCGGCTGACCGTCGCCGTGTCGCAGACGCAGTACGAAGAAGCGGTCGTCGGGTTCCGCCAGTCGCTGTACACCGCGCTGTCCGAGGTCGAGAACACGCTGTCGTCGCGCACCCAGCTGCAGGACGAAAGCGTGAAGCTGGCCCTGGCGTTGCAGCAAGCGCAACGCGCGGAAGCCTTGTCGGAAGTGCGCTATCGCGCCGGCGCCACCGCGTTGCAGCCGGTGCTCGATGCCAAGGACAAGCGCCGCGCCGCGGAGGTGTCACTGGCACAGAACCGGCTGAACCAGCTCAACGCCACGATGACGTTGTACAAGGCGCTGGGCGGCGCGGCCACCGTCGAGTAGGAAGAGAGGAGCGGCTCCCAAGCCACGGCAGGTGCCCGGCTGGCGGTGCGGTGTGGGCGGCCCCTCTGTGCCGCCGAGGAGCGCAGCGTTTCGCGGATCAGGGCTCGCAGCTGTTTGAGCGCAGCGAGTTCTGCGAGACCCCGCGAAACGCGAGTACCGCAGGGGAGCCCGAAGGGCCGGCACAGTGGGGCCGACCGCGCCGTACCGCCAGCCGGGCGCCCTTCAAAAGAGGCCTAGGCCTGAAACGGCGGCGCCCCCCGCAGCTTCCGAACAAGCAACCCAGGCAGCCGCAAGACAAACTCCACCATCAACCGCGTGTGCATCCAGGTCAGCAGCACGTTGTCCCGCCCATAGCGAAAGTGCGACACCCCGCCTTCCTCCGCCGTCAGGTACTTCACAGGCGCATCGATGTTCACCGGCTTGACCCCGCGCCAGGCCAGCCGCACGACCGCCTCGGTATCGAAGTCGAAGCGCCGCATCCACGGTTGCCGCGCCATCACAGCGATCAGGTCGACCACCGGGTACACGCGAAAACCGTAGAGCGAATCTCCAACCCCCGCGAACAACGTCTCGAGCTGCGTCCAGCCGTTCGACACCCGCCGCCCGCGCACCCGCAGCAGCGGCGCACTGGCGTCGAACACCGGCCGGCCCAGCACCATCGTCTCGGGCCGCGCCAGCGAGGCTTGCATGAAAGAGGGGATCAGGTCCGCCGGATGCTGCCCGTCGGAATCCATCGTGAGCGCGTGCGTGAAGCCGGCGTCCTTCGCGGCCCGCAAGCCGTGCAGCACTGCCGAGCCCTTGCCCTGGTTCTGCGGCAGCACCCACACGCGCAGGCCCGGATCGCCGGCCGCCATCTGCTGCAGCCGCTCGCCCGTGCCGTCGTCGCTGCCGTCGATCACCACCCACACCGGGTTCCATTGGGCCCGCGCGGCGGCGACCGTCGAGAACAGGCGCTCGCCCGTGTTGTAGCTGGGGATCAGGACAAGGTGGGTGCGCGAGGCGTCTGCTGGCATTCGGGGGACGCGTCGGTGGCGCGCTGCTCCATGTGTTGACGGAAATAGTGCTCCAGCTCGACCTGCAACGCATCGCTGTCCTGCGTTGGTGCAAAGCGCTTGCCCAGCCGCAGCGTGAAGACGATGGGCAGCGGCGGCACGCGCCACAGCGGCCAGCCCTTGCCGAGGTAGGGCGAGTCGGTGTCGATGAACACGGTCTGGATCGGCGCCTGCGCCAGCTTGGCGATCAGCGTGGTGCCGGGGCGGAAGGGGTTCAGCGGCGGCGTCACCGTGCGCGTGCCTTCGGGAAAGATCACGAGCTGGCCGCCCTGGCGCAGGTCGTTGACCGCCAGTCGCACCATCGTGCGGGCCGACCTGTTGCTGATGTAGCGCGCCAGCCGGGCCCCGGCGCCGAGGAAGATGTTGCCCATCAGCTCGGCCTTCATGATGCAGGCGCTGCGCGGCAGCCGCGCCACCAGCAGCAGCGCATCAAGCATGGTCGGGTGGTTGGCCACGAAGATCACGCCGGGTTCGTTGCGCATCGGGTCCAGGCACGAGGCGTCGATGCGCATCATGCCGGTGACCGAGGCGAGCCACCAGAACATCCGGTAGGCAAAGGCGATGGTCATGCGGCCCAGCGCGCGCGCCGGCGCGGCCGGCATCACCGGGTACAGCAGCATGGCGACCAGGTTCCAGACGAGCGAGATCAGGCCGAGGAACAGCAGCAGCGCATAGAGCATCAGCGCGAGCGGGATCGACGTGAGAAGACGCAGCACGTTCATGGGTGGTGTCGGTCGGGCAGGCGAACGGCGGGCCGCTCAGGCGGCCTGCAGCCGGCCGGCGGCGACCGTGTGGGCCTCGATCTCGACCAGCAGATCGCTGCGGCAGATGTCGGCTTCCAGGTACACCGCATGGCGGGCCATCGGCGACTGGGCGCCGAGCGCGGCTTCGATCACCTCGCGCACGGCCTCGGTGTCCGACGGATGCCGCACGTACACCACGCAGTCGAGCGCATCGAGCGAGAAGCGCGCCGTGGTCTGCGCATGGGCGGAGGCGATCACGGCCTCCAGGTTGCGCAGCGTTTCGCGGGCCTGCTCACGCACGTCGCCGTGGTGCACCGTTTCGTGCCCGACGATGCTCGCCGTGCCCGAGATGAAGAGCGCCACCTGGCCGTCGCCGATGTCCGCCAGCGCGGCGCGCGAGAAGGTCGGCGAGCGCGGGCCGTAGGTTTCGGGATAGCGGTAGGCCGACACCTGCCGCGGGTTCTCGACCGGCAGCGGCGCGGCGCGTCCCGCGAGAAAACGGATCGACAGCGCGCCCTGGCGGATGCCCAGCGCGCAAGCAGCCGGCGCGCCCTCGAAGGCGGCGCGGCCGGCTTCGAAGAAAGCCTCTTGCCGGCCGAGGTTGAACTGGCGGTACCGCTCCAGTCCGCCGCCATCGGCGTTGATGCGCGGCAGGTAGTTCCAGATGCGCTGCAGGTGCGGCGTGTAGGCCTGGTCGAGCGTGCGGAACAGGTCGCGGTAGGCGCGCTGTGCAAGCTCGGTCAGGCTCTGGCCCTCAACGGCTTCATCGAGGTCGATGGCGCCCAGCAGCCAGTGCCCGTCGGTGCGCCAGCGCGCAATGCCGGTGGTGCCCGACCGGACCTGGGTGCCGTCGCCCACGTGCCACACATCGGCCATCGCGCCTTGCGGCGACAGCACGCGCGCGTTGACCGTGGGCATCCAGGCGACACCGTGCGGCGTGCCGTAGCCGAGCGCGGCGAAGGGCGCATGGCTGTGCGTGGCCAGCGCAAGGCTGTCCGGCAGCGAGAGGCGCTCCACGCGCAGGGGGGAATGAAGGCGGTCGTCCTGGGGGCGCACGTTCAGCGAACCTCGTCGGCGGTGGATTCGGGCTTGCGGCCGGTGTAGGCAGAGAAGACCCCGAGGCTCGCATGCCGGCGCACGTCGCTGAAGCCGGCGGCGCCCAGTGCCTGCATGACGCGCTCGGGCGGGATGCAGGCCTCGATCGTGTCCCAGTAATAGCGCCACAGCTCCGAGGTGTCGCTGCGGCGGCCGACCACGCGGGCGATCAACGGCACCACGGCGCGCATGTAGCCCTTGAGCAGCGCGGTGGCGATGCGGCCCTCGGGCTTGGTGATCTCGAGCACCACCACGCGCCCGCCCGGGCGCAGCACGCGATGGAACTCGGAAAAGGCGGCGGCCACGTCGCTGATGTGGCGCATGGCGTAGCCCATGCTCACGAAATCGCAGCTGGCGTCGGGCCGGGGCAGGGCCTCGGCGACGCCTTGAATCAATTCGACGCCGGGCAGCCGGACCTGGCCCATCATGCCCACGCTGGGGTCGACGCCGGTGAGCTTGCCGGTGGAGCCGATGAGCTTCAGCGCTTCGCGGGCGACGAGCCCGGTGCCGATGCCCACGTCGAGCACCTGGGCGCCCGCCGTGAGGCCGGCCTGCTTCAGTGCATCGCGCCGGTACGAGGGGCCGGTGCCGAAGGCCAGCACGGCTTCGATGCGGTCGTAGTCCGCGGCCGTGCTGTCGAAGATGCGCCGCAGGAACGCCTGGTGCTCCGCTTCGGTGTTGTAGTACAGCGGCAGCGGGGCGTGCGGCGGCAGGGCGTCGGGATTTCCCGTACCGGCAATGGGCGATGGCGTCATCGAACAATTATCACCAAAAGGTCCGGGCCGAAATCCCGGGCGCCGGGGGAGCGTTGTGTGCGCCGGACAGTAAACTCCACACTTGCTTTGAAAACACACGACAGCGAGAGAGAAAGCCATGGCCGGACATAGCAAGTGGGCAAATATTCAGCACCGCAAGGGCCGCCAGGACGAGAAACGGGGCAAGCTCTGGACCCGCGCCATCCGTGAAATCACGGTGGCGGCACGCGCCGGCGGCGCAGACCTCAGCGCCAACCCCCGGCTGCGGCTGGCGGTCGAAAAGGCCAAGGCGGTCAACCTGCCCATCGACACCGTCAAGCGCAACATCGACAAGGCCACGGGCAACCTCGAAGGCGTCAATTACGAAGAAATTCGTTACGAAGGGTACGGCATCGGCGGCGCGGCGATCATCGTCGACACCATGACCGACAACCGCGTGCGCACCGTGGCCGAAGTGCGCCACGCCTTCTCCAAGCACGGCGGCAACATGGGCACCGAAGGCTCGGTGGCCTTCCAGTTCAAGCACTGTGGCCAGATCATCTTCGCGCCCGGCACCAGCGAGGACAAGGTCATGGAAGTGGCCCTCGAAGCCGGCGCCGAGGACGTGATCACCGACGACGACGGCGCCATCGAGGTGCTCACCGCCATCGGCGACTTCGAGGCCGTGAAAAACGCGCTCGAAGCCGCAGGCCTGAAGCCCGACGCCGCCGAAATCACGATGCGCGCCGAGAACACCGTGGACGTGACCGGCGAAGACGCCGCCAGGATGCAAAAGTTGCTCGACGTGCTCGAGGACCTGGACGACGTGCAGGACGTGTATCACAACGCCGCACTGTCCGACTGAACGAATGAATGATGGATCCACAGCGACAAACGAAAGCCCGCGAATGAAGGTACTGGTGATTGGAGGAGGGGGCCGCGAGCACGCACTGGCGTGGCGGCTGGCGCAGGGCAACCGGGTCAGCCGCGTCTACGTGGCGCCCGGCAACGGCGGCACCGTGAGCGACGAACGCTACGACTGCATCGACATCACCGAACCCGCCGCGTTGCGCGAGTGGGCGATGGCCGAAAAAATCGCGCTGACCGTGGTCGGCCCCGAGGGACCGCTGGCGGCCGGCGTGGTGGACGAGTTCCGCGCGCACGGCCTGCGCATCTTCGGCCCGACGCAGGCGGCTGCGCAGCTCGAAAGCTCCAAGGCCTTCTCGAAGGCCTTCATGAAGCGCCACAAGATCCCGACGGCCGAATACGAGGCCTTCACCGACGCAGCTGCCGCCCATGCGTACATCGACGCCAAGGGCGCACCGATCGTCGTCAAGGCCGACGGCCTGGCCGCCGGCAAGGGCGTGGTGGTTGCCATGACGGCGCAGGAAGCCCATGAGGCCGTCGACTTCATGCTGGTCGACAACAAGTTCGGCGTGTCGCACAACGAAGGCGGCGCACGCGTCGTCATCGAAGAATTTCTGCAAGGCGAAGAAGCCAGCTTCATCGTGATGTGCGACGGCAAGAACGTTGCCGCGCTGGCCACCAGCCAGGACCACAAGCGCCTGCTCGATGGCGACGAAGGCCCGAACACCGGCGGCATGGGCGCGTACTCGCCCGCACCGGTCGTCACGGCCGAGGTGCATGCGCGTGCCATGCGCGAGATCATCCTGCCGACCATCCGCGGCATGGAAAAGGACGGCATTCCGTTCACCGGCTTCCTCTATGCCGGTCTCATGATCGACGCGGCCGGCCAGCCCAAGACGCTCGAATTCAACTGCCGCATGGGCGACCCCGAGACGCAGCCGATCATGATGCGCCTGAAGTCCGACCTGTTCGAGGTGTTCTGGCACGCCACCGACGGCACGCTCGACCAGGTCGAGCTGCAGTGGGACCGGCGCGTGGCGCTGGGCGTGGTGATGGCCGCGCACGGCTACCCGCTGTCGCCGCGCAAGGGCGACCGCATCAGCGGCATCCCGGCCGAGGCGCCCGATGCCGTGGTGTTCCACGCGGGCACCACGCTCGAGAACGGCGAACTCAAGACCAGCGGCGGCCGCGTGCTCTGCGTGACCGTGCTGGCCGACAGCGTCAAGCAGGCGCAGCAGCGCGCCTACGAGGTCGCGGCGCGCGTGCAGTTCGACGGTGCGCAGTACCGCAAGGACATCGGCTACCGCGCCGTCAACGCGCGCAACACGCCCCACGCCTGATGCCAGCCACCCAGCCGAAGGCGGTCGGCGACTACCTGCGCGGACTGCAGCAATCGATCATCTCGGCGATTGAGGCGGCGGACGGCGGCAGCGCGGTGCGCGACGCCTGGCAGAAAGAGCCCGGCGAGCCGCTGCAGGGCAACGGCCTGACCTGCATCCTCGAAGGCGGCGCGCTGTTCGAGCGCGCCGGTGTCGGCTTCTCGCAGGTGCGCGGCGCCAAGCTGCCGCCCTCGGCCACGCAGAACCGCCCCGAGCTCTCGGGCGCGCCGTTCGAGGCCATGGGTGTGTCGCTGGTGTTCCACCCGCGCAATCCTTATGTGCCGATCGTCCACATGAACGTGCGCATGCTGGCCGCGCAGCCTGCGGGCGGCGGCGAGCCCGTGTGCTGGTTCGGCGGTGGCATGGACCTCACGCCGTGCTACGGCTTCGAAGAAGACGCGGTGCATTTCCACGCCGTGTGCCGCGATGCGCTCGCCCCCTTCGGGGCCGACAAGTACCCGCGCTTCAAGACCTGGTGCGACGAGTATTTCTTTTTGAAGCACCGCAACGAGCAGCGCGGCATCGGCGGCATCTTCTTCGACGACTTCGCCGAGGGCGGCATCGAGAACGGCTTTGCGCTGATCCGTTCGGTCGGCGATGCTTTCCTGCAGGCCTACCTGCCGATCGTCGAGCGCCGCCGCGACATGCCGTACGGCGAGCGCGAACGCGAGTTCCAGCTGTACCGGCGCGGGCGCTACGTCGAGTTCAACCTCGTGTGGGACCGTGGCACGCACTTCGGCCTGCAGTCGGGCGGACGCACCGAATCGATCCTGCTGTCGATGCCGCCGCTCGCGAGCTGGGCCTACCGGCAACAGCCCGAAGCGGGCAGCCCCGAAGCCGCGCTGTACAGCGACTTCATCGTGCGCCGGGACTGGGTGTGAGCCCCACCGGTTCCGCTTCGCGCATCGGCGTCTTCGGCGGGGCCTTCGACCCGCCGCACAACGCGCACGTCGCCCTGGCTGAAGCTGCATTGGCACAACTCGACCTGACGGAGTTGCACGTCATTCCCACGGGGCAGGCCTGGCACAAGAGCCGCACGCTCACGCCGAAGGAAGATCGCCTGGCGATGGCGCGGCTGGCCTTCGGCAACCTGCAAGGCAAGGTCGTCATCGACAGCCGCGAGGTGTTGCGCGACGGCCCGACCTACACGCTCGACACGCTGCATGAATTGCAGAAAGAGCAGCCCGGCGCACAGCTCGTGCTGGTGATGGGCGCGGACCAGGCGGCGGCCTTGCCGACCTGGCACGGCTGGCAGGATATACTCGGCATTGCTATCGTTTCTGTAGCGTATCGCGCACTATCGACGGGTGACGTCACTCGTTTTGATCCGAAACAGCTGCCCGGCCTCCCGGCTGGCGCGCGTTTCGAGGCGCTTGAACTGCCTGCCGCCATGGACACCAGCGCCACCGATATCCGGCGGCGTGTGGCGTCGGGTGTGGACATTTCCTCGCTGGTTCCGCCCACGGTTGCACGCTATATTGACCAACACCACCTCTACCGCTCTGCCTGATGACCACTGAAGCCGCCGCCAAAAAAGACATCCAAAAACTCCAGCGAGCCATCATCGATGGTCTCGAAGACGTCAAGGCGCAGGACATCCAGGTATTCGACACGGAGCACCTCTCGCCGCTGTTCGAGCGCGTGATCGTGGCGTCGGGCACCTCCAACCGCCAGACCAAGGCACTCGCTTCGAGCGTGCGCGACGCCGTGCGTGAAGCCGGCTTTGCCAAGCCGCGCACCGAGGGCGAGGAAAACGGCGAGTGGATCATCGTGGACTGCGGCGCGGCCGTGGCGCACATCATGCAGCCCGCCATCCGCCAGTACTACCACCTCGAAGAGATCTGGGGCGACAAGCCGGTGCGCGCCAAGCTCGGCGCCACCAAGCCCGCGCTGGCCACCGCCTCGTCCGTCGTCAAGGGCGCCGAAGAGAAGAAGACGGCCGCTGCTAAGACGCCGAGCCTGCGCCGTTCGAGCGCCGCCAAGACCGCGATCCGCGCAGCCGAGCAGGAAGCCAAGGCCGCCAAGGCGCCGGCGAAGAAGGCCGCATCGAAGACCGCAGGCAAGACCGCCGCCAAGAAGGCCCCCGCGAAGAAGTCCGCCACGGGCACCGCGCGCGTGCCGGTGAAGGTCGTCGGCAAGCCGGCCGCCAAGAAGACCGCTGCGAAGAAGGCGCCGGCCAAGAAGGCACCCGCCCGCCGCGCATGAAGCTGCTGGTGGTCGCCGTCGGGCAGCGCATGCCCGACTGGGCGCAGACTGCCTGGGACGACTACGCCAAGCGCTTCCCGCCCGAGCTCAAGCTCGAGCTGCGCGCCGTCAAGACCGAGCCGCGCGGCTCCAAGACACTCGAAACGCTGTACGCCGCCGAGCGCGAGCGCATCGAGGGCGCCATCGCCCGCGGCATGCGCATCGTCGTGCTCGACGAGCGCGGCACCGCGCTCACCACCAAGGCGCTGGCTGCACGGCTGCAGACCTGGCAGGGCGAGGGCGACGACGTGGCGCTGGTCATCGGTGGCCCCGACGGGCTCGACCCGGCCTTCAAGGCCGCGGCGCACGAACGCATCCGCCTGTCCGACCTGACCCTGCCGCATGCCATGGCGCGCGTGCTGCTGGTCGAGCAGCTCTACCGGGCGTGGTCGGTCAACGCGGGCCATCCGTACCACCGGGAATGACCACGGGGCCGGCGGTGGGGCCCACCTCGGAGACCTGAACTTGCCTGACTTCATCTACCTCGCGTCGCAAAGCCCGCGCCGCGCCCAATTGCTCGGCCAGCTCGGCGTGCGCCACGAACTGCTGCTGGCCGGCGCCGACGAAGACGCGGAGGCGCTCGAGGCCTTGCTGCCGAACGAATCGCCGACCGCCTACGTGCAGCGCGTGACCGCGCTGAAGCTCGACGCCGCCGTCGCGCGCCGCAAGCGCCTGGGCCTGGCCGATGCGCCCGTGCTCTGCGCCGACACCACGGTCGCGCTCGGCCGCACCATCCTCGGCAAGCCCGAGGACGCACGCGACGCCGAGCGCATGCTGGCGCACCTGTCCGGCGCCACGCACCGCGTGCTCACCGCAGTCGCACTGCAGAACGGCCGTCGCCGCCATGCGGCGCTCAGCGTGTCGCGCGTGCGCTTCGCCACGCTCACCAAGAAACAGGTCGCGGCCTACGCCGCCAGCGGCGAGCCGCTCGGCAAGGCCGGCGCCTACGCCATTCAGGGCGCGGCGGCTGCGTTCGTGGAGCACATCAGCGGCTCCTATTCGGGCATCATGGGACTCCCCATGTTCGAGACCGCGCAGCTGCTTCGAGGCGTCGGTTTCAATACTTAAGACATCCATGCAAGACATCCTGATCAACTGGTCTCCGCAGGAGACCCGTGTGGCGCTGGTCGAGCACGGCGCGGTGCAAGAGCTGCACGTCGAGCGCACGCTCGAGCGCGGGCTGGTCGGCAACATCTACCTGGGCAAGGTCTCGCGCGTGCTGCCGGGCATGCAGTCGGCCTTCATCGACATCGGCCTGGAGCGCACCGCCTTCCTGCACGTGGCCGACATCGTCTCGCCGTTCACGCCGGGCTCGCGCCCGAGCGCCACGCCGCCCGAGCGCGACCACCGCAACGGCGGACCGATGGTGCCCATCGAGAAGCAGGTGTTCGAAGGCCAGTCGCTGCTGGTGCAGGTCATCAAGGACCCGATCGGCACCAAGGGCGCGCGGCTGTCCACGCAGATCAGCATCGCGGGTCGGCTGCTGGTGTTCCTGCCGCAGGACAACCACATCGGCGTGTCGCAGAAGATCCCGCCCGATCAGCGCGAGTCGCTGCGCAACCGCATGCTGGCGCTCATCGAAGCGGCCGCGGCCGCCGAGAGCGGCGGCGTGGTGCCTGTGAACACGGGCGGCTTCATCCTGCGCACCAACGGCGAAGACGCGGCCGATGCCGAACTGGCCGAAGACATCGCCTACCTGCGCAAGACCTGGACGCGCATCCGCGAGGCCTCGAGCCGGATGCCGGCCATGTCGCTGCTGCACCAGGACCTGAGCCTGCTGCAGCGCGTGCTGCGCGACATGACGAGCGAAGACACGCAGACCATCCGCATCGACTCGCGCGAGCAGTTCGAGGTGCTGCTGAAGTTCGGCCTCGAATTCATGCCGCAGGCGGCCGGCAAGCTGCAGCACTACAAGGGCGAGCGGCCGATTTTCGACCTGTATTCGGTGGACGAGGAAATCGCGAAGGCACTGGGCCGGCGCGTCGATCTGAAATCGGGCGGCTACCTCGTGGTCGACCAGACCGAGGCGCTGACCACGGTCGACGTGAACACCGGCGGCTTCGTCGGTGCGCGCAACTTCGACGACACCATCTTCAAGACCAACCTGGAGGCCGCGCAGGCGATTGCGCGGCAGCTGCGCCTGCGCAACCTGGGCGGGATCATCATCGTCGACTTCATCGACATGGCACGCGACGACCACCGCGAGCAGGTTCTGGCCGAGTTCCGCAAGCAGCTCGCACGCGACCGCGTGAAGACCACGGCCGGCGGTTTCTCGCAGCTCGGCCTGGTCGAGATGACCCGCAAGCGCACGCGCGAATCGCTGGCCCACATGCTGTGCGAGCCCTGCGTGGCCTGCGGCGGGCAGGGCATCGTGAAGACCGCGCGCAGCGTGGCCTACGACGTGATGCGCGAGATCCTGCGCGAGGCGCGGCAGTTCACGCCGCGCGAGTTCCGCATCGTCTCGTCACCGCAGGTCATCGAGCTGTTCCTCGACGAAGAGAGCCAGCACCTCGCGGGGCTGAGCGACTTCATCGGCAAGCCGATCTCGCTGCAGTCGGAGCCGGCGATCGGGCAGGGGCAGTACGACATCGTGCTGCTCTGAGGGGTGGATGGCGCTGCCCGTTGCAACGACGGGTCAGCGCTTCGATTCCTGGCCTTGCCGCATCCAGACGCTGGCCAGCGCGGCGGCCACCAGCATGCCGGCGATCAGCAGCAGCCCGTTCTTCGTACTGCCCGTGCTCTGCTCGATCCAGCCCATCACCGACGGGCCGATGAAGCCGCCCACGAGGCCGCAGGTGTTGACCAACGCGAGTCCACCTGCCAGCGCCACACCGGCCAGCCGTGACGACGCGAACAGGAAGATCACGGACTGCACCACGAAGAACATCGAGCCCGTGAGGCAGAAGCCGGCCAGCGCGACGGCCGGGCTCGCGAAGGCTGCGATCAGCAAGCCCACCGCCATCGAGACCAACCCGACCAGCAGCAGGAGCCTGCCGCGCTGCGGCGTGACCGCGAGCCGCGGCAGCGCAATGGCGCCGACGGCGGCGGCCACCCAGGGCAGCGAGTTGAGCGCGCCGATCTCCAGCGGCGAGAGCTTGCCGTAGGTGCCGATGATGCTCGGCAGGAAGAAGATCACCGTGTAGATGCTGATCTGGTGGCAGAAGTAGACAAAGATCGCCAGCCAGATCTGCCGGTCGACCAGGCAGGCGCGGAACGACTCGCCGACCTGGCCGTTGGCGACGTCCTCGGCGCGTTCGGCGGCAAGCTGGCGTTCGATGGCCTGTGCCTGCGGGCGCGTGAGCCAGCTGGCGCTGGAGGGGCCGTCGGGCAGCTTGCGCCAGACCACGAAGGCCAGCGCCACGGCGGGCAGGCCTTCGAGCACGAACATCCACTGCCAGCCATGCCAGCCCCACAGGCCGTCCATCTGCAGCAGCGCGCCGCCGACCGGGCCGCTGAGGATGTTCGCGATGCACACGCCGAGCAGGAAGTAGCCCGTGGCGCGTGCGCGGTCCTTGCGACCGAACCAGTAGTTCAGGTACAGCATCACACCCGGGAACAGGCCGGCTTCCGCCGCGCCGAGCAGGATGCGCATCACGTAGAACGAGGTCTCGCCCGTGACGAAGGCCATGCCGGCCGACAGCAGGCCCCAGGTGATCATGATGCGGGCGATCCACCAGCGGGCCCCCACGCGGTGCATCACGAGGTTGCTGGGCACTTCGAGCAGTGCGTAGCTCAGGAAGAACAGCCCGGCGCCCAGCCCGTAGGCGGCCGCCGAGATGCCGATGTCCACGGCCATGTGGCTCTTGGCCAGCGCGATGTTGGTGCGGTCGATGAAGCTGATCACATAGGCCAGCACCAGCAGCGGCATGAGCTTGCGGAAGATCAGCGCATTGAGCGAGGCCTGTTCGTCGACGGCCTGGCGGGCGCGCAGGCCCGGCGGCGTGGCGGGGATGGATGGGTGTTGCATGGGATGTCTCTCTCCTGTCCTGTCGTGTTCTGGCGGAAGGTCGCCGGCGGGCGCCGGCGGGCGTGCAGATGCGGCCCGGTCATGGGCCGGGCCGAGTCGGGTCGGTGGTTCTGGCGCAGGGCTAGAAGTCGACGTTCGCCGCGCCCTTGAGGCCCAGGATCTCGCGGGCTTCGGCGGGTGTCGCGATGTCGATGTTCAGCGCCTCCAGCACGGCGCGGATGCGCAGCACCTGTTCGGCGCTCGACGCGGCGAGCCGGCCCGGGCCGATCCACAGCGAGTCTTCGAGCCCGACGCGCACGTGCGCGCCCATGGCGGCGCCGATGGTGGCCAGCGGCAGCTGGTTGCGGCCGGTGCCGAGGATCGACCATTCGAAGCGGTCGCCGAACAGCCGCGCGGCGGTGCGGCGCATGTGCATCAGGTCTTCGGGGTCGGCGCCGATGCCGCCCAGGATGCCGAAGACCGTCTGCACGAAGACCGGCGCCTGCACCAGCCCGCGGTCCAGGAAGTGCCGCAGGTTGTTGAGGTGGCTCACGTCGTAGCACTCGAACTCGAAGCGCGTGCCGTTGGCGTTGCCGAGCTTCAGGATGTTCTCGATGTCGGCGAAGGTGTTCTTGAAGATCAGGTTGCGGCTGTTCTCCAGGTGCTCGCGCTCCCATTCATGCGCGAAGGACTTGAAGCGCTCCAGCATCGGAAAGAGGCCGAAGTTCATCGAGCCCATGTTGAGCGACGCGAGCTCGGGCTTGAAGGTGGTGGCCGGGCGCATGCGCTCCTCGACGCTCATGTGCGGGCTGCCGCCGGTGGTGATGTTGATCACCGCATCGGTCGCGGCCTTGATCTTCGAGAGGAAGGGGCGGAACAGGTCCGGGTCCTGCGAAGGGCGGCCGTCCTTCGGGTCGCGCGCATGCAGGTGCAGGATCGCGGCGCCGGCGCGGGCGGCTTCGGTGGCGGCTTGCGCAATCTCGTCGGCCGTCACGGGAAGGTGCGGTGACATGCTGGGCGTGTGGATGGCGCCCGTGGGGGCGCAGGTGATGATGGCTTTGGGGCGTTGGGCCATGAGGTGTCCGGAAAGAAGAAGTGGGAAAGAAAGGGAGCGCGAGCGGATGGATCAGCTCAGTGCTTGCGTGTGGCCGTCCACCACGAGCTCCTGGCCCGTGACGCTGGCGGCCAGGTCGCTGGCGGCGAACAGCACCATGTTCGCGATGTCCGTGGCCGTGACCATGCGGCCCAGCGCGGCCTGCGCGGTGTAGGCGCGCGTCACTTCGTCGAGCGGCTTGCCCAGCGCTTCGGCCTTGGCGGCGATCACGGCACGGATGCGCGGACCGTCGACCGCGCCCGGCAGGATCGCGTTGACGCGGATGCCGTCGGGGCCGAGTTCGAGCGCCAGCGTTTTCGTGAAGCCGATGACGGCCCACTTCGAGGCGGAGTAGGGCGAGCGCCCCGGCATGCCCAGGTGCCCGGCGGCCGAGGACAGGTTGATGATGGCGGGCAGGCGGCCCTTGCGCAGGCGCGGCACGGCCAGTCGCACGCAGAGGAACTGGCCGGTGACGTTGACGGCCATCGTGCGTTCCCAGTCGGCGAGCGAGACGGTCTCGACCGGGCCGGTGGGGCCGGCCACGCCGGCGTTGTTCACCAGCACGTCGAGGCCGCCGAGTTCGCGGTCCACGGCCTCGAACAGGCGGGCCACGTCGTCCTCGTTGGACACGTCGGCGACGCAGCGGCCCACCTCGGGCAGTTCACGCGCCAGCTGGTCGAGGCTGGCAGCCTGCACGTCGCAGACGAAGACCTTGGCGCCCGCCGCCACGAAGCTGCGCACGATGTCCAGGCCGATGCCGTTGGCACCGGCGGTGACGAGCACGCGCCGGCCGGCGAGGGAGTTGTTGTTCCACATGCTGAAGAGATCCTTGAGGTCGATTTCGGAATGACGTGGATCGTATATCTGTGATCACAGATAAATCATAGGGAATACCCCGGCCATATACTTCGACGCATGAGCCTCACCGATCTCGTCACCCCCCTGAAGCGCCAGACGCTCAGCGCCAACGTCTACGACCAGTTGCGCGACCTCGTGATGAGCGGGCAGATGATGCCGGGCGAGCAGATTTCATTGCGCAGCGCGGCCGAGGCGCTGGGCGTGAGCGTGATGCCGGTGCGCGAGGCGATGCAGCGCCTGGTGGCCGAGCAGGCGCTCGAACTCACGCCCAGCCGTACCCTGCGCGTGCCCCGGATGACGGCGGCGCAGTTCAAGGAAATCACCACCATCCGCACCAACCTCGAAGGCCTGGCCACGGAGCTGGCGGCCTCGGCGTCGGGCGCGGTGGCGCTGCGCGACATCACGCGCTGGCACGACGAGTTCGCGGCCGAGATGAATGCGGCGAGCCCCGACGGCTCGAAGCTCGTCACCTTCAACAAGGAGTTCCACTTCGCGGTCTATGCCGCGGCCGACATGCCGGTGTTGTTGCAGATGATCGAGGCGCTGTGGCTGCGCATCGGCCCCATCCTCAACTACGACCTGCGGGCCGGCTCGCGCCGCGTGGGGGACAAGGTGGCGATGGCGCACCATGCGGCGCTGCTGGCCGCGCTGAAGCGCCGCGACGGCGCCAAGGCCCGGGCCGCGCTGCAGGGCGACATCGAAAGCGCTGCGGAGTTCATCCTGTCGACGGGCGTGCTGGTGTCCGATGGCACGCTGCCGCCGCAGAACGCGGCGCCGGCGGCGAAGAAGGCGCGCGGCGCGGCAGGCACCGCGCGCTGAGGGTCAGAGCGTCGGGTCCTGCCCCGGTGCCGCGCTGCGCACCGCCAGCGTCTGCAGCCGCGCATAGAGTCCGTCGCTCGCCATGAGCTGCTTGTGGCTGCCTTGCTCGGCGATGCGGCCTTGCTCCATCACGATGATGCGGTCGGCATGCTGGATGGTCGACAGGCGGTGCGCCACGATCAGCGTGGTGCGGCCCTGCATCAGGCGCTGCAGGGCGTCCTGCACCAGCCGTTCCGATTCGGTGTCCAGGGCCGACGTGGCTTCGTCGAGCAGCAGCACGGGCGCGTTCTTGTACAGCGCGCGGGCAATCGCCAGCCGCTGGCGCTGGCCGCCCGACAGCTGCGTGGCGTTGTGGCCCAGCACAGTGTCGATGCCCTGCGGCAGGGTCTCGACGTGCGTGCTCAGGTTGGCCGCCTCGAGGCAGGACTGCACACGCGCGATGTCGATGTCGCCACCCAGCGCCACGTTGGCGGCGAGCGTGTCGTTGAGCATGACCACGTCTTGGCTCACCATCGCGAACTGGGCGCGCAGGCTCTTGAGCTGCCACTCGCTGGTGTCGTGGCCGTCGAGCAGCACTTGGCCGCCGCTGGGCTGCACGAAGCGCGGCAGCAGGTTGACCAGCGTGGTCTTGCCCGAGCCCGAGGGGCCGACGAAGGCCACCACCTGGCCGGGCTCGATGATGAGGTTCACGCCGTCGAGCGCGCGCTGTTCGTCGTCGCCGCGGTAGCTGACCTGCACGTTGCGCAGCTCGATGTGGCCTTGCGCGTGCGCAATGCTGAAGGTGCCCTGCGATTCGGGCGCCACTTCGTCGATAAGGATCAGCCCACGCTCCAGCGCTGCAAGGCCGCGCGTGATCGGCCCGGCCACTTCGGCCAGGCGGCGGATCGGTGCGATCAGCATCAGCATGGCCGTGATGTAGGCGACGAAGCCGCCCACCGTGAAGCCCTGCTTGCCGCTTTGCCAGAGGGCGATCATCACCACCACCGACAGCGCCAGCGAAGCCATCATCTGCGTCAGCGGCGTGGTGGCGGCCTGGGCGATGGTCGATTTCACGGCCAGGCGATTCAGGCGCTGGCTCAGTTGTTCGAAGCGGCGCTCCTGCGCCTGCTCCGCGCCGTGCAGCCGCACCACGCGGTGGGCCAGCACGTTTTCCTCGACCACGTAGGCCAGCTCGTCGGTGGCCTGCTGGCCTTGCTGCGTGAGCTTGTACAGGCGCTTGGAGAACACCTTCATGATCCAGGAGATGCTGGGCACCAGGAAGGCGACGATGAGTGTGAGCTTCCAGTTCAGGTAGACCAGATAGCCCAGCAGCGCGATCAGCGTGAAGCCGTCGCGCGACAGGCCGAGCAGCGCCTGCACCAGCAGCATGGCGCCGGTCTGCACCTCGTACACGACGGTGTTCGACAGCGCACTGGCCGACTGCCGCGCGAACAGCGCCAGCTCGGCGCCGAGCAGCCGTTCGAACAGCACGCGGCGCAGCTTCTGCATGCCTTCGTTGGCGATGCGCGAGAGCGCGTACTGCGAAATGAACTGCGCGATGCCGCGCACGGCGAACAGAAGCAGCACGGCGGCCGGAATGAACCACAGCGGCATCTCGCCGCGCGTGAAGCCCCGGTCGAGCAGCGGCTTGAGCAGGGCGGCCATGAGCGGCTCGGTGAGCGCGGCCAGCAGGGCGCCGATCAGCCCCACGGCCCACCATTGGCGCGAACTGCCGAACCAGGTCATGAGTCGCGCCAGCCGGCGCATGAGGGGAGGGCGGGCGCTCTCGCTGCCGGGGGATGCTTGCATATGGCGGCGGATTTTACGGGGCGGCTCCAGCCGCCTTTCAGAGGCCCTGTAGGACCATATCGCCGGATAAACGTTTTGTGACGGCGTGTCCAAACCAGTGTGTAACATGTGGCCCGTGAAACGCCGGGGAGAAACTTTTTACCCGGAAACCTCTCCGAACCGCATGAACAAGCCGTTGCCAGATCTTTCCCCAACTCCTTCTTCATCGTTGATTGCACGCCGCAGCCTCATCGCGGCCCTTGCTGCCTCTCCCATGCTTCCCGCCATGGCCCAGTTCCGGGTCGAGGTCTCGGGCGTGGGGCTGACGCAGCTGCCGATCGCGCTCGTGCCTTTCCGGGGGCAGGACGCCTCGCCCCAGAAGATTTCCGACATCGTCCAGGCCGACCTCGAACGCAGCGGCCAGTTCCGCGGCGTCGATGCCTCGGGCCAGGCGCTGGACGAGTCCTCGCGCCCCGACCTCGCCCTGTGGCGCCAGCGCACCGCCGATTCGCTCGTGGTGGGCAGCGTGAGCCGGCTGGGCGACGGCCGCTACGACGTGCGCTTCCGCCTGTGGGACGTCGTGAAAGACCGCGACCTCGGCGGCCAGAGCTACACCGTGCCGCAGGGCGACCTGCGCCTGGCGGCCCACCGCATCGCCGACTACGTGTACGAGAAGCTGACCGGCGAGAAGGGCATCTTCTCGACCCGCATCGCCTACGTCACCAAGGGCGGCAGCCGCTACTCGCTGTGGGTGGCCGACGCCGACGGCGAGAACGCACAGGCTGCGCTCGCCAGCCCCGAGCCGATCATCTCGCCCTGCTGGTCGTCCAACGGCCAGCAGCTGGCGTACGTGTCCTTCGAGTCGCGCAAGCCCGTGGTCTACGTGCACAACGTGGCCAGCGGCCAGCGCCGGCTGCTCGCCAACTTCAAGGGCTCCAACAGCGCTCCGGCCTGGGCGCCCGACGGCGGTTCGCTGGCCGTCACGCTCAGCCGCGATGGCGGCTCGCAGCTGTACACCATCCCGGCCAGCGGCGGCGAACCGCGCCGCCTCACCCAGAGCTCGAGCATCGACACCGAGCCGGTGTACTCGGCCGACGGCAGCACGATCTACTTCGTGAGCGACCGCGGCGGTGCGCCCCAGATCTACAAGATGAGCGCCAGCGGCGGCAACCCGACGCGGGTCACCTTCAGCGGCACCTACAACATTTCTCCATCTGTCAGCGGCGATGGCCGGTGGTTGGCCTACATCTCGCGGGTCGGCGGTGCGTTCAAACTCCACGTGATGGAGTTGGCCAGCGGCAATGTCGCCGCGATCACCGACACCACGGCCGACGAGAGCCCGAGCTTCGCACCCAACAGCAAGCTGATCGTCTATGCCACGCACCTGCAGGGCCGCGAGGCGCTCATGACGACCACGCTGGACGGAAAGATCAAGGCCCGCCTCGCGGGTCAGGCGGGAGACATCCGTGAACCGGACTGGGGTCCGTTTCAAAAGCAATAAGCATTGACCAGATAAATTTACTTGAGGAGTTCGCAAATGTTGAAACGTACGATCTATTCGCTCGCCATCGTGGCGCTCATCGCCGGTTGCTCGTCGGGCACCAAGCTCAACGAAACGCCGGTCACCGACCGCAGCGGCACGGCCGGCGGCCAGCAAGGCGGCGCAACCGCCGTGGCCCCGGTGACCATCGACCCGAACGCCAACACGGCGCAAGGTCCGGTCGGCGTGGCACGCATCGTGTACTTCGACTACGACAGCTACACGGTCAAGCCCGAGTTCCAGTCGGTGATCGACGGCCATGCGCGCTTCCTCAAGGGCGCCACGCAACGTCGCATCTCGATCGAAGGCCACACCGACGAGCGCGGCGGCCGCGAGTACAACCTGGCCCTCGGCCAGAAGCGTTCCGAAGCCGTGCGCCGCGCGCTCACGCTGCTGGGCGTGAACGACAGCCAGATCGAAGCCGTGAGCTTCGGCAAGGAAAAGCCCGCAGCCCAAGGCTCGGGTGAAGAAGTGTGGGCGCAGAACCGCCGCGCTGAAATCCGCTACACCCGGTGATGCAACCACGTGCCCTGTGGCGAGGCGCGGCCCTCGCCGCCGCCTTGCTCTGCGCGTCGGCCGGCTCGCAGGCCGCGCTGTTCGAGGACGACGAGGCGCGCCGCGCCATCCTCGACCTGCGCCAGCGCGTCGAAGCCATGCGCCAGCAGACCGACCAGCGTCTGGCCGACGAAAATGGCCAGCTGCGTCGCAGCCTGCTCGACCTGCAAAGCCAGATCGAGCAGATGCGCGGCGAACTGGCACGCATGACCGGCCAGAACGAGCAGCTCACGCGCACGCTGAGCGAAATGCAGTCGCGCCAGACCACCATCGACGACAAGCTCAAGCAGAACGAGCCCTCCAAGGTCTCGATCGACGGGCGCGAGTTCAACGCCGATCCGAAGGAAAAGGCCGACTTCGAAGCAGCCCTGGGCGTCTTCCGCTCGGGCCAGTTCGCCCAGGCCCAGACCGCGTTCGCCGAGTTCGTGAAGCGCTACCCGCAAAGCGGCTACAACGCGTCCGCGCTGTTCTGGCTCGGCAATGCGCAGTACGCCACGCGCAACTACAACGAAGCCATCGCCAATTTCCGCTCGATGCTCTCGCTCGCGCCCGACCATGCCAAGGCGCCCGAAGCCGTGCTGTCGATCGCGAACTGCCAGATCGAACTGAAGGACACGCGCGCCGCACGCCGCACGCTGGAAGACCTGACCAAGGCCTACCCGCAGTCGGAAGCCGCACAGGCCGGCCGCGAGCGTCTGTCGCGCCTGCGTTGATGCAATGACCGTTTCAGCGGAGCTTTCCGCTTGAGCGCTTCACCCGAAGCCTCCTCGCTCCCCATGGCCGCCGCGGATGTCCTCACCGACACCGCGGCGCCTGACTTTGCGCGCCGCTTCGGCGGCCTCGAGCGCCTGTACGGCGTGGCCGGTGCCGCGCGCATCCGCCACGCGCATGTGCTGGTCGTCGGCATCGGCGGCGTGGGCTCGTGGGCGGTCGAGGCGCTGGCGCGCAGCGGGGTGGGGCGCCTGACGCTCATCGACCTCGACCACGTGTCGGAGTCGAACATCAACCGCCAGATCCACGCGCTCGATTCGACCGTCGGGCAGGCCAAGGTCGAAGCCATGCGCGAGCGCATCGCGCAGATCAACCCCGAGTGCCAGGTGCTCGCCATCGACGAGTTCGTCGAGCCCGACAACTGGGCTTCGCTGCTCGAGACCGCGCAGGCCGCCCGCGGGCCGGTCCATGCGGTCATCGATGCCTGCGACCAGGTGAAGGCCAAGCTCGCCATCGCCGCCTGGGCACGCACCGTGTCGCGCAGCACCGCGTTCATCACGGTCGGTGCGGCGGGCGGCAAGCGGCAGGCGCACAAGGTCGACATCGACGACCTGTCGCTCGTCACCCACGACCCGCTGCTGGCCCAGCTTCGCCAGCGGCTGCGCAAGCTGCATGGCGCGCCGCGCGAAGGTCGCAAGATCGGCCTGGCCTGCGTGTTCAGCCGCGAGAGCGTGGCACCGCCCGATGCGTCCTGCCAGATCGACGCGGGCGACGGTTCGCTCAACTGCCACGGCGCTACGGATCGGTGGTCAGCGTGACCGCCACCTTCGGTCAATGTGCGGCAGGCTGGGTGCTCGACGAAATTGCGAGAAACACCACGCTATAATCCAAGGCTTTGCTGGATTCAACGTCGGCAAGAAGCAAGAAAAATGGTTCCGGGACGTTAGCTCAGTTGGTAGAGCAGCGGACTTTTAATCCGTTGGTCACTGGTTCGAATCCAGTACGTCCTACCACCGAGCCATGCGAAATATGAAAAGCCAGCTGTCAATCTGACAGCTGGCTTTTTTCTTGGGTCCGACGCGAGAAAGGCGGTCAGGATGCCGGCTGTTGCCTGAGCCGCTTGAGCAGCTCGCGGCCGACGCCAAGCGCAGACGCCGGGTTCTGTCCGGTGATGAGCTCGCGGTCCATCACCACGTTCGGCATGAACGGCGCCTGGTTGCTGCTGTAGGCGCCCCCGGCCTGCTGCAGCGCGGTCTGCGGGTAGAACTTCATCGTGCCGCCCTGCAGCGCCGCCTTCGCAAGCTCCTCTTCCTGGTTGCTGATCACGGTCATGCGGTAGCCGGCGTAGATCCAGTCCGGTCGCTGCTCGACCGTGCCGCCCGCCGCGAGCCGGTTCGTGAAGCCCTGTGCGTCGGGCAAGGTGGAGAGCAGTGCGATCGGGCCGTGGCACACGAGGGCCGTGGTCTTGTGGCGTGCATGAAAGTCCGCGAGCAGCCGGCCCAGCGCGGGGCTGGTCAGCAGGTCCTGCATGGGCGCATGGCCGCCCGGCACATAGACGGCATCGAAGCGGGCGTAGCCGATCTGCGCCACGCGCGACAGGCTGATCACCGGCGAGTCCGTGCGCGAGGTGAGCTTCAGCTTGTCGAGCAGCGCCTTGTGCTGCTTGAGGGCGGCTTCGTCGCCATCGAAATACATCTTGTCGACCGACGACGCGTCCACGGTGGGCGCGTTGCCCTGCGGCGTGGCGAAGGTCAGCTGGTGGCCGGCGTCGAGCAGCAGCTTCACCGGCTGCATCAGCTCGTTCAGATAGAAGCCGGTGGCGAAGACCTTGCCGTCCTTCAGGTCGAGGTGGTCGGCATCCGACAGCACGACCAGCACGTTGGCAGCCTGCGCGCCGAGCGCGGCCAGGCCGAGGGTCGCGACGGCGGCGAGTTTGTGGAGCGAGTTCATGGACGTTCCTTCCTTTCAGTTCTGGCGCAGCAGCAGTTCGCGCATCGCCGCGCCGACACCCGCGGCCGATTGCGGGTTCTGCCCCGTGACGAGCCGGCCGTCGACCACGACCTGGGCCGTCCAGTCGGGCGCCGGGTGGTGGTGCGCGCCGCGTTGCACGAGCGTGGTGGCCAGCAGGAAGGGCACGGTCTGCGCGAGGCCGACGGCGCGTTCTTCGTCGTCGGTGAAGGCGCTGAGGTTCTTGCCCGCGACCAGGTAGGCGCCGTTGCCCAGCGTCACGTTGACCAGCGCCGCGGGGCCATGGCACACCGCGCCCACCACGCCGCCCGCTTCGTAGACCTCGCGGGTCACGCGCGCTGCGTCGGGGCTGGTTGGAAAGTCCCACATCGCGCCGTGTCCGCCGGCAAAGAAGATCGCGCTGTACTTCGAGGCGTCGACATCGCCCAGGCGCTGCGTGTGGCGCAGGGCCTCGCGAAAGCCGCTGTCGTTCCAGTAGCGCGCATTGATCGCATCGCCGAGGTCGAGGCCATCGACCGGCGGTTCGTCGCCCTGGATGGACGCGAGTTCGAAGGGGATGCCGGCTGCTTCGAGCTCGGCCAGCGGGTGGGTCAGTTCGCCGAGGTAGAAGCCCGTCGGCTCGCCGCCGGTGGCGCCCTTGGTGCCATGGCTGGTGAGCACCATCAGGACGGGGCGGATCGACGGGGCGGTGGTGGTGGAAGTCATCTGTAGCTCCTGGTGAAAAGGGGAAGAGGCAGGGCCCTGCGGCCCTCGAGATCGAATGTATTGATTGCCTCTCCGGCGATAAACTGGCCAGTCAGGAAAACATTTGTTCTTCAGGAGACAAGATGAGCCGCCGATTCAATCACCTCGGGGATGTGGAGACCTTCGTCACCGTGGTCGAGAAGGGCTCGATGACGGCCGGCGCCGTGGCGCTGGCGACGACGGCCTCGGTGCTCAGCCGCGCGATCACGCGCCTGGAGGCGCGGCTGGGCGTGCAGCTGCTGCGCCGCACGACGCGGCGCCTGAGCCTCACCGAGCAGGGGCGGCTGTACCTGGAGCAGTCGCGTGCGGCCTTCGCGCTCATCGACGATGCCGAGCGCGCGATGCAGGGGCAGGGCGACGAGCTCACCGGCAGCGTGCGCCTGAGCGTGCCCACCACCTACGCCCATCACCGGCTGCCGGCGCTGTTGCAGCCTTTCTGCACCCGCCACCCGCAGGTGCGCGTGGAGCTGAACATCACCAACCGCAACGTCGACCTCGTGGCCGAGGGCTACGACCTCGCGATCCGCATGGGCCCGTTGCCCGACAGCGGCCTGGTCGGGCGCAAGCTCGAGGACGCGCCGATGTGCCTGCTGGCCGCGCCGGACTACATCGCGCGCGCAGGCATGCCGGCGCGCATCGGTGACCTCGCGCAGCACGCCTGCCTGCCTTTCGTGATGCCCAGCACCGGCCGCGTGGCGCCGTGGATTCTCCAGGAGGACGGGCGCGACGTGGACTGGACGCCGCACGGCAGCCTCCAGGTGTCGGACGATGTGCTGGGCGTGGTTGCGCTCGCGCTGAGCGGGCTCGGGATCTGTCAGACCTACGACTTCATCGCGCGCCCGCTGTTCGCGCAGGGCCGCGCGGTGGAGGTGCTGGCGCCGGCGTGCGGGCGTTCGCGGCCGGTGTCGGTGATCTATGCGCCGCACCGGCGGCTGTCGTCCGCTTCGCGCGCCCTGATCGATGCGTTGGCCGGCGCGCCGGCCTGACGCGGTGCGCGGGGCTCAGCGGTCGAACGCGGCCTGCAGCTCGGCCTTGCTGGTGACGCCGCGGTGCAGCTGGAGCATGAGCAGCAGGCGTGCCTTCTGCGGGCTCAGGTCGCCGGCCATCACCGCGCCGGCCTCGTCGCTGGTCTTGCCGCCACCCACGAAGCCGTAGACCGGGCGCGTGCGGCCGTTGTGCACGCGCGTGGAGACGACCACCGGCACGCCCTTGGACAGCGCGTACTTGAGCGCCTCGAACATCGAGACGTTCATGTTGCCCATGCCCACCGCCTGCACCACGATGCCCTTGGCGCCCTGGTCGACGGCGTAGCGCATCAGCGAGCCGTCGGCGCCGCCGAACATGGCGACGATTTCCACGCGCGGCATCTCGGCGCTGCCGATGTCGATGTGCTGGCGGCGCAGCGGCGCGCGGGTGAAGACGACCTTGTCGTCCCACACCTCGCCCAGGAAACCGAAGTCGCCCGAATTGAAGGTCTCGACATTGGCGGTGTGCGTCTTGGTGACGTTGCGCGCCGCGTTGATCTGGTTGTTCATCGCCAGCATCACGCCCTTGCCGCGCGCTTCGGGCGTGGTGGCGATGCGGATGGCGTTGAGCAGGTTGCGCGGGCCGTCGAAGTCGGGCGACGAGGCATTGCGCTGCGCGCCGATCAGGATCACCGGCTTGTCGGACTTGACGGTCAGGTCCAGCCAGTAGGCCGTTTCTTCCATGGTGTCGGTGCCGTGCGCGATGACGACGCCGGCCACCTCGGGGCGCGCGAGCGCATCGTCGACCGCCTTGGTCAGGCGCGTCCACCACTTCGCCTCGATGTAGTTGGACGACATGGCCGAGAAGTTGTTGACCTCGATGGTGGCGTACTTGCCGGCATCGGGCACCGTCTGCATCAGGTCGTCGCCCGAGATCGCGGGCACCACGCCCTTGGTGACGGGGTCGATCTTCATCGCGATGGTGCCGCCCGTGGCGATGAACTGCACGACGGGTCGCGCTTGCGTCTGTGCCTGCGCCGACGTGGCCACGGCAGCCAGGCCGATCGTCGCGAGTGCCAGTGTCCTCTTCAGTGTCTTCATGGGTTTCCTTGGCGGTGTGAGGGTGCGCGCCGATGCTACGCGACGGCTGCGCCACACCGTGGACGCCAAGGAAGATGTGCCCCGTCGGGCACGCAGGCAGGGCTACGCCGGGGCGTGCCAGTCTTGCGTGGTCTGCGCTGCGAGGTTCACGGCGCCTTCGTGGCAGGGCTGAACCTCCAGGGGATCGCACGGGCTGCTGATCTGGCGCCCGTCGAACTTGATGCGGATGTGCGAATTGCTCGCGCCGGCGACGGTGCCGAGCCGGCCGCCGCAGATGACGCGGGCTCCTCTTTCGAAGCTGACGCCGTAGCGTTCGCGGATGTCCCTGAGGCTCATGTGATTCCCTTTGTTCCCTGTGCTGACAGTGAACGAATCGTCTCTTGGGCCCGCGTGGTACTGCGTAGGTCGCATTCCGTTACACCGTGTAGGAAAGAAGAGGGGTTGACGGAAGGCGGACGCCTCGGGGCCACTGGCGCGCAGAAATGAAAAAGCCCTCGCGAGGAGGGCTTTTGTCGGAATGTGGTCGTGAACTCTTACGCGGTCCACGCTACGGCAAAGATTCGTTTGCGGAAGTCATTGTTGTTTTTCTCGTCGCTATGACTTCGACGCGCTGGTATGAGATTCAGCTTGCCTGGCCAGGCAAATGCCCGATCGTTTCGGGCAACCGCGAATTATATACCAGAAAGAATCGACCCCATCAAAAGCCGCCGCCCGGCGCGCAGCGGTGCAGGCAAAAAAACAGCCCGCACGAGGGCGGGCTGGAAGGTGACTTGCTGGAGGAGGGAGGATCAGAGGTGCAAGCCACCGGGAGAAACCTCACTGTGCCCGGCGAATCTGTACGCAACCTGACCTCGCGAAAAGAGGCCCTTTGGGCCCTCAGTCTTCGTCTTCCCACTTGCCGATCACGGTGCCCAGCACGGTGAAGGGCACGCGCACGGCTTCGTGCGCGGGGTTCAGCGGCAGCAGCCAGCGGCGGCCCGCGTCTTCCTTGTAGACCTTGAAGGTGACTTCGCCACGGATGTCGTCGTCGAGCTTGGCGACCACGCGTTCGCCGTCGTCGGGCGTGGTGTGCTGCGGGTCGACGAAGACGATCGATCCGGCCGGGTAGCTCTTCAGGTGCCCGTGCGGGGAGGTCATGCTGTCGCCGCGCACGCGCAGCGCGTAGGTGCCGGCGCTGTGGTGCGCGATGCAGGGAATCCAGCGTTCGGCCAGCGTGGGCCGGGGCGGCGATTCGGCGCCGCGCCATTCGCCGGCCTGCTCCCACGAGATCAGCGGCACGGTGCCGGGCGTCTGCGGCGCGAAGGCCGGGCCGACGGGCGCGATGCGGGTGACGCGGTAGGGGCCGGGCGGCTCGTGGGCGTTGTCGCGTGCCAGGCGGATCTGCACCTCGTCCCACGGGGCCGGGCCGTCGCCGGTGTCGAGCCAGTTGGGGTCGGCGCGGTAGGCGCGTGCCAGGGCGAGCACGCTCATCGACCGGCTGGTGTCGCCACGCTCGATCTTCGAGATGCTCGACTGCTTGACGCCCGAAGCGGCCTCGGCCTGCTTCTGCGTCATCTTGGCGAATTTGCGTGCGGCCAGGGCACGTGAAGCAATAGTCTCCATGGGGTGGAGATTCAAGCGCAGATGAATATTCGTATTGGACTCTAAAATAGGAAAAAAAGGGAGGATCGATATGAAGCCACGCGAATTGGTGCAGGCGCTGCGAGCGCTCGGATTGACGCAAAAGCAGATCCAGGAACGCACGGGCATTCCGCAGCCCACGGTCAGCAAGATCGGGCTGGGGCGGGTGAGCGACGTGATGTCGCGCCACTACGTCGCGCTGCTGGCCGCCTACGAGCAGCGCATGAAGGAAGAGGCGCTGCGGCCGGCCCCGCACTATGGGCCGCCGCCAGCTGGCGACTGACCCGGAAGTGGCCGGATCAGGCCGGCTTGAGTCGTTCGGCGGGCTCGGGCGGCGTCAGGGCCAGCGTGGTGCTCACGCGCACGCAGTCCTTGATGTGCTGTTCGCCCAGCGCGCGCAGCGCGGCATAGCCGAGCGCGGCCGACACCACCTGCCCGGCGATGGGCACGTACTTGGTGGCCTGCTTGGCGGTGAGGCGGATGCCGGCGTGCCGGGCCAGCTTCATGAGCAGCTCGCGCGTGACGAGCCGCCCCACGAGCAGGGCGCCGAGCGTGGTCGCGGCTTTCTGGATGCGCTCGCGCTGGTGCGGCGCAAGCTTTTCGACCTGGGTGACCGAGAGCCCGAACTCGGCGCTGATCTGCGGCACGAGGCGCGACAGCAGCGCCGCGTCGGCCATCCAGTCGACGCCGGGCAGTGGCACGGCGCTGGCAGCGGCGGCTATGAGGGCCTTGCGGCCGATCAGGCGCCGGCTGCGGTGGATGGCCGCGATGAGTTTTTCATCGCCCCGGGCGAGTTCGATCGAAGAAGGCATGCAGCGTGGCTCCTTGGCGGGTTCCCTGACCTTGCCATGCTACCCGGCCCGCGCAGGCTGGCTGATTGCCAGCCGCGCGCGGCCAAAGGGTTTAGGCGGCCAGCGCTTCGAGCTGGTCGGACAGCGCCAGCCAGCGTTCTTCGAGCTGCGCGATC
The DNA here is from genome assembly GCF_059423965.1 of Variovorax sp. GW458-11-26-14-LB1. Taxonomy (NCBI): domain Bacteria; kingdom Pseudomonadati; phylum Pseudomonadota; class Betaproteobacteria; order Burkholderiales; family Comamonadaceae; genus Variovorax; species Variovorax sp. GW458-11-26-14-LB1. Next base: position 84,073 of record NZ_JBWKYW010000018.1, read on the forward strand.
TCCTCGTTGAGCGCCTTCAGCCGCTTGCCGGCCTCGGCGATCTCGGCGGGCGGCAGCGGTTCGGCCAACTTGGCTTCGAGCGTGCTGCGCTCGGTGCTGGCCGCGGCCATGCGCTCGTCGATCTTCGCGATCTCCTTCTTCAGCGGCTTGGCCTGCTCGCTGCGCTGCTGGCGCTCCTGGGCGTCCTGCTTGCGCTGCTCGGGGGTGTTGCTGCTCTTCACTGGCGCTGCCGCTGCGGCGGCTGCAGCAGCCGCCGCCACGGCGTCCGCTTCGCGCACGGCCACCTTGGCCTCTTCGCGCAGGCGCTTGGACTCGTCGAGCAGGTAGCGCTGGTAGTCGTCCAGGTCGCCGTCGAAGTCGGTGACAACGCCGCGGCCCACGAGCCAGAACTCGTCGCACACCGAGCGCAGCAGCGCACGGTCGTGGCTCACCAGCATCAGCGTGCCTTCGAACTCGTTGAGCGCCACGGCCAGGGCCTCGCGGGTGGCCAGGTCCAGGTGGTTGGTGGGCTCGTCCAGCAGCAGCAGGTTGGGGCGCTGCCAGACCATCATCGCGAGCACGAGGCGGGCCTTTTCGCCGCCGCTCATGGTGCCCACCGGCTGCTTGACCATGTCGCCGCTGAAGTTGAAGCTGCCCAGGAAACCGCGCAGGGCCTGCTCGCCCGTGGCTTCCTTGGCATTGCTGCCCAGCTCGCGTGCCATGCGCACCATGTGCTCCAGCGGGTTGTCCTGCGGGCGCAGCACGTCGAGTTCCTGCTGCGCGAAGTAGCCGATGTTCAGGCCCTTGCCTTCGGTGACCTGGCCGGCCAGTGCGCCCATTTCGCGCGCAATGGTCTTCACTAGCGTCGACTTGCCCTGGCCGTTGGCGCCCAGGATGCCGATGCGCTGGCCCGCCAGCACCGAGCGGCTGACGCCGCGCAGGATGGTCTTGGGCGCCTCGCCTTCAACCTCGTAGCCGAAGCTGGCGTTGTCGATCGACAGCATCGGGTTCGGGATGTTGCCCGGCTCCTTGAACTCGAAGGTGAAGTCGGCTTCGGCCAGCAGCGGCGCCACCTTTTCCATGCGCTCCAGCGCCTTGACGCGGCTTTGCGCCTGCTTGGCCTTGCTGGCCTTGGCCTTGAAGCGGTCGATGAACTTCTGCAGGTGGGCGATCTTGTCCTGCTGCTTGCTGAAGGCCACCTGCTGCTGCTCCATCTGCAGCGCGCGCATGTCCTCGAACTTGCTGTAGTTGCCGCCGTAGCGCGTGAGCTGGGCGTTGGCGATGTGCAGCGTGACGTCGGTCACGGCGTCGAGAAACTCGCGGTCGTGGCTGATGACGATCATGGTGCCGGGGTACTTCTGCAGCCAGGCTTCGAGCCACACCAGGGCGTCCAAGTCCAGGTGGTTGGTCGGTTCGTCGAGCAGCAGCAGGTCGCTCGGGCACATCAGCGCGCGGGCCAGCTGCAGGCGCATGCGCCAGCCGCCCGAGAAGCTGTTGACGGGCTCGTCGAGCTCGTGCGACTTGAAGCCCAGCCCCAGCACCAGCGCCTGTGCGCGCGGCACGGCGTCGTGCTCGCCGGCATCGGCCAGGTCGGTGTAGGCGTGGGCCAGCTCCATGCCGATGTCGGCGTCGTCGGGGTTCTCGGCGTAGGCGGCCTCGATGGCGGCCAGCGTGGCGCGCAGCTCGGTCAGGCGGGTGTCGCCGCCGACCACGAAGTCGGTGGCCGACTCCTCGGTCTCGGGCATGTCCTGCGCGACCTGGGCCATGCGCCACTGCTTGGGAATGTAGAAATCGCCGCCGTCTTCGTGCAGCGTGCCGTTGAACAGCGCGAACAGCGACGACTTGCCGGCGCCGTTTCGTCCCACCAGGCCGACCTTTTCGCCGGGGTTGAGATTGACGGTGGCGCCGTCGAGCAGTTTCTTGGCGCTGCGGCGAAGAATGACGTTTTTGAGAGTGATCATGAGTGAGGAACCGTAGGGGCGATTATCCCGCCCGGCCTTCGGCGACCCGGCGCGAAGGGGCAAAGGCGGACATCGCCCGATGAAAGGGGGCGCAGCCCGGAGGCTGCGTGCAAGGCGGTGAAGCGGGGGCGGCGGGCGTCGCTAACGCACGCCGGCGCCGGCCAGTAGCGCCGTCCGGGTGACCAGCAGCACCTGGTCTTCGCCGGCCGAGGTTTCGAGCCAGACCACCTCGAGCTGCGGAAACGCCGCCTCGAAGTAGTCGCGCTCGTTGCCGATTTCCAATACCAGCACGGCCTGCTCGCTCATGCGGGCGGGCGCGTCGGTGAACAGCTGGCGCACGAAATCCATGCCGTCGGTGCCGCCGGCCAGCGCCAGTTCGGGCTCGGCGCGGTATTCGGCGGGCAGCGCAGCCATGCTGGCGCTGTTCACGTAGGGCGGGTTGCACAGCACGAGGTCGTACGTACCGGGCACGTTCTTCAGGCCGTCCGATTCGATCAACTTGACGCGGGCGTCGAGCGCGTGGCGCGTGACGTTGATGGCGGCCACTTCGAGCGCTTGCACCGACAGGTCGGCCGCATCGACCGTCACGTCCGGGTAGGTGAGCGCCGCGAGCACTGCGAGGCTGCCGTTGCCGGTGCACAGGTCGAGCACGCGTTGCGTGTGTTCGCCCAGCCAGTAGTCGATGCTGCCGTCGGCGATGAGCTCGGCAATGAAGCTGCGCGGCACGATGGCGCGCTCGTCCACGTAGAAGGGCACGCCCTGCAGCCACGCTTCTTTCGTGAGGTAGGCGGCGGGCTTGCGCGTGGCAATGCGCTCGTCGATGAGGGCGGCCACCTTGGCGGCGTCGGCCGGCGACACGGGGGTGTCGGCCACGGCGTCGATGTCGTCCAGCGGCTGCTTCAGGCGCCACAGCACGAGCCAGGCGGCTTCGTCGAAGGCGTTGGCGGTGCCATGGCCGAAGGCCACGCTGGCGTCTTCGAGCCGCTTGGCGCCGGCTTCGATGAGTTCGATGACGGTGCTCATCGGGCGCCTTGCGCAAGCGCCGCGTCGAGCCCGCGCAGCGTGCGCAGGTAGATGTTCTTCAGCGTCTCGATCTCGGCGACGTCGATGTGCTCGTCGATCTTGTGGATGCTGGCGTTCACCGGGCCGCACTCGACGACCTGCTTGCAGATCTTGGCGATGAAGCGCGCGTCGCTGGTGCCACCGCTGGTCGACAGCTCGGTGTCCAGGCCGGTTTCTTCGCGGATCGCCGCCTGCACGGCCGTGACGAGTTCGCCGGGCGTGGTCAGGAAGGGCAGGCCGCCGACGGTCCAGGCCAGCGTGTGGTCGACGCCGTGCGCGTCGAGCACGGCGTGCACACGCTGCTGCAGCGATTCGGGCGTCGATTCGGTCGAGAAGCGGAAGTTGAAGTCGATCACCGCGCTGCCCGGAATGACGTTGCTCGCGCCGGTGCCCGAATGGAAATTGCTGATCTGCCAGCTGGTGGGCTGGAAGTAGGGGTTGCTTTGCGCGTCCCAGCCACCGGCGGCGTTGATCGCCACCAGTTCGGCCAGCGCGGGCGCCACCGCGTGCACCGGGTTTTTGGCCAGGTGCGGGTAGGCGATGTGGCCCTGCACGCCGTTCACCGTGAGCTTGCCGCTCATGGTGCCGCGGCGGCCGTTCTTGATCATGTCGCCGCAGCGCGTGACCGAGGTGGGCTCGCCGACGATGCAGTAGTCGATGGTTTCACCGCGCGCGGCCAGCGCGTTGCAGACGATCACGGTGCCGTCGACGCCCGGGCCTTCCTCGTCGCTGGTCAGCAGCAGCGCCAGCGTGAGGGTCGGGTCGGGCTCGCCCTGCAGGAATTCTTCGATGGAGGTCACGAAGGCCGCGACCGAGGTCTTCATGTCGCAGGCGCCGCGGCCGTAGAGCTTGCCGTCGCGGTGCGTGGGCGTGAAGGGGTGGCTGCTCCACTGGTCGAGCGGGCCAGTGGGCACCACGTCGGTGTGGCCGGCGAAGACCAGCGTCTTCGTGGCCTTGCCGTTGGTGGGGCGGCGCACGGCCCAGAGGTTGGTGACCCGGAAATCGGCCGGGCCGCTCTCGATGGTTTCCAGCGTGAAGCCCAGCGCGGCGAGGCGTTCGCCCAGGATCTGTTGGCAACCCGCGTCGTCGGGGGTGACGGAAGGGCGCGAGATCAGTTGTTCGGCGAGCTGGAGCGTACGGGACATCGAGGGAGCGGGGATTAAGGGGCGGTCAGAACTTCACGTCGAGCGTGATGTCGGTGAAAGTCGGTTCGTCGAGCTGGTCGGTCAGGTCGCGATCCTCGGCCTGCTTCTTGGGCGCGTCGCGGTTCTGCAGGCGCCACATCAGGTTGGTGGGCGAGTCGGCGTTGGCCAGGCCTTCTTCGCGGGTCACGCGTTCCTCGGTGATGAGGCGCGCGATGTCTTCCTCGAAGGTCTGCGAGCCTTCGGCCATCGACTGCTCCATGGCCTCCTTGACGCCGGAGAAGTCGCCCTTTTCGATCAGGTCGGCCACCAGCGCGGTGTTCAGCATCACTTCGAGCGCGGGCACGCGCCCGCCGGCCGGCGTGCGCAGCAGGCGCTGCGACACCACGGCGCGCAGCGCCGAGCCCAGGTCGCCCAGCAGGGTGGGGCGCACCTCGACCGGGAAGAAGCTCAGGATGCGGTTCAGCGCGCGGTAGCTGTTGTTGGCGTGCAGCGTGGCCACGCACAGGTGGCCCGACTGCGCGTAGGCGATGGCGGCCGTCATGGTGTCGCGGTCGCGGATTTCGCCGATCTGGATCACGTCGGGCGCCTGGCGCAGCGCGTTCTTCAGGGCCACCTGCAGCGAGGTGGTGTCGCTGCCCACATCGCGCTGGTTCACCAGCGATTTCTTGTTGGTGTAGGTGAACTCGATCGGCTCCTCGACCGTGAGGATGTGGCCGCTGGCGTGCTCGTTGCGGTAGTCGAGCATCGAGGCCAGCGTGGTCGTCTTGCCCGCGCCGGTGGCGCCCACCATCAGGATCAGCCCGCGCTTTTCCATGATGAGCGACTTCAGGATGTCGGGCAGGTTCAGGTCGTCGAAGCTGGGGATGACCGAGGCGATGTGCCGCACCACCACCGCGTAGCTGCCGCGCTGGCGCATGGCGCTGATGCGGTAGTTGCCGGCGCCTTCGAGGGCGACGGCCATGTTGAGTTCGCCCGTGTTTTCCAGTTCCTGGATGCGGGCTTCGGGCACCACTTCCGACAGCAGCGCCAGCGGCGCGGTCGGCGGCAGCACCTGCGCATTGATGGGCAGGCAGTTGCCGTTGATGCGGATCATCACCGGGGAGTGGGCCGAGAGGTAGATGTCGGAGGCCTTGCGCTCGGCCATCAAACGAAGAATCCGTTCCATCATGTTCATCGGTCTCTCTCCTCGGTGCTGTTTTTTTCTCAGGGAAGAAGCGAACCGGCCGCGCACGTTGAAGCAGGCGGCCGGTGGTGGGTGCGTTTTAGTCGCGCAGCAGGTCGTTCAGGCTGGTCTTGGAGCGCGTTTGCGCGTCGACCGTCTTCACGATGACCGCAGCGTAGGTGCTGTAGTCCTGGCCCGACTTGGTCTTCTTGGGCAGGCTGCCGCTGATGACCACGCTGCCGGCGGGCACGCGGCCGTACGAGATCTCGCCGGTGTCGCGGTTGAAGATGGGGGTGCTCTGGCCCAGGTACACGCCCATGCCCAGCACCGAGTTCTCTTCGACGATCACGCCTTCGACGACTTCGGAGCGCGCGCCGATGAAGCAGTTGTCTTCGATGATGGTCGGGTTGGCTTGCAGCGGCTCGAGCACGCCGCCCAGGCCCACGCCGCCCGACAGGTGCACGTTGGCACCGACCTGCGCGCACGAACCGACGGTGGCCCAGGTGTCGACCATGGAGCCTTCGCCCACGTAGGCGCCGATGTTCACGTACGAGGGCATCAGGATCGCGCCCTTGGCGATGAAGCTGCCGCGGCGGGCCACGGCCGGCGGCACGATGCGCACGCCCGATTCCTTCAGCTCGGCGGCCGACAGGTGCGAGAACTTGGTCGGCACCTTGTCGTAGAAGCCCAGCGAGCCGGCCTGGATCTGCTCGTTGTCCTTCAGGCGGAACGACAGCAGCACGGCCTTCTTGATCCACTGGTGCACGGTCCACTGGCCCACGCCCTGGCGGGTGGCGACGCGCAGCTTGCCGTTGTTCAGCTCGGTGATCACGTGCTCGACGGCGTCGCGCACTTCGGCGGGGGCGGCGGTGATCGAGATGTTGGCGCGGTCTTCCCACGCGGCGTCGATGATTTGTTGCAGTTGCTGTGTCATGGAGAGAGTCTCGGGTGAAAAAGGGCAGGGAAGCGGGGCGACAGGGGGTCAGCGGCGGCCGTCTTTGACGAACCGGACGATGCGCTGGGCGGCCTCGACGCACTCGGCCGTTTCGGCCACCAGCGCCATGCGGATGCGACCGCGGCCCGGGTTGGCGCTGTGGTCGGTGTCGCGCGCCAGATAGCTCCCCGGCAGAACCGTGACATTGTATTGAGCGTAGAGCGCGCGGGCGAAGGCTTCGTCGTCGCCAGTCCACACTTCGGGCACGCCGGCCCAGAGGTAGAAGCTGGCGTCGGGCAGGCGCACGTCGAGCACGGGTTCGAGCAGCGGCGTGACGGCGGCGAACTTGGCGCGGTACTGGGCGCGGTTGTCGACCACGTGCGACTCGTCGCCCCAGGCCGCGATGCTGGCGGCGGCCACGGCGCCGCTCATGGCGCTGCCGTGATACGTGCGGTAGAGCAAAAAGCCCTTGATGAGCGCCGCGTCGCCGGCCACGAAGCCGCTGCGCAGGCCGGGCACGTTGCTACGCTTGGACAGCGAGGTGAGCGCGATGAGGTTCTTGAAGTCGGGGCGGCCGAGCTTCATCGAGGCTTCCAGGCCGCTCAGCGGGGGCTCGTCGCGGAAGTAGATCTCGCTGTAGCACTCGTCGGCGGCGATCACGAAGCCGTGGCGGTCGGACAGCGCGAAGAGCTTCTTCCACTCGTCCAGAGACATCACCGCGCCCGTGGGATTGCCCGGCGAGCAGACGAACACGAGCTGGGTGCGGGCCCAGACCTCGTCGGGCACGCTGTCCCAGTCGACGGCGAAGTTGCGCGCGGGCACGCTGGGCACGTAGTACGGCTCGGCGCCCGAGAGCAGGGCCGCGCCCTCGTAGATTTGATAGAACGGGTTGGGCGACATCACCACCGGCTTCGGGTGGGCGCTGGCGTCGACCACGGTCTGGGCGAGCGAGAACAGCGCCTCGCGCGAGCCGTTGACCGGCAGCACCTGGGTGGCCGGGTCGAGCGTCAGGCTGTAGCGGCGATGCAGCCAATGGGTGAAGGCGGTGCGCAGTTTCAGCTCGCCGGCAGTGGCCGGGTAGGCGGCAAGGGCGCCGAGACCGGCGCTCAAGGCGTCCTTGATGAAGGCCGGCGTGGCGTGCTTGGGCTCGCCGATGCCCAGGCTGATGGGGGCGAATTCGGGGGCGGGCGTGACGCCCGCGAACAGCTGCTTCAGCCGCTCGAACGGGTACGGCTGCAATTTGGCAAGCAAGGGATTCATGCCCCGGATTATCGGCGACGGGCCGGGCGGCCCGCACGCCCCGTGCCCCTTGGCCCGCTCAGCAAAGCGGGCGGTTGAACTGGCCGATCATGTTGGCGAAGTTCTGGTTGTAGCGGTGGGCCGCGTCGACGATGGCCGAGCGGCCCATGCGGGCCATCGCACCGGTTTCCTTGCGCTTGAACACGCCGTCCTTGGCGTCCTTGATCACCGAGCGCGACTGGCCGATGAACTCGTTGATCTGCAGCATGCCGCCGCTGCAGCTCTTGCCGTTCTGGGTCGACTGCTCGCTGGTTTTCTTGCTCCAGCCTGCGGCCGAGTCGGCCACCAGCGCCAGCGAGGCCTCGAAGGCCGCCAGTGCCTGCGGGTCGTTGGGCGCGGCGAACAGCGCCATGGCGTCGGCGTGGTTGAGCTTGCCGTGGTAGATCAGGCCGGCGCGGTAGTAGGCGGCGGTGTCCTTGGGCGCCTTCTCGAAGGCTTCCCTGGTGAGCGCCCGGTCGCGGGCGCTCAGGCCCTTGTCGAAGGCGGCTTCGGCCTGCGCGACGGTGGTGAGCGCGGCCAGGTAGTCGGCGCTCATCTGGCGGGCCTTGTCGCCGTTGTCGGCGAGGTAACCCTTGGAATTGGCGTAGTCGTTCAGCTCGCGGCTCAGGGGCGACAGCACCTTGAGCGCGGCCGAGAAGGCTTTGGCCGATTCGTCGATCTCGGGCAGCGGCGCGGCGATGGCGGCGGCGGCATCGAGCTTCTTCGCCGAGCGGTCGACCAGGATGTCGTTCTGGATGCGCAGGCTGGTGAGCGGCGCCTTGGCCTGCAGCAGCGGCACCTGGCCGGTCACGTAGCTTTCGCGGGCTTCCTGGAACGAGGTGCGCAGGTTGTTCGAGACGTCGACGTAGAGGTTGTACTTCTCGACGAGCTGCTGCTGGTCGTTGCCGGCCGGGGCGGCTGGCTTGGCTTCGGCGGAAGCGGGCGGGGCCGTCTTGTCCGCCTTGTCGCCGCAGCCCGCGACGAGCGCCGACACGGCGACGAGGGTGGCACCCAGCAGGGCTTGGTAGTTCTTCATTCTTTCATTTCCTCCATTGAAAAAAACAGCACGGGCAGGCCGCTGTATGGCGGCTTGCCGGAAAAACATCGTGGGGAGGAGCGCCGCTGCCTGAGGACAGCGGTCGAGGGGGCGGGATGGGTCAGACGGCGGTGGCCGCGCTGCGCCGGTAGAAGGCGAGCGAGCCCGCCAGCGCCAGCAGCATGCCGCCGCAGGCGCGGTCGATCCAGCGCGTGGCCGACACCGTGAGCAGCCGGATCGCACGGGCGCCGACGAAGGCGTAGGCCAGCATCACCGCCATGTCCAGCCCCGCGAAGATCAGCGCAATGATCAGGTACTGCGGCGCCTGCGCGGCAGTCGGGTCGATGAACTGCGGCAGCAGCGCCGAACAGAAGATGTAGCCCTTGGGGTTGGTCACCGCCACGAGGAACGACTTGAAGAAGATGCGCCGGCTTTCGACCGCCGTGACGGTGGCCGCGGCGTCCGCGCTCGGCAGCTGGAAGCCGCCCTGGGAGCGCAGCATGCGCAGCCCGAGCCAGGCCAGGTAGACCGCGCCCACCCACTTCAGCATCGAGAACCAGAACTCCGAAGCCGCCAGCAGCGCGCCCAGGCCGAGCGCCACGGCGCCGACCAGCACGAAGTCGGACAGCACCGCGCCGAGCATGCCCGGCAGCGCCCGTCGCACGCCGTGGCGCGAGCCGTTGCTCAGGGCCAGCAGCACCGTGGGGCCGGGCGTGGCGATGGCGGCGAAGGCCACGATGGCGAACAGCAGGGCGGTGGCGAGCGTCATCGGGGCGTCTTTCTGCGGATGGGTTTCTTCTTCAGATCTTCTTGACCAGCACCTGGCTCTTGCGGTCCCAGTTGTACTTGCGCTTGCGTGCCTCGGGCAGCCAGTCGGGGTTGACCTGCTGGAAGCCGCGCTTGAGGAACCAGTGCATCGTGACCGTGGTGAGCACGAAGATGCTTTCCAGGCCCATGGCCTTGGCGCGGTGCTCGATGCGCTTGAGGATGCGCTCGCCGTCGCCCTGCGACTGCGACTGCGGCGACACCGTGAGCGCGGCCATCTCGGCGGTCTTCGCCTCGGGGTAGGGATACAGCGCCGCGCAGCCGAAGATCACGCCGTCGTGCTCGATGACCGTGTAGTGGCCCACGTCGCGTTCGATCTCGGTGCGGTCACGCTTGACCAGCGTGCCGTCGCGCTCGAAGGGCTCGATGAGCTGCAGGATGCCGCCGATGTCGTCCACCGTGGCTTCGCGCAGGCTTTCGAGCTTTTCGTCGATGACCATGGTGCCGACGCCGTCGTGCACGTAGATCTCGAGCAGCAGCGAGCCGTCGAGCGCGAACGGCAGGATGTGGTTGCGTTCCACGCCGCCCTTGCAGGCCTTCACGCAGTGCTGCAGGTAGAAGGCGGTGTCGGTCGGCTTCTGCGCGGGCGGCAGCGAGGCCAGCAGCTTCTCGGCGGCGGCCAGCGGCAGCTCGGTGTCGATCGGGTTGTCCTCGCTCTCGGGCAGCTCGCTGTCCACGCGGATGCCCGGCACTTCGGTCAGGAAGATCAGCTTGTCGGCCTGGATCGAGATGGCCACGCTGGTCGCCACTTCTTCCATCGTCAGGTTGAAGGCCTCGCCGGTCGGCGAGAAGCCGAAGGGCGACATCAGCACCATCGCGCCGAAGTCGAGCGTGCGGCGGATGCCGGCCGCGTCCACCTTGCGCACCAGGCCCGAATGCTTGAAGTCCACCCCGTCGACCACGCCCACGGGGCGCGCGGTGATGAAGTTGCCCGAGATCACGCGCACCGTCGAGCCGGCCATGGGCGTGTTGGGCAGGCCCTGGCTGAAGGCGGCCTCGATCTCGTAGCGCAGCTGGCCCGCGGCCTCCTGCGCCGAGTCGAGCGCCACGGCGTCGGTGATGCGGATGCCGTGCGAGTACTTCGCCTCGTGGCCCTTGGCCGCCAGCTGCTCGTTGACCTGCGGGCGGAAGCCGTGCACCAGCACGATCTTGACGCCCATGCTCTGGATCAGGGCCAGGTCCTGCGCGATGTTCTGCAGCTTGCCCGCCGCGATGGCCTCACCCGCCAGCGCGACCACGAAGGTCTTGCCGCGGTGCGTGTGGATGTAGGGCGCGACCGAGCGGAACCAGGGCACGAAGGTGAAATTGAAGACGGTGGACATGGGGCGTGATTGTGCATTCTTGGCAAGGTTTTGGTGCAGCGCGTCATGCCAGGGCGCGCAGCAGCCGGCCGGCCCCGGCCGCGGCGGGCGTGCCGCGGGCCTTGAAGGCCTCGAGCTGGTCGGCGTAGGCGTCCAGCGGCTCCACCGCCGCCTCGGCCGCGCCCGCCGGCGCGGCCGGCGCCAGCGGCAGGCCGAGCAGTCCGGCGAGCTCGTCCGGTGCGATCGAACCGTGCGCCATCAGCGCATCGACCACCGCCATGAAGGCGGTGGCGTGCGCTTCGAGCAGGCCCAGCGCGCGGGTGTGTTCGCGCGCCAGGATGGCCTCGATCTCGCGGTTGGTGGCGGCCACGTCGGTGTTCAGGTTGTCGTTCGAATCGGTCGTCACGTCGGTGCGGCTCCAGCGGGTGCCGAAGCCCAGGTGGCGCACGTGGCGCGCCGCCGTCGCGGTCGCCTGCATCAGGTCGCGCTCGGCGCCGGTGGTGCAGCCCGATTCCCCGAACACCAGCCGCTCGGCCGCGCGACCCGCCAGGCTCACGCAGACGCTGTCCAGCAGGTTGCGCTTGGACCAGGCCTTGCGCTTGACGTAGCTGTTGTAGCCGCCCTCGAACGAGGCCACGTTGATGCGGATCTCCTGCGGCGCGCGGCCGAAGAGCAGGGCGTACACCAGGCCGTGGCCGGCCTCGTGCACCGCGAGCAGCGCACGGAAGTCGGCGTTGGCGCGCTGCTTGAGCCGGTTCAGCTCCAGCGCCACCGGGAACTCGCGCCGTGCCAGCCGGAAGCGCGCGACCAGGCGCGGGCCGCCGGGCGTGACCTCGCCGGGGTCGAGCATCAGCCAGACCGGCTCGCTGCCGTGCGCACCCTGTTCGAGCGCCCACAGCGCGGCGTTGACCAGCGTCGCGCTCAGGATCGCGTGGATCGACGAGAACAGCGGCCGCGTGCCCTGCGCCGGGAACACGGCGTTGGCGTAGATCTGCTCGTACACGCTCGCGTCGAGCACGAAGCGCACGCCCGAGCTTTCCTGGATCTCGCTCACGTAGCGGTCGCAGATCGACAGGATCAGGCGCACGTAGGTGGCGCGGCTGAACGAGGGGTAGATCACGTGGTTGTTGCCCAGCCGCGCGACCTGCTCCGGCTTGAAGCGCTCGGCCAGCGCCTTCTTCACGTCGATGAGCGAGAGCTTCTTCGTCAGCGCGTGGAAGATGTCGGCGTCGGTGTCGCAGTCTTCCACCCGCTTGGCGGTCTCGGCGTACATCTCGTCGAGGTTGCCCGAGACGAAGACCAGCAGCTTGGAGTAGTCGGTCTCCCAGTTGTCCTGCGACGCGCGGAAGGCGCGCAGCCGCGCCTGGATCTCGTCGGGCTTCCAGGTCATGATGTCGAGCAGCGACTCGCGCAGCTTCAGGCAGCGCTTGAACTCCTGCGCTTCCCAGGGCGAGAGCTGCAGGCGGCGCTTGCGCTTGGTCTTGCCAGCCTTGGCGCCGTCGTCCTCTTCGTCTTCATCGTCGTCATCGGTGCGGCGGTCCTGGTCGTACTCGGCCCAGGCCAGCGACGACTCGATCTCGCTGAGCACCGACAGCGACGGCGGCAGGCGGCCGTCCGAGAGCAGCGCCCACACGTCCTGGTAGCGCTCCACGCGCGCTTCCTTGCCGCTGGCGTCCACGGTGCGAAAACGCTGGAACTCGTCGAGCACGAGGATGCCGGGCGCACCCTCGGCGATGCCCGACTCGGCCAGCATGGCCGAGATCGAGCCGGCGGTGCGGTGGCCCGAGCCGTGGCTGAAGCCGTCCATCTGCACTTCGATGAAGCGGTCGTAGAAGCCCAGGTGCTGCGCCAGGCGCCGCACGAGTTGGGTCTTGCCGGTGCCGGTCAGGCCCCACAGGCAGATGACGACCGGGCGGCTGATGAGCTGCGGCAGCACGTACCAGGCGCGCAGCGAATCGATCACGCGATCGATGATCTCGTCGATGCCGAACAGCTCGGCCTTCAGCGAATGGGCGATGGCCTGCAGGTGGCGCGTGCGCTCGGCCAGCGTGGTGTGCAGGTCACGGGAAATGTCTGGATGCGACATGAGGTTCTTTTTTCTTCGAATGATTCGGGACACGGAAACAGGAATGCGGCCGCTGCTCCACGCGAGATGCGAGGAGGGCGGTGGTGCAGGCGCTGTGCGGGTCAGGCTGGCGCGCTTCGACCGAAGTGAAGCGCGAGCGGTGGGCGTTCAGTTCCGCGAAGGAAGCTGAAGCCGGCGCGCGGGCTTCGTCAGGCCGGGCGGGTCGCCTTGACCCCGCCGCGTGCAAGGACGCGGCTTGCGCAGCGGATGCGCATCGAAAGGGGGGCAAGGAAGGAGGTCATGGCCGCGATCGTAACGGCGGCATGCGGTAGAGTAAAGAGTCTTTACGAAATTTTCTGCGCCACCTGCTGCATGCGACCTCGCTGTGGATGCCATGCAACAGCGCCGGGGCCCCGCGATAATTGGCGGTTTGCCCGCCTGCCGCCGCGCGCAACGACCGACGACTGCCTTGCCTTGACGACCCTCACACCTCCCGCCCCCCTGCGCATCGAGTTTCCCGAATCGCTCCCGGTCTCCGGCCGGCGCGAGGAGATCATGGCCGCCATTGCGGCGCACCAGGTCGTGATCGTCTGCGGCGAAACGGGCTCGGGCAAGACCACGCAGCTGCCGAAGATCGCGCTGGCGCTCGGGCGCGGCAAGCTCAATGCGGAGCCCGGCAAGGGCCGCCTCATCGGCCACACGCAGCCGCGGCGCATCGCCGCCAGCTCGGTCGCCAAGCGCATCGCCGAAGAGCTGAAGACGCCGCTGGGCGACGTGGTCGGCTTCAAGGTGCGTTTTCAAGACCGGCTGAGCCGCGACGCCTCGGTGAAGCTGATGACCGACGGCATCCTGCTGGCCGAGACGCAGACCGATCCGCTGCTCAAGGCCTACGACACGCTCATCATCGACGAGGCCCACGAGCGCTCGCTGAACATCGACTTCCTCTTGGGCTACCTGCGCGAGATCCTTCCGCGCCGGCCTGACCTGAAGGTGATCGTCACCTCGGCCACCATCGATGCCGACCGCTTCGCGCAGCACTTCGCTTCGGCCAAGGGTCCCGCGCCGACGATCATGGTGTCGGGCCGCACCTTCCCGGTCGAGCAGCGCTACCGCCCGTTCGAGGAGTCGCGCGAACACGACCTGAACGACGCGATCGCCGACGCGGTCGACGAGCTCTGGCGCGACCCGCACAACGCGGGCGACATCCTGATCTTCCTGCCCGGCGAACGCGAAATCCGCGAGGCGGCCGACCACCTGCGCCGCCACGTCAGCCACCAGCCGCTGTTCCGCAACGCCGAGGTGCTGCCGCTGTTCGCCCGGCTCTCGGGCCCCGAGCAGGACCGCATCTTCGAAAGCCACCACGGCCGGCGCATCGTGCTGGCCACCAACGTGGCCGAGACCTCGCTCACCGTGCCGGGCATCCGCTACGTGATCGACACCGGCACGGCGCGCGTCAAGCGCTACAGCTTCCGCAGCAAGGTCGAGCAGCTGCTGGTCGAGCCGATCAGCCAGGCGGCGGCCAACCAGCGCGCCGGCCGATGCGGTCGCGTGGCGAACGGCATCTGCATCCGCCTGTACGACGAGAAGGACTTTGCGGGCCGCTCGCGCTTCACCGATCCGGAAATCTTGCGTTCGTCGCTCGCGGGCGTGATCCTGCGCATGAAGTCGCTGCGGCTGGGCGACGTGGCGCGCTTTCCGTTCCTTGAAGCGCCGTCGCCGCGCGCGATTGCCGACGGCTACCAGCTGCTGAACGAGCTGGGCGCGGTCGACGACGCCAACGAACTCACGGCCACCGGCGCCGAGCTGGCCAAGCTGCCGCTCGATCCGCGCGTGGGCCGCATGATTCTGGAAGCCCGCACGCGCGGCGCGCTCGAAGAAGTGCTCATCATCGCCTCCGCGCTCAGCGTGCAGGACGTGCGCGACCGCCCGATGGACGCGCAGCAGCAGGCCGACCAGGCGCACTCGAAGTTCGACGACGAGAAGAGCGAGTTCAGCGGCTACCTGCGGCTGTGGAAGTGGATCGCCGACGCGCGCGGCGGCCACGGTGACACGCACAAGCTCAGCAACCGCCAGTACGAGCAGCTGCTGCGCCAGAACTTCATCAACATCCGCCGCGTGCGCGAATGGCGCGACATCCATTCGCAGCTGCTCACGGTGGTCACCGAGCACAAGTGGCGCATCAACGCCACGCCGGCCGGCTACGAGCCGCTGCACCTGTCGATGCTCGCGGGCCTGCTGGGCAACGTGGGCTGGAAGCTCGAGGACGACGAGGCCTACCTCGGCGCGCGCGGCATCAAGTTCTACAAGCACCCCGGCGCGCACCTGAAGAAGAAGCCGGGGCGCTGGATCGTCGCGGCTGAACTGGTCGAGACCACGCGGCTGTTCGGGCGCGGCATCGCCAACATCGAGCCGCAGTGGCTCGAGCAGGTGGCGGAGCATCTGCTGAAGAAACAGCTGCTTGATCCGCACTGGGAGAAGAAGGGCGCGCAGGTCTCGGCGCTGGAGCGCGCGACACTGTACGGCCTGGTGGTCTACAGCGGGCGGCGCGTCGATTTCACCAAGGTCGATCCGGTCTCGGCGCGCGAGATCTTCATCCGCGAAGCGCTGGTCGGTGGCCAGTGGGAAAGCAAGTTCCCGTTCCTCACGGCCAATCGCAAGCTGGTGCGCGAGGTCGAAGGCCTGGAGCACAAGGCGCGCCGCCAGGACGTGCTGGTCGACGACGAACTGATCTTCGCCTTCTACGACGCGCAGCTGCCGGCCGACGTGGCCAGCGGCATCACCTTCGAGAACTGGTACCGCCACGCGTCGAAGGACCAGCCGCGCCTGCTGTACCTCACGCGCGACGAGCTCATGCGCCACCAGGCGGCCGGCATCACGACGCAGTCGTTCCCGCCCACGCTGCGCCTGGGCGGTGTCGATTGCGCCGCGAGCTACCTGCACGAACCGGGCGACGCGAAGGACGGCCTCACGGTCAGCGTGCCGCTGTTCGTGCTCAACCAGGTGAACGAAGAGCGCTGCGAGTGGCTGGTGACCGGCATGCTCAAGGACAAGATCCAGGCGCTGCTCAAGAGCCTGCCGCAGCGCCCGCGCTCGCGCCTCGTGCCGCTGCCCGAGTCGGCCACCAAGCTGGCGGAGGAGCTGTCGGCGCCCGAACTCTTCGGCACCGGCTCGCTGACCGACGTGCTGCTCAAGCGCGTGCGCGACCTCACGAGCATCGACGTGAAGCGCGCCGACTTCAAGCTCGACATGCTGCCGCCGCACCTGTTCATGAACCTGCGCATCGTCGACGAGCACGGCCGCCAGCTGGGCATGGGCCGCAACCTCGGCGCGCTGAAGGCGGAGCTGGGCGCGCAGGCGCGCGGTGCCTTCCAGGCGCTCGCAGGGCTCAACGTGAAGGCGTCGCCAGCGCCCAAGGCTGCGCCTGCGAACGGGGGGCAGTCCCCGGCGAAGAGCGCCGCGCCCGAGAAGGCGGCACCCACGCTGCCCGCCGGCCAGCGCTATACGAGCTGGACCTTCGGCGAGCTGCCCGAGCTGATGGAAGTGCGGCGCGGTTCGCAGTCGCTCATCGGTTTCCCGGCGCTGCGCGACGAAGGCGATGCCGTGACCATCGAGGTGTTCGACGAGCCCGCCGTGGCGGCCGCCAAGCACCGCGCCGGCCTGCGCCGCCTGTTCGCGTTGCAGCTGAAGGACGCGCTCAAGTACCTCGAGAAGAACATCCCCGACCTGCAGAAGATGTCGGTGGCCTTCATGCCGCTGGGCACGTCGGAAGAACTGCGCACGCAGATCATCGACGTGGCGATCGACCGCGCCTTCCTGCAGGAGCCGCTGCCCACCGATGAGTTCGCCTTCAAGAAGCGGCTCGAAGAAGGGCGCGGGCGGCTCACGCTGATCGCCAACGAGGTGGCGCGGCTCGCGGGCGTCATCCTCGTGGAGTACGCGGCCGCCGCGCGCAAGATCAAGGACACGAAGGTCCAGCCCGAGGCGGTGCAGGACGCGGCGCAGCAGCTGCAGAAGCTCGTGGGCAAGCGCTTCATCGCCGACGCACCGTGGACGCAGCTGCAGCACTTCGCGCGCTACCTCAAGGCCATCGTGCTGCGCCTGGACAAGCTACGTGCCGACCCCGCGCGCGACACGGCCAAGCTGGCCGAGCTGAAGCCGCAGGAGCAGCGCTACTGGCGCCTCGTGGCCGAGCGCAAGGGCGTGGTGGACGAGCGCATGCTCGAATTCCGCTGGCTGCTCGAGGAGCTGCGCGTGAGCTTCTTCGCGCAGGAGCTGCGCACGCCGCAACCGGTGAGCGTGAAGCGGCTCGACAAGGCCTGGGCGCAGCTTCAGGCGTAAAAAAAGCCCGCGGCGACGCGGGCTTTTTTCATGATGGCGCGGGCGCTATATGCGGCCCATGAGCACGAGGATCACCAGGACCAGCACCACGAGCCCGAGGCCGCCGCTGGGTCCGTAGCCCCAGGACCGGCTGTAACCCCAGCTCGGCAGCGCGCCGATCAGCAGCAGGATCAGGACGATCAGCAGAATGAACGAGAGGGACATGTTTTTTCTCCTGGGACGTTGTTGTCACGAGCCTCCATGCTCGTCGTCCCGGGGCGCCGCGAGCGCCGGAGAGCCGCCCCTGACGCGGTCAGGACTGTCCTACCGTGGGCGTCGGCGCTTTACCGGTGCGCCTGCCAGCAGGAAGTGCATGGCCACGCCCACGGCCAGGAAGATGGCGCCCAGCCCGCCGACGATGGCGGCGCCGCCCCACAGGTCGAAGAAGCCGTCGAGCCGGGCGTCCTGCGGGTTCGCGGGGTTGAAGAACACGCCGACGACTTCGCCCTTGTCGTACGCAGGCGGGTTGCTGCTGCTCGACGGCGAGAACTCGACGATCGCGCCTGACGGCAGGGTGAAGCGCACCAGCGGGCGCCACGTCGGCGAATTGCTGCGGCTCGAACTTCCCGCGGACTGCAGCGCGATCACCTCGCCCTGCGCCTTGCCGGCCGATGCGATGAACTTCGTGGTGTTCTGGTAGAGCAGCCAGCCGCCGAGGAGCATGAGCGCGCCGACGAGCGTGAAGATGCGCGTGATGAGGCGGGTGGGGTTCATTCGGGCGGCTTTCAGTTGCGCATCCACTCGGCCGACAAGGTGCCCACGGCGGCCAGCACCAGGCTCGACACCAGGAAGGCCGCGGCCCCCAGCGTGGCCAGCAAGGCCTGTCGCCAGGGGCGCGTGCGAAAGAGATAGACCGGAATGCCCAGCAGCGGAAAGATGCCTGCGAGCAGCGCCGAGCGACCAGGCGCGGGCACGCCGCGCGCGAGGCCGTCGGCCCGGCACCACGTGTAGCACAGCGCCGAGATGAGGAACACATGCGCCACGTCCAGCGCGGTGTAGTCCTTGCCGCGCAGCGGCGGCAGGAACGCGTCGGCGATGCCCACCACGAGGAACGAGAGGGCCAGGGCCAGCAGGATCCAGCGCGGCCGGTTCATCGTCATCGCTGCACCCGGAGCGTGGCCGCCGGCGTCAGAGCTTCGCGAGGCGGTCGAGCGCGGCGAGCAGCGTCTCGTCCTTCTTGGCGAAGCAGAAGCGCACCACGCGCTGGTCGAAGCCGTCGCCGTAGAAGGCCGACAGCGGGATCGCCGCCACGCCGATCTCGCGCGTGAGCCAGAGGCAGAAGTCGGCCTCCGACAGGTCGCTCACGGCCGAGATGTCCACGCACTGGAAGTAGCTGCCTTCGCTGCGCAGCAGCTTGAAGCGGGTCTTCTCGGCCAGGCCGGCCGCGAACAGGTCGCGCTTGCGCTGGTAGAAGGCCGGCAGCTCCAGGTAGGGCTCGGGCCGCGCCATGTACTGCGCGAGTGCGTGCTGCATCGGCGTGTTCACCGTGAACACGTTGAACTGGTGCACCTTGCGGAACTCGGCCATCAGCGGCGCGGGCGCGGCCACGAAGCCGACCTTCCAGCCGGTGACGTGGTAGGTCTTGCCGAAGCTGCTGACGATGAAGCTGCGCGCCGCCAGGCCGGGGAAGCGCGCCACGCTTTCATGGCGTGCGTCGTCGAACACCATGTGTTCGTAGACCTCGTCGCTGATCACGAACACGTCGGTGGGCGCAAGCAGCTCTTCGAGCTGTCGCATCTCGGCCTCGGTCCAGACCGTGGCGCTCGGGTTGTGCGGCGTGTTGATGATGATCGCGCGCGTCTTCGGCGTGAGCGCGGCGGCGATCTTGTCGAAGTCGGGGCGGAAGGTGCCGGGCACGAGCGGCACGCGCACGACCTTGCCACCGGCCAGGTCGATGTTGGGCACGTAGCTGTCGTAGCAGGGCTCCAGCACGATCACTTCGTCGCCGGGGCGCACGAGGGCCAGGATGGCGGTGATGATCGCCTGCGTGGCGCCGGCCGTGACCGTGATCTCGGTCGCGGCGCTGTAGCTGCGGCCGTAGAGCGCTTCGATCTTGGCGGCGATGGCGTCGCGCAGCGACGGAATGCCCGGCATCGGCGGGTACTGGTTGTGGCCAGCCGCCATGGCGGCGGTCACGTCTTCGAGCAGCTTCGGATCGCAGTGGAAATCGGGGAAGCCCTGGCCGAGGTTCACGGCGTTCTTCTCGGCCGCGAGCGTGGACATCACGGTAAAGATGGTGGTGCCGACAGCCGGCAGCTTGGTGGTGATCTCGGGCGTGCGGGGAGAAGACGAAGGGGTGGCGGTGCTCATGGTCGGTCGTCGCGGGGAGAAAGGCTGGAGGATCAGAGTTCGTAGTCTTGTTGGTGGCCGCTCAGGGCCTTCGCGATCAGGTTGCGGTCGAGCCGGTCGCTCAGCAGCTCGGCGAACTTGAAGACGAAGTTGCGCAGGTAGGCGCTGCGCTTGAAGGCGACGCGCGCAATGTTCTGGCCGAACACGTGGCCCATCGGGCGCACCACGAGGTCGGCATTCGACTCGTCGCGCACGGCCATCTCGGCCACGATGCCCACGCCGAGCCCGAGGCGCACGTAGGTCTTGATCACGTCGGAATCGATGGCCTCGAGTGCGATGCGCGGCGTGAGCTTCTTCTGCGCAAACGCATGGTCGATGCGCGTGCGGCCGGTGAACGACGGGTGGTACGTGATGATCGGCTCGCTCGCGAGGTCTTCGAGCGACACGCGCTCCTTGGCCGCCAGCGGGTGGTCCTTGGGCAGCACCAGCACATGCTGCCACTCGTAGCAGGGCAGCGTGACCAGCTCGGCATAGCCGTCGAGCGATTCGGTGGCGATGCCGATCTCGGCGATCTCGTCGATCACCATGCGCGCCACCTGGTCGGGCGAGCCCTGGTGCAGGCTCACGTTGACCTTCGGGTAGGCCTCGCGCAGGTTGGCCACGGGCACCGGCAGCACATAGCGCGCCTGCGTGTGGGTGGTGGCGATGGAGAGGGTGCCGCTGTCCTGTGCACTGAACTGTTCGCCGATGCGTTTGAGGTTGCCCACCTCGCGCATGATGAGCTCGATGCTCGCGATGACGTGCTGGCCGGGTTCGGTGATGCGCTTCAGGCGCTTGCCGTGGCGGGCGAAGATCTCGACGCCGAGCTCTTCCTCGAGTTCGATGATCGCCTTGGAGACGCCGGGCTGCGAGGTGTGGAGCGCCTTGGCCGCCTCGGTGAGGTTCAGGTTGCGCCGCACGGCTTCCTGAACAAACTTGAACTGGTGCAGATTCATATCAAATTCCGTCTTATTGCGGAATTCATTATGCCTTTGAAGTCTATAAAAATGACCGGGACTTCAGGATTTGATGGCAATCCGGGCCAGCAAAGCGACCAGTTCGGGCGATTCACCCACGATCGGGGCCAGCGAGAAGGCCACGGCGGGCCAGCGCTGGCGCAGGGCGTCGAGTTGCAGCGGCAGGTCTTCGCGGGCGTGCTTGCCCATGCCCAGGAACAGCGGCACCACGTGCACCGCGGTGGCGCCATCGGCGATCAGGGCGGCGGCGGCGGTTGGCAGGTCGGGGGCTGCCAGTTCCATGTAGGCGCAGCTCACGCGCACCGTGGGGTCATCTTCGCGCATGCGGGCGGCGACCGCCTCGATGGGCTCGCGCCAGCGCGCGTCGCGCGAGCCGTGCGCGAGCAGCACCGTGCCCGGCACCTGCGTGGTCATCGCCTCAGGACCAGCCAGCTGAAGGCTGTGAGAGACAGCACCGAATAGATCAGCCCCGGCGCCGCCGCCGTGAGCCAGGGCGACCAGTTGCTCAGGTTGCCCAGGTAGCCGAACACGTTGTTCAGCAGGAAGAAGCTGATGCCGATCATCACGCCGCCGAACACGTAGGTCGTGATGCCGGCCTGGCGGAAGTGCAGGTAGGCGAAGGGCAGGGCGAGCACCACCATCACCAGGCACGAGAGTGGATAGAACACCTTGCGCCAGAACTCGATCTCGTAGCGCTGCGCGGTCTGGCCGTTGGCGTTCAGGTGCCGGATGTAGTCGAACAGGTCGATGGTGCTCATGCGGTCGGGCCGCAGCAGCGCGACCGACACCATTTCGGCGGTGAGCGAGGTGGGCCAGTCCATCTTCTCGACATGGGTGGTCGTGATGCGGGCCTTGTCGGCGGTGCGGGTTTCGTAGTCCTGCTGCTCGACCTCGGAGAGCACCCACTTGTCGTCGAGGATGCGGGCCGACTTGGCCATGAGCTGCTTGCTCACGTAGCCGTTGCCGTCGAACTCGAAGATGCGCGTGTTCTGCAGCGAGCCGTCGCGCGAAATCGACAGCACGTTGACCGCGTACGACGTGTCGCCGCGCTTTTCCTTCAGCCAGGCGCCGGTGTTGCCCACCAGTGAGTAGGTGCCCTGGTAGCGCGACTTGAGCAGCTGCCCGGTGCGTCCCGACAGCGGCGCGATGTAGTCGCCGATGGCAAAGGTGAGCACCACGAAGCCCAGCCCCAGCAGCAGCAGCGTGCGCAGCGCGCGCCACGGGCCCAGGCCGCTGGTGCGCAGGATGGTGTATTCGGAGCTTTGCGCCAGCCGCGCCATCACGAAGATGCAACCGATCAGCACCGTGATCGGCAGCAGCTCGTACAGATGGCTGGGCACCAGCAGCAGCACGTAGATCAGCGCCTGCACCGGGCCGTAGGCCAGGCTTTCGGGCTTGCCCACGGACTGCAGCTCGTCGACGAAGTCGAAGAAGAAGAACAGGCTCAGGAAGCCGAGCGTCACGAAGGCCACGGCCTTCAGTGCCTCGACGTAGATCAGTCGGCGGATGGTTTTCACGAGGTCGGGTCGATCCGGGAAGGCGGTACGGCCGGCAGGGCGCCGGCCGTGGCGGCGCTGGCGCGGGCCTGTCGGCGGGCCGACCAGTTGTTGTTGCGCAGCGTGAGCCAGGCCGTGGCGAAGAGGAAGACGCCGCCGTGCAACAGCAGCATGAAGGAGCCCATGCCGTAGCGGCCCGAGCTGATCCAGCTCTGGCCCAGGTTCAGCAGGTTGTAGTAGACGACGAAGGCGAACAGCGCGAACACCAGGTTGCCGCTGCGTCCCACGCGCGGGTTGACGCTGGACACCGTTAACGCCAGCAGCACGAAGTTGATGGCGGCCAGCAGCATGCCGAAGCGCCAGCCCAGCTCGCCCAGGCTGGCATCGCTGCGGTCGCGCAGCAGCGAGAGCGTGGAACGGGCGCGCGTGGGCGTGCTGTCGCCGGTGGCGTTCGAGCTGCCGCCGGCGCGCGTGCCGTAGGTCTTGAACTCGCTGATCTTCAGGCCCGATTCGGTGAACAGCGGGCGCTCCAGGCGCTGGCCGTTGCTCAGCAGCAGGAAGCGGTGGTTGTCGATGTCCTCGATGCGGCCGCTGCGCGCCGAGGTGGTGATCTGCAGCCCGCGCTCGACGGCCCAGATGAACACGTTGGTGGCGGTGGCGCCGTCGGGCGTGTCCTTGTCGATGAAGAACACGCGCAGCCGGCCCGAGGACTCGCGGAACTCACCCGGCGTGACGCGCTCGATGTCGCTGCGCTGCTCGTACTGCTGGCGCATGCCGATGGTCTGCGAGTTGGCCCAGGGCCAGCCCACCAGCGCCATGGCTGCGATGAGCAGCAGCACAGGCCAGGCGAAGCGGAACAGCGGCTGGACGAAATCGGCCAGGCCGCGCCCGCTGGAGAACCAGATCACCATTTCGCTGTCGCGGTACATGCGCGAGAGCGTGCCGACGATGGCGATGAACAGGCTCAGGCTCAGGATGGTCGGCATGTAGCCGAGCACCGTGTACGCCATCACGAGGAAGACCTCCTGCGGGTTCACGCTGCCCTTGGACGCCAGCCCGAGCGTACGGATGAGCATCATGGTCATCACGATGGTGACCAGGACGACGAGGGTCGCTCCGAAGCTGCGCGACAGCTCCTTGCGTAGGGAAGAATGGAATAACATCGTTCGAGGAAAAAAAGGATTATGGACTTTCAACTCAAGACCCTCACCGTCGCCCAGGCCGCCGCCGAGAAATCCGACCTCCTCATCGTGCTCGTCGGCAGCGCTCTCCCCACCGCCAAAGACCCCGTTTCCGTGCTCGCCGCCAGCGCCCGCAAGGCCGGCGACCTGCCCGACAAGGCCGGCAAGCTGCTCGCGCTGTACCGCCCCGAGACCGTGGTGCCCTCGCGCGTGCTGCTGGCCGCCATCGGCGACGGCAAGGCCACCTCGGTGCGCAGCGCCGTGAGCGCGGCGGTTGCCGCCGCCAAGGCCAATGGCCCCAAGCGCGTCGTGATCGTCTTCGCGCAGCCAGCCGACGCCGCCGCGGTGGCTGCCGCCGTCACGGCCGCGGCCGATGCCAGCTATGTCTACACCACGACCAAGTCGAAGGCCGAGCCGCGCAGCATCCGCCACCTGACGCTGGCAGTGTCCGAGGCCGCTAGCCCCGCTGTCACCAAGGCCTTCGACGACGCCCGCGCCACGGTCGCTGGCATCGAGCTGGCCAAGGAATGGGGCAACCGTCCCGCCAACCACGCCACGCCCACGCTGCTGGCCGAAGCCGCCAAGGGTCTGGCGAAGCTGCCGCGCATCAAGTGCGAAGTGCTGGGCCCGAAGGAAGTCGAGAAGCTCGGCATGGGCGCGTTCGCCGCCGTGGCCCAGGGCTCGGCCGAACCGCTGCGCTTCATCGTGCTGCGCTACCAGGGCGGCGCGAAAGACGAAGCACCCGTGGTGCTCGTCGGCAAGGGCATCACCTTCGACACCGGCGGCGTCTCGCTCAAGCCCGCGGCCGAGATGGACGAAATGAAGTTCGACATGTGCGGCGCCGCCAGCGTGCTCGGCACCTTCCGCGCGCTCGGCGCGATCCAGCCGGCGATCAACGTGGTCGGCCTGATCCCTTCGTGCGAGAACATGAACGACGGCAAGGCCGTCAAGCCCGGCGACGTGGTCACCAGCATGAGCGGGCAGACCATCGAGATCCTGAACACCGACGCCGAAGGCCGTTTGATCCTGTGCGACGCGCTCACGTATGCCAAGCGCTTCGACCCGGCCGCCGTGATCGACATCGCGACGCTCACAGGCGCCTGCGTGGTGGCTTTGGGCGGCGTGCGCAGCGGCCTGTTCGCCAGCGACGAGTCGCTGGCCTCCGCGCTCGAATCGGCCGGCGAGGCCTCGCAAGACCGCTGCTGGCGCCTGCCTCTGGACGACGACTACGCCGAAGGCCTCAAGAGCAACTTCGCCGACGTGGCCAACATCGCCGGGCGTGCCGGCGGCGCGATCACCGCGGCCAAGTTCCTGCAGCGCTTCACGGCCGACTACGCCTGGGCGCATCTGGACATCGCAGGCACGGCCTGGAAGAGCGGGGCGGCCAAGGGCTCGACCGGCCGGCCCGTCGGCCTGCTGGTGTCGTACCTGACGAACCGCGCGGGCAGCAGCAACGCCGCTGCCACCGCACCGAAGGCCGGGAAGGCCGCCAAGCCCGTGAAGAAGGCCGCGTCGCCCAAGGCCCCGGCCAAGCCGGCCCGAAAGGCCCGGTCCGCGCAGTGACCGACATCGGCTTTCACTACAACGCGCCCGACAAGCTCACCTACGCTTGCCGGCTGGTTCGCAAGGCCGTGAACACACGCGGCCTGCGCGTGGTGGTGGTGGGCGATGCGCGCGCGCTCGACACGGTCGATGCCGCGCTCTGGCAGCTGTCGCCGGTCGACTTCGTCGCGCACTGCCGCGCCGATGCGCCGGCCCATGTGGTGGCGCGATCGCCCGTCATCCTGTGCGCCGAAGGTGCGGACGCGGCCTCGCTGCCGCACCGCGAGATGCTGGTCAACCTGGGCCTCGAGGTGCCGGCCGGCTTCGAGCGCTTCGAACGCATGATCGACATCGTGAGCGACGAGGCCAACGACCGGCAGGTCGGCCGCACACGCTGGCGCCACTACGCCGACCGGGGCTACACGATCCAGCCGCACGATTTCGCAAGGAGCGCTTCCTGATGGCCAGCACGCTGCGCACGCCACCCCGGTTCGTCCCGACGCTGACGACCGTGCTCGAGATCCCGGCCGAGCCCGTGCCGGTCGCCGAGACGGTGCGACCCACGGGTGCACCGGTGTCGCAGCCCCCGCCGCCGGACCCTGCGAGCGCCGTGGCGTTGCCGCCGTCGGTGTCGCTCACGCCGGCCGAAATCGTCAGCCTCGAAGAGCAATTGCTGCACCGCGTGCTGCAGCGCGTCGACCTGTCGCTGGAGGAGCGATTGAGCGACGCCGTGTCAGCTGCCGTTCAGCATCAGCTCGACGAAATGGTGCCGCGTCTGCGCGGCGAAATCGAGGCCGTGCTGCGCGCGCTCGTCATCGAATCCATGGCCGCTGAACTCTGTGAAAACACAGGGGAAAACACAGGGTCTACGCCAACTTCCGGCGCATAAATCCTCGGCTAAACTGCGCCGCAGGTCGGAATGGCGTGAGGGTGCCGCTGGTCTGCGGCGCGAAACTTGCGAGGTCTGAACGCCCGGATCGAACGACCGGTTTTTATATCTTTTCATCCAAGTTCTGGAGGTTCTCATGCAATTGAAATGGACTGCGGTCGCACTGGCTGCACTCACGCTCGTGGCTTGCGGCAAGAAGGAAGAAGCTGCTGCTCCGGCGGCACCGGCACCCACGGCTGCGGCTCCGGCCCCTGCTGCGCCTCCGGCTGATGCCCTGGTCGTCAAGATCGGCCACGTCGGCCCGACCAGCGGTCCCATTGCCCACCTCGGCAAGGACAACGAGCTCGGTGCCAAGATGGCCATCGAAGACCTGAATGCAAAGGGCTTCAAGATCGGCGACAAGGTTGCCAAGTTCGTGCTGGTTCCCGAAGACGACGCTGGCGATCCGAAGCAAGGCACGGCCGTCGCCCAGAAGCTGGTCGATGAAAAGGTCAACGGCATCGTCGGTCACCTGAACTCGGGCACCACGATCCCCGCTTCCAAGCTGTACAGCGACGCCGGCATTCCGCAGGTCTCGCCGTCGGCCACCAACCCCAAGTACACCCGCCAGGGCTTCAAGACCACGTTCCGCGTGGTGGCTGACGACACGCAGCTGGGCGGCACGCTCGGCAAGTACGCCGTCGAAACGCTCAAGGGCAAGAACATTGCTGTGATCGACGACCGCACGGCCTACGGCCAGGGCGTTGCCGAAGAGTTCGAGAAGGCTGCCAAGGCGGCAGGCGCGACCATCGTGGGCCACGAGTTCACGACCGACAAGTCGACCGACTTCAACGCCATCCTGACCAAGCTGAAGGCTGCCAAGCCCGACGTGCTGTTCTTCGGCGGCATGGACGCCGTGGGCGGCCCGATGCTCAAGCAGGTCAAGCAGCTCGGCCTGAACGTCAAGTTCATGGGCGGCGACGGCCTGTGCACCGGCGAACTGCCGAAGCTGGCAGGCGACGCCATCGGTGAAGACATGGTGGTCTGCGCCGAAGCCGGCGGTGTCGACGGCGACTTCAAGCAGCCGCTGGAAGACTTCAAGGCCAAGTTCAAGACCAAGAACGGCGTCGAAGTGCAGATCTACGCACCGTACGTGTACGACGCGGTCAACGTGCTGGCCGAAGCCATGGCCAAGGCCGGCTCGTCCGACCCGGAAAAGTACCTGGCTGAAGTCGGCAAGGTGCAATACAAGGGCGTGACCGGCCCGATCGCCTTCGACGAAAAGGGCGACATCAAGAACGGCGCCCTGACGCTCTTCACCTACAAGGGTGGCGTGCGCACGCAGATCGCCGTGGTGCGCTGATCGCATTGCAGCCAACGACCCTTCACCGGGTCGTTCCATGAAAAAAGGGCCCTCGGGCCCTTTTTTCATTCAGGGGTGCGCGCAGCCGTTGCGCGGGCCGGTCTTCAGAGCGCGGCCAGGCCCGAGGGGCGGTCCGCGTTGCAGTACTCGATGAAGGCGTCCAGGTCGCGCGACTTGTCGAACACCGCGTCGGCGCCCAGGGCCTGGCAGCGCGTGCGGATGTCGGGGGTGACGTAGTTGCTCAGCACCACGACGCGCTGGTGCGGGCCGCGTTCGCGGCAGCCCGACAGCACGCCCAGGCCGGAGCCTTCCTTGAGGAACAGGTCGACGATGAGCAACTGCCAGGCATCGGGGTGGGCGGCCAGCCAGGCGAGGGCGCCCGATTCGGTTTCGGCATAGCCGACGACATGGCCGTTGACGAGGTCCTCGAGGGCCGGGACCAGGTTGTCCCTGATGGTCTTGTTGTCCTCGACGAGGAACGTGATGAGGGCCATGCCGCGGTTTTGATGTGTGAACCAATAGCGTAGCGTGGCGCAAGCGGTCTCCGCGTAGGAGAAGGGAGAACGACGCACGCAAACCGTGCGGAAACAACGGCGATCAGCGCTTGTCCGACGTCGCCTGGGTGCGGATGCGCGCCTTGAGCTGCTCGGCCAGCGCCTGGCTCTCGTCGCGCTCGGCGGTCACTTCGAGGCGCTTCTCGATTTCCTCGCTCAGCGCCGCATTCACTTCGGCCAGTTTCTCGGCCGACTGGGCGAGTTTTTCCTCGAGCTGGCTGGTGTGCTCGATGGCCTGCGCCACCTCGCCGACCTGGACCTCGTCCGGCAGTTCCTGTTCCAGCACGGTGCTCACGACGGCGAGGTTGTCCGAGGCGCGCTGCACATCGGCGGCCACCTGTTCGCTCTTTTTCAGGGTCTTGTCCAGCGAGGTGGTGCCGCGCGTCAAGGTGGGGGAAGGTCCGGCCATCGAGGCTCCTTTGCGGCAGGCGAAGTGGGGTGGAATGTCGATCGATTCGATTCCGCGCATCGTACCGCCAGACGCGGCCTTGCTCAGGATAGGCAACAGTTGCTGCGTGGCAACAGGGTTCAGCCGAAGTCCTACGGAATCGGCCGCGAGTTTCGGACTGGGCCGATGGGGGATTTTTGCCGCCCCCGGGAAGATGCAGAACATCCTCTTCCCCCTCCAAGGCTCGCCATGATCAGACACGCACTCGTGATCGACCAGGTCGAACGCACCGGCCTCGCGCTGGCCACCTTCATGCGCCACGCCGGCATCCCCCGCGTGGACGTCACGCGCAGCGGCCATGGCTTTGTCGAGGCAGTACAGCACCGGCGCCACGACCTGCTGGTGGTGGACATCGACACGCCCGAAGTCACGGGCCTGCAGATGATCGACGCGGTGGTCGAAGCCGGCAGCCCCGCGGCGCTGGTGCTCATGAGCGCCCAGCCGCCGCGCATCCTGCAGGCCGCGCAAGACTATGCCCGGGCCCGCGGCGCGCGCGTGCTCTCGGCCATCGCCAAGCCGCGCACCATGGTCACGATGGCGTCGGCGGCGCAGGCCATGGCGCGCGAACGGCGCCACCGGGCCGGGCTGCGGCGCGGAAGCGCCCCACCTGCGAACGACACACCGGCGTTCACGGCTGCGGTCCTGCGCGAGGCGCTGGCCACGCGCCAGATCACCGCCCACTTCCAGCCCCGGCACTGCGCGCGCACCGGCGTGCTGCGCGGCGCCGAACTGCAGCCGGGCTGGTACCGGCCCGACGACACCTGGCTGCCCGCGGCCGACTTCCTGCCGGCCATTGCGCAGGCCGGCCTGCACGAGGCGCTGGCGCAGCGCATGCTCGAGTGCGCCTTCGAACTGCTCGGCTACATGCACAAGGACCACGGCCTGCGCCTGGGCGTGCGCGTGCCCGCGTCGGTGGCCGCCTCGGTGTCCTGGGCGCAGGGCGTGGCCGAACAGGCCGAACGCGCCGGCATTGCCGCCGATCAGCTCGTGCTGGAGATCGCCGAAGACGGCGGCGCGCGTTGCAACGACGTGCTGGCCGGCGCGGTCGCGCACCTGCGGCTGCGCGGGTTCCACTGCGCCATCGACCGTTTCGGCCAGGGCGACTCGACCCTGAGCCGCTGGTTCAAGGTGCCGTTCAGCGAGCTCCAGATCGACGCGCGCCAGCTGACGCAGGCGCGCGAGAACCCGCATGCCCGCCACATCCTGGCGAGCGTGATCGCCATGGCGCGCGAACAGCACGCGACGCTGCTCGTGAAGGGCGTCGACGGCGAGCGCGACCTCGCGCTGGCCCGCAGCCTCGGGTGCCACTTCACGCAGGGCGCGCAGCACGCCGCGCCGATGGCCGAGTCGGCCTTCGTGCAGTACGCGGCGCTGCTGCGCTATGCGGCGGGGCGCCCGCAGGCGCAGCGACAACCCGACGCCTGCTGAGCCCCGGCCGGCGCGCTCAGGCGGCGCGCCGTGCCAGCACCGCTTCGGCGGCTGCCTGCAGTTCCGTCCAATCGGGGGCGATCACCGCCATCGCCTCCTGCTTCACCAGGACGCTGAGCCGGCCGCACATCGCGGCGATGGCTGGCTCGCCGATCATGGCGAAGGCACCGCGCACCGCATGCAACTCGTCGCCGATGACGCGCCGGTCGCCAGTCGCCAGGGCCTCGCGGACCTGCTGCGCGGAAGACGCCAGCGACGAGACCATCGCGTCGTGCAGGCGCGCGTCCAGGGGCGCTTGCGCAGGCGCGACCGGGGCGCTGGCCACCCGTGGCGGCGCGGCCGCGCCCAGCGTCTTGAGGATCGCCTGCTCCAGCGCCGGCAACAGCACCGGCTTGAGCAGCACCCCCGCGAAGCCCGCCAGCGAGCATTGCTGGTAGCCCTCCTGCTCCAGGTGCGCCGTGATGGCGACGAGCGGGATCGACGGGCTGCGCTCGCGCAGCCGGCGGGCCAGCGTGTAGCCGTCCATGCCGGGCATGTTCAGGTCGGTCAGCACGAGGTCGTAGCGCTGCGCGGCGAACAGGGCCAGCGCGGCGTTGCCGTCGGGTGCCACGTCGGCGGCAACGCCGAGCGCGTCGAGCTGGTCGCTGATGAGGGCGCGGTTGGCCGGATGGTCGTCCACGACCAGCAGGCGCACAGGACGCAAGGGCAGGGCAGCGTTGGCAGCATCGGTGTCCGATGGCGCGACGACCTCGGGCGCCAGCGCCACCAGCGGCAAGGTCACCGTGAAGCACGAGCCCGCGCCCGGCTGGCTGCGCACGGCGATCGTGCCGCCCATCTTGCGCGCCAGCCGCTGGCAGATCGACAGCCCCAGCCCCGAGCCGCCGAACTCGCGTGCGGTCGAGGGCGAGGCCTGCATGTAGATGTCGAACAGCTGAGGAATCTGCTCGGGCGGCACGCCCATGCCGGTGTCGGTCACGCGGATCGCCACCGGCGAAGCCTGCCCCGGCGACAGCGGCCCGACCTCCAGCGTCACCGTGCCCGCGGCCGTGAACTTGATCGCGTTGCTCAACAGGTTGACGACGATCTGGCGAATGCGCGTCGGATCGCCTTCGTAGCCGGCGGCCAGGCCCGGGTGCACCACGCAGTCGAGCCGCAGTGCCTTGGCGTGCGCCGAGGGCTCGAACATCTGCGCGCAAGCCTGCACGATCTCGGGCAGCGCCACGCGCGTGGTTTCGAGCTTGAGGTGGCCCGATTCCATCTTCGACAGGTCGAGGATGTTGTTGACGATCTCGAGCAGGGTGCGCGAGGCCTGGCGCACCGACTGCAGGCGCCGGGCCTGCACCTCGGGCGGCGCGCCCTGGCCGAGCAGCTCGAGGTTGCCCAGCACCGCGTTGAGCGGCGTACGGATCTCGTGGCTCATGGTGGCGATGAACACCGACTTGGCGCGGTTGGCCGCCTCGGCCGCTTCGCGGGCTTCTTCGCGCTTCTTGTCGAGTTCATTGCGCTCGGTGGTGTCGGCAAAGCTGCACAGCAGGGCGTCCGCGCCCTGGTAGCGCGTGCGCGTGCATTGCAGCAGCAGCTCGCAGGCCTGGCCGTTCTTCAGCGCCAGCGGCATGCCGGCGTCATGCAGCGTGCCGCCCTGGGCGCGTTCGCGATAGAGCGCGGCCATCTGCCGATGCAGTGGCTCGGGCGGCGCGGAGGCCGCCGCGTAGTGCGTCATCAAGGTGTTCTGCAGCAGCACGCGCTCGTCGTCGAGCGCGATCAGGCAGACGCCGAAGGACGAGGTGGCGATGATCGCGCGGTTGAGCTGCTCGCTCTCGAACACCCGCTGCGAGCGGCGGTAGGCGGGCTCCAGCAGCTTGCGCCTGAACAGCAGCAGCAGGCCCCAGAGCGTGCCCAGCACCACCAGCGTGGCGCCGCCGTAGCGCAGCAGCTGCGGCTTCAGCGTGGCGAAGACCGTGCGCCACGAGTAGGCGTAGACCAGCGACCAGCCGGTGCCGGCCAGCGGCGTCGAGAGGCTGAACACGCCCGCGCGGTAGGTTTCGCGCGGCAGCGCGGGGCCGGCCTGGCGCAGGCTGTGGGCCAGTGCCGTGGCCATCAGCGCGCCGCCGTCGATGGCGTCGCCCGTGCGGTCGGCCCAGAGCAGCACCCGGCCCTGCGCGTCGACCAGCAGGGCGGCCGTGTCTTGCGGCGTGTGGCGCAGGCGGTCCTGCAGCACGCCCGAGGGCAGGTTGCTCACGAACACCATGAAGGAGCGACCCTGGGCGTCGAACCCGGGCTGCACCAGCTTGAAGGGCGATGCCCCCGGTGCCAGCAGGTCGGGCGCCGGCGGCTGCCAGGCGACGCGCCGCTGCGTGCGCCACTGCGCGGCGAGCGCCGGGTCGCCGGCGAGATCGCCGATGTCGTAGCTCAGGCGCGCGATGAGCGCGGCGGTGTCCGGCAGGCCGGTGCGGTCCAGCGCGCCCTGCAGACCGCCTTCGGGCGCGGGCATCAGCGTGAGCAGGCGGTGGTCGGGGGTGTAGGCGTAGGCGCCCAGCGGCGAATTGCGCAGCTGCGCGACGGCGGTGACGCTGTAGGCCTGCATTTCGAGCATGCCCAGGTAGGGCGCGAATTCATGCAGGTCAGGTGTGCCGGCGGTGTCGACCGCGGCGATGGCCGGTGTCAGCTGGGCCCCGGCCTGCAGGACCACCTGGCCTCCGTCGCGCACGAAGGCCTCCAGCGTGCCGGCGGCCGGCGGCGCCTGGCTGTTCCAGAGCAGCTCGGCATTCACCACGCCGCGGCGCATCGCCGCCTGCTTTTCCTCGATGTCGAGCTGCATCTGCGCGCTGTGCGCGGCCAGCGTGGTGCGCAGGTTCGCGAGTGCATTGGCGGCGGCGTTGTACAGCACGAGGCCCGCGGCCAGCACGATCAGCAGCGACAGCAACGCGCCGCCGCCATAGAGCAAGGCGTGCTGGTAGCGGCGCAGCAGGTCCAGCTCCTGCGCCTGCCGGGCAGGCGTCGGGGCAGGGGGGGCGCTGGCGG
>NZ_JBWKYW010000019.1:0-110717 GCF_059423965.1 Variovorax sp. GW458-11-26-14-LB1
CGGCCACCCCCACATCGCCCACCGCGACGGCGCGCTGCACGTCGAGGGCGTCGCGCTCGACGCGCTGGCGCGCACGCACGGCACGCCGCTGTTCGTCTATTCGAAGCAGTGGATGCTCGATGCCCTGGCCGCCTACCAGCGCGGCTTCGAGGGCCGCGACGCGCTCATCTGCTACGCGATGAAGGCCAATTCCTCGCTCGGCGTGCTGCGCGTGTTCGCCGAAGCCGGCTGCGGTTTCGACATCGTCTCGGGCGGCGAGCTGTCGCGCGTGCTGGCGGTGGGCACCGATCCGAAGAAGATCATCTTCTCGGGCGTCGGCAAGACGCGCGCCGAGATGCGCCAGGCCCTGGCGGCCGGCATCGCCTGCTTCAACGTCGAGAGCGAAGCCGAACTCGACGTGCTCAACGAAGTGGCGCTGGCCGAGAAGGTGCGCGCACCGATCAGCATCCGCATCAATCCGAACGTCGACCCGAAGACGCACCCCTACATTTCCACCGGCCTGAAGGGCAACAAGTTCGGCATCGCCCACGACCGCGCGGTGCAGGCCTACCAGCACGCCGCCCGGCTGCCGGGCCTCGAGGTGGTCGGCATCGACTGCCACATCGGCTCGCAGATCACCGAAGCCTCGCCCTACCTGGACGCCTGCGACCGCGTGCTCGACCTGGTGGAAGCCATCGAGGCGGCCGGCGTGCCGATCCACCACCTGGACTTCGGCGGCGGCCTGGGCATCGACTACAACGGCGAAGTGCCGCCCAAGGCCGATGCGCTGTGGCAGCAGCTGCTCGCCAAGCTCGACGCGCGCGGCTTCGGCCAGCGCAAGCTGGTGATCGAACCCGGCCGCTCACTGGTCGGCAATGCCGGCGTGTGCGTGACCGAGGTGCTCTACACCAAGCCCGGCGAGGACAAGAATTTCTGCATCGTCGATGCGGCCATGAACGACCTGCCGCGCCCCGCGATGTACCAGGCCTTCCAGAAGATCGTGCCGCTGCGCGAGCGCACCGGCGACGCCCCGACCTACGACGTGGTGGGCCCGGTCTGCGAAAGCGGCGACTGGATCGGCCGCGATCGCGCACTCAACGTGGTGGCCGGCGACCTGCTGGCCGTGCTGTCGGCGGGCGCGTACTGCATGAGCATGGCGAGCAACTACAACACGCGCGGCCGTGCCGCCGAGGTGCTGGTGAGCGGCGCCAGCGCCAAGCTGATCCGCCGCCGCGAGACGATGGAAGACCAGCTGCGCGCCGAGATCGACGGCTGATCCGGTCTCAGCCGGTGCGCAGCGGCTTCTCGCTGCCGCGCACGGCCACGGTGGGCCTGGCCTGGCGCTTGCGCGCGAAATTCCAGACGCGCCACGCCAGCAGCACCCCGATGATCGCGGCGTAGACGAACACTTCGGCGAAGTTGTTCTTGCCCGCGCGCATCCAGAAGAAGTGCAGCAGCCCGAGCCCCGCGATCCCGTAGACCAGCTTGTGCAGCAGCTGCCAGCGCTTGGCGCCCATCGCCTTGATCGCGCGGTTGAACGACGTGGCCGCCAGCGGCGTCAGCAGCACGAAGGCCGAGAAGCCCACCAGGATGAACGGCCGCTTGGCGATGTCCTTGGCGATCTCGCCCCACTCGAAGCCCATGTCGAACCAGCTGTAGCACAGCAGGTGCAGCACCACGTAGAAGTACGCGAACAGGCCCAGCATGCGACGCAGCCGCGCCAGCGCATTGAGCTTGGCGATCACGCGCAGCGGCGTCACCGCCAGCACGATGCAGATGAAGCGCAGGGTCCAGTCGCCCGTCGCGCGGATCAGGAACTCGGCGGGGTTCGCGCCCAACCCGTCGGTGAAGGCGCCGAAGGCCAGCCGCGCGAATGGCAGCAGGCACAGCAGGAAGACGACCGGCTTGGTCGCCGGGTGCATGAGCAGCTTGTTCAGCATGGCGCAACGACCGGGCGGGCGCGCCCGCTCAGTAGTTCTTCTTCAGGTCCATGCCGGCGTAGAGCTGGCCGACCTGCGCCTCGTAGCCGTTGAACATCTCGGTCTTGCGCCGCTTCGCGAACAGGCCGCCGCCGTCGCCGATGCGGCGCTCGGTCGCCTGGCTCCAGCGCGGGTGGTCGACGTTCGGGTTCACGTTCGAATAGAAGCCGTACTCCTGCGCCGCCGCCTTGTTCCAGGCCGTGCTCGGCTCCTTCTCGACGAAGCGGATCTTGACGATCGACTTGGCCGACTTGAAGCCGTACTTCCATGGCACCACGAGCCGCACCGGCGCGCCGTTCTGGTTGGGCAGCACCTCGCCGTACATGCCGAAGGCCAGCAGCGTGAGCGGGTGCATCGCCTCGTCCATGCGCAGGCCCTCGGTGTAGGGCCAGTCGAGCACGCGCGAGCCGACGAAGGGCATGGTCTTCGGGTCGGCCAGCGTCACGAACTCGACGAACTTGGCATTGCCCTGCGGCTCGACCTTCTTGATGAGCTCGGCCAGCGAGTAGCCGACCCACGGGATCACCATCGACCAGCCCTCGACGCAGCGCAGGCGGTAGATGCGCTCTTCCTGCGCGCTGAGCTTGAGCAGGTCCTCGATGCCGTACTTGCCCGGCTTCTTGACTAGGCCTTCGACCTCCACGGTCCACGGCCGCGTCTTGAGCGTGCCGGCGTTCTTCACCGGATCACCCTTGTCGACGCCGAACTCGTAGTAGTTGTTGTAGCTGCTCGCGTCCTTGTAGTCGGTGAGCTTTTCCATCGTCTGCGCGCCCGGCACGGCCGATTTGGCGCCCGGCAGCAGGGCCAGCTTGTGCGGGCCGGTCGCCTGGGCGAAGGCCTCGCGCCCGGCAAAGGTGGCGAGCGCCGCACCCGCGGCACCGCCGGCCATCAGCTTGAGCAGGTCGCGCCGGCCTTCGTAGGCGGCGCGCGGCGTGATCTCGCTCGACAGCGGATGGTTGAAACCGTGGGTGTCGCGACGGTGCGAACGGGAAGGGAACGACATGGCAGGCCTTTCGCGTGAATCGTTGTGCTCAGGGTAGTTCGTGACATGCCCCGGTTTGGTTACGCGCCATGGCGGCGCGTGGTTTCAATTCTTCGCAAAAGGCGCCAAGCCTGCGCTTACAGCGTGCCGTAGCTGTGCAGCCCGCTCAGGAACATGTTCACGCCGAGGAAGGCGAAGGTGGTCACGGCCAGGCCGGCCAGCGCCCACCAGGCCGCCACGGTGCCGCGCAGGCCCTTCACGAGGCGCATGTGCAGCCAGGCCGCGTAGTTGAGCCAGACGATCAGCGCCCAGGTTTCCTTCGGGTCCCAGCTCCAGTAGCCGCCCCAGGCGTCGGCCGCCCACAGGGCGCCGAGCACGGTCGCGATGGTGAAGAAGGCGAAGCCGACGGTGATCGACTTGTACATGACGTCGTCGAGCACCTCGTTGGCCGGCAGGCGCGCCGCGATGCGCTTGCGCCCCAGCAGGATGCCCGCGGCGATCAGCGCCGAGATGCCCGCGTAGATCACCCAGTAGCTGCCGCCGGCTTCCTGCACGCGCTGGCGGAAGGCCACTGGCACGAAGCACAGCGCCACGCCCAGCAGCCAGATCGGCGTGAGCTTGTACCAGCGGGTCTCGCTCGCCTGCTCCTTGATGAGGTAGGCGAAGGCCACCATGGCCGCGAGCGCGAAGGTGCCGTAGCCGATGAAGTTGGCGGGCACGTGCAGCTTCATCCACCAGCTCTGCAGCGCAGGCACCAGCGGCTGGATCTCGTGCGCCTCGCGCACGATCGTGTACCAGAGCAGGAAGCCCACCGCCGCGCTGACCACCAGCATCACGAAGGCGCCCAGTGCGCGCGTGTTGTAGCGCTCTTCGAAGTACAGGTAGAACGCCGCCGTCAGCCAGCAGAACAGCACGAACACTTCGTACAGATTGCTCACCGGGATGTGGCCGATGTCCGGGCCGAGCTGGTGGCTTTCGTACCAGCGCACCATGGTGCCGATCAGCGCCATGGTCACGGCCGCCCAGGCCAGGCGGGAGCCGATCAGGTCGAAGGTGTCGGCCTGCTGCTTGCCGGCGGCAAAACCGATCCAGTAGAACAGCGTGCTCATGAAGAACAGCACGCTCATCCAGAGGATGGCCGACTGGCTCGACAGGAAGTACTTGAGCCAGAACACCGAATCGGCGCGCGCCAGGTCGCCCTGGTAGGAGCTGATGGCCAGCAGCGAGGCCGCGGCCACCACCAGGGTCAGCACCCGCAGCGGGCGCCAGAACCAGCAGATGCCGATAACCGAAATCAGCGCGGCCACCAGGATCGGCTTTTCGTAGCTGTCCATCGAGCCGGCGTGGCGCATGAAGGCGAACGCGCCGCCGGCCAGCACCAGCGCCGCGAACACCCAGTCGAACAGGTTGCGGCGGGAGAGCCAGCTTTCGTGGAGCGTGAGGGTCGTGGTGTTCATGGTGACGCCGGTTCTTCTTTCTTCAGGGCGAGCAACCTGTGCTTCAGGTGCTCGAATTCGCGATCGCTGTCCAGGGTCTTGCGGTTGACCGAGAACGCCATCGTGGCGACCGTTTCGCGGCCGTCGTTGTCTCCAGAGGCGCCGCCGCCGGGTGTCAGCCACACCCACAGGCGGCGCTCGCGCACGTACAGCATGGCAAAAATACCGACGATCAGCAACAGACACCCCAGATAGACGATGTTCTTGCCAGGGGCGCGCGCCACCTGGAACACGCTGGCCTGCACCTGGGTGAAGTCGGTCATCATCATCGCGACCGGCGCCGGGTAGAAGTGCGCGTCGCTCAGCGCCAGCACGGCCTGCGTCAGGTAGCCCTGCGATTTCTCGTCGTTCGGCAGCGCGGCCAGGCCGGCGCCTTCGCGGCTCAGGTTGAGCACTTCGAACAGCACGTCGTTGAGGATGCGCACCAGCACCGTGCCGGCGCGTTCGCGCTCGGCCTCGGGCACGTTGGCTTCCATGAATTCGGCAATCGCCTGCCAGCCGCCCTGCGATGCGGCGTCGGCCTTGGCGCGCTCGGCGCCCGAGAACAGCGCCAGCGCACGGGCGGCCGACACGCGCAGCTGCTCGGCCATTTCGGGGCGCTTCGGGTCGGTCGCCTTGGCGATGTAGCGCTGGATGGCGCGCTCGCGCGTGGCGGGGTCGCCCAGCGCGGTGCGCATGCGCACGAAGCCGTCCATCGAACCCTGCTCGTCGGCCGGCACGCGCAGGTAGCGGAACGGCTCCTCGGGCTTCTCGCGCATGCCCAGCAGGAACACCGGCTGGCCGTCGCCGGCGTCGACCGGCACCATGTAGTTCTGGTATTCCCGTGCCTGGCCGGCCGCGTCACGCAGCTTGTAGCCGATGCTGGGGCCGATGTTGCGCAGCACCTTGGGCTTGTTGGTCTTGTTGGCGGCGCCCAGGCGCGACTCGATGCCGTGGCGCAGGTCGACCTTGCGCACGTCGGCGCCGCTGCCCATGGCGCCGCCGTCGGCGAAGTTCTCGACGTTGATCACGCGCAGCGCGGCGTACTCGAGCGTGAGCTTGTCCTTGCCGTTGGTGATCTCGGTGCTCGGGCCGCCGATGATGCCCTCGACCTCGAAGGGCTTGGCCGCGGCCGCCATCGGCACCGCCTTGAGCTTCACCGTGGAGCCGCCGTCGTCGAAGCTCGACTGGTAGATCTCCACGCCCTTGTAGCTGGCCGGGTGGTTCACCTCGATGCGCGCCGGCACCTGCTCGCCGCTCTCGCGGTCGTGCAGCACCACCTCGCTGGCGAACAGCTTGGGCATGCCGGTCGAGTAGTAGTCGACGATGAACTTCTTCAGCTCGATGGTGAACGGCAGCTCCTGCAGCAGCACGCCGTCGGCCTGGTTCAGGATGGCCACGTTGCCCCGCCCGCCCTCGGGCACGAGGATGTTGCCGCGGAAGGTCGGGTTGGCGGTCGACAGGCGGTGCTCGGGCGCCACGTCGGCAATCATGCCGCCGCCCGTGAACACGCTCTTGCCGTTGAACCAGGTCTGGGCGCGCACCACCAGGTCGCCGTCGAGCAGGCCGCCGATGCACACCAGCACGATGGCGCTGTGCGCCGCGATGTAGCCCAGCTTGTGCGCGCCGCCGGCGCGCGCAGCCACCATCCAGCCCGCCGCGGCCTTGCCGTCGGCGCTGGCGTTGCGCTGCTGCAGCTTGACCTTCCAGCCGCCGCTCACGAGCAGCTGGCCGATGCGGTTGGCCGCCATGTCGGGCGTTTCCGCCAGGCGGTTTTCGGCGCGCTGGCCGAAGGCCTTGAGGCTCTGCGCGCGGATGTCTTCCTGGAAGGTGCGCAGGTCGATCAGGATGCGCGGCGTGTTGCGCGCGACGCACAGCGACGTGCTGATCACCAGGAACAGCAGGATCAGCAGGAACCACCAGGCGCTGTAAACCGAGTCGAGCCGCGCCGTGCGGAACAGCTCGGCCCAGAAGGGCCCGAACTGGTTGATGTAGTTGTTGATCGGCTCATGCTGCTTGAGCACGGTGCCGATGATCGAGGCGATGCAGATGACCGTCAGCAGCGCGATCGCGAAGCGCATCGACGACAGCAGTTCCACCGCGGCGCGAAGCAGCTGCGGGCCGCGATGCACGCGAAGGCCATGGGTGGAAACGGTCATCGGGAGGGAACCAGGAAAGAGGAAAAAAACAAAAGGGCGGGCCATCCTCCTGGATCGGCCCGCCCTTTGTTTGGGATTTTTATCGGCGGTTAGTTCACGCTGGACAGCGCGACGGCGGAAATCAGCGCAGGCCGGCGATGTAGTCGGCCACGGCCTTGATTTCGCGGTCGTTGAGCTTGGCGGCCACGCCGTTCATGGGC
The DNA here is from genome assembly GCF_059423965.1 of Variovorax sp. GW458-11-26-14-LB1. NCBI lineage: Bacteria > Pseudomonadati > Pseudomonadota > Betaproteobacteria > Burkholderiales > Comamonadaceae > Variovorax > Variovorax sp. GW458-11-26-14-LB1. The sequence goes on from NZ_JBWKYW010000019.1 coordinate 6,775, forward strand.
GAGCTGTTCAGGCGGACGTTGTCGCGGAAGGCCACGAGCTGGGCCACGGTGTAGTCGGCGTGCTGGCCGCCCAGGCGCGGGTACTGGGCTGGAAGGCCAGCGCCGTTCGGGCTGTGGCAGCCGGCGCAAGCGGGAATCTGGCGATCGCCGATGCCGCCGCGGTAGATCTTCTCGCCGAGGGCGACCGTGTCCTTCTCCTTCGAGAAGCCCGGCTTGATCTTCTTGGAGCCGACGAACCAGGCGATGTTGCGCATGTCTTCTTCGGACAGCGCCGAGGCCAGCGGCTTCATGATGGCGCTCTTGCGCTTGCCGGACTTGAAGTCCTGCAGCTGCTTGAGGATGTATTCGGGGTGTTGTTGCGCCAGCTTGGGGTTGGCTGCGATGGCCGAGTTGCCGTCCGCGTTGTGGCACGAAGCACAGCTTTGGCTGTTGGCCGGCGTCGCGTTGAACAGCGTGTCGCCCTTGGCGGGATCGGGCTTGGCCGGCTTGGCGGCTGCCGCTGCGGGGGCAGCGGCATGCTCATCGGCTGCAAAACTCGCGCTGGCTGCGACGCCCATGAGGGCTGCAAGCAGAATATTGGCAAACAACTTCATATCGGGGGCTTCGAATTTATGGCGCAAAACCCCGCGATTCTACAATGGCGCCCCGTTCCGAAAGCCCATTGATGACCTCCCCGCGCGCCAAGTCCGCCGCTTATCCTCCCCGCGCGGCCCCTGCCGTGGACCCGCAGGTCGCTGAACGCGAGCGCGTGGCCCTGGGTTGGCTGCACACCGCCCACTTCCTGACCAGCGCTCCGCAGCTGGAGCACCTGCCCCCGGTCGACCTGCCCGAGATCGCTTTTGTCGGCCGATCCAACGCCGGCAAATCGACCGCCATCAACACCCTGACGCAGCAGACGCGCCTGGCCTTCGCCTCGAAGACGCCGGGCCGCACGCAGCACATCAACCTGTTCGGCATCGGCAAGCAGAAGGTCGACGACGCCGTGCTGGCCGACCTGCCCGGCTACGGCTACGCGGCCGTGCCGAAGGAAGCCAAGCTGCGCTGGCAGCGCGTGATGGGCAACTACCTCATGACGCGCGAAAGTCTGCGCGGGGTTGTCCTGATGTGCGATCCGCGCCACGGCATGACCGAGCTCGACGAGATCCTGCTCGACGTGATCCGTCCGCGCGTCGAGCAAGGCCTCAAATTCCTCGTGCTGCTGACCAAGTCCGACAAGCTCACGCGCACCGAAGCCGCCAAGGTGCTGTCGATTACGCGACTGAACGCCGGCGGCGGCGAGGTCAAACTGTTCTCGGCCCTGAAGAAGCAAGGGGTCGGCGAAGCGGCCGAGCTGCTGTGGCGCTGGGTGCATCCCGACGACGCCGCGCCAGCGCCCGCGCCGCCACCGGCCGACGACGCCTGATGCGCTAGAGGAACCGGCTGCATCGAGCGTCCCGTCTGTGAAGTTCACTATCAAAACAATAGCGACAGTCAACCCAAGGAGACACGAAGCATGATCGAGACCTTCCAACGCAGCCTGCCCAACGGCACCACCCTGAGCTGCCGCGCCGCCGGCAAGCCGGGCCAGCCGCTGATGGTGTTCCTGCACGGCTTTCCCGAAGCCGCGTTCATCTGGGACGAACTGCTCGCCTACTTCTCGGACCCGGCCCACGGCGGCTACCGCTGCGTGGCGCCGAACCTGCGCGGCTTCGAGAAGTCCAGCGCGCCCACGGAAGTGGCCGACTACAAGGCCCACCTGCTGATCCAGGACATCCAGCAGCTCGTGGCCACCGAGAGCGCCGACGGCACCATGGCCGCACTGGTGGCCCACGACTGGGGCGGCGCCTTCGCCTGGGGCTACGCCAACGCCTTCCCGCAGCAGGTCGGCAAGCTGGTCATCATCAATTCGCCGCACCCGGGCACGTTCACGCGCGAGCTGCGCAACAACCCGGCGCAGCAGCAGGCCAGCGCCTACATGCACTTCCTGGCGCGCCCCGACGCCGAAGCCCTGCTCGCGGCCGACGACTTCAAGCGCATGTGGCCCTTCTTCCTGCTGATGAAGGCCGGCCCGGACGGCTTCGGCTGGCTCACCGAAGAGGTGAAACAGCAGTACCGCGAGGTCTGGAGCGCGGGCCTCACGGGCGCCTGCAACCTGTACCGCGTGACGCCGATGAAGCCGCCACTGCCGGGCCAGTCGATCGACAGCATTCCGGTGCTGCCGCGCGAACGCCTCACGGTGACCATGCCGACCTTCGTGTTCTGGGCACTCGACGACGCCGCGCTGCTGCCGGGCCTGCTCGAAGGGCTGGAAGAGTACGTGCCGAAGCTCGAGGTCAAGAAGGTGCCCAACGCCACCCACTGGATCGTGCACGAGCAGCCGCAGCTGGTCGCGCGCGAGATCGAAGGCTTCCTGGCACGCAATTGAGGCGGCCGCCGCCGGGCCGCCCCAAGGCGGGCCGCGCCTCCCCCTCGGGGGGTGGAGTTACACGCAGCGAAGCGAAGTGAAAAGCCGGGGGGCTTTCAATAGATCGGAGGCTCGCCCTCGGGGCGGGTCTTGAACCGGCGGTGCACCCAGTAGTACTGGGACGGCATCGTGTCGATGTAGCCCTGCAGGCGCTCGTTCATGAGCGCCGTGTCGGCCTCGACGTCGTCGGTCGGGAAGTTCTGCCACGCCGACAGCACCTGGATCTCGTAACCACCGGGCGTGAGCTTCGCCACCACCGGCACCACCTTGGCCTTGCCCAGCCGCGCGAAGCGCGAGAGCGACGGCACGGTGGCCGCCTGCACGCCGTAGAAGGGCACGAAGATCGTCTGGTCGCGCCCGAAATCCATGTCGGGCAGCAGGTACAGCAGGCCGCCCTTGCGCAGCCCCGCGAGGATGGGCTTGATGCCGTCCACCCGGTTGAGCGCCGCCACGTCGCCGAAGCGCGTGCGGCCTTCGCGGATCCAGGCGTCGACCATCGGGTCGCGCTGGGTCGTGTAGATCGTGGCCGACGGGCGCGCCGTGTGCATGGTGAGCGCGGTGGCCGCGGCATCGAGCCCGTAGAAGTGCGGCGCGAACAGGATCATCGGCGCCTCGCCCTCGGCGATCTCGCGGATTTCCGGCGCCGCGCCCACGATCGTGAGCCGGCTCTTCACCACCTTTTCGGGCGCATGCCACAGCCAGCTGCGGTCCAGCCACGACTGCGCGACGAAGACGAAGGTCTCGCGCGCGATGGCGCGGCGCTCGGCCTCCGATTTCCCGGGGAAGCACAGGGCCAGGTTTCGGTCGACCACGCGCCGCCGCGGCACGGCGATGGTGTGCAGCAGGCGGCCGAGGACCCTGCTGAAACCGCGCACGAGCGGCAGGGGCAGCGGGGCCAGCACCCGCATGAAGCCGATACCGAGTCGGGAACTGAGACTCATGGCGCGGCCCCTCCCGCGGCGTTGGCCACCACGGCGGGTTCGCCGCGCGGCTCCTTGTAGCGCGCGTAGTCCCACACGTACTGGCCGGGCAGGCTGTGGATCAGGCGGCCGATGCCGTCGTTCATGGCGGCGGCGGCGTCCTCGATGGAGGCCTCGGGGTCGGTGAGCGCGGTGCCGACGATCGGCTCGAAGCGGATCACGTAGCCCGCGCCGCGCGGCAGGCGCTCGCACACGCTGAGGAAGCAGGCGGCGCCGGTCTGTTGGGCCAAACGGGGAAGCAGGGTCATGGTGTAGGCGGGGCGGCCGAGGAAAGGCGCCCACACGCCCTGCCCCAGCGGCGGCACCTGGTCGGGCAGGATGCCGGTGTAGCCGCCGCTGCGCAGCGTGCGGATCAGGCCGCGCACGCCGGTGTTGTTGGTCGGCAGGGTCTGCAGGCCGGGCCGGTCGCGCGAACCCGCGGCGATCAGGTCGGCCATCCATTTCTTGCGCGCCGGACGGAACAGCGCGGTGATCGGCCCGAAGTCCGCGAGAAAGCGCTCGCCGATGGCCTGGCCGCACATCTCCCAGCTGCCCAGGTGCGGTGCCACGAGGATCACGCCCTTCTTGGCGCGCATCGCGGCCTCGAAGGCCTCGACGCCTTCCCAGCGCACCACGCGCGTCAGCACGCTCTCGCCCTGCGGGCGCAGCCACAGCCAGGGCAGCTCGGACGCCATGTGGCCGGCGGCGGCGATGGCGGGACGGTACTGCGCGGGCGAGAAGCCGGCGCTCTCGGCGTTGGCCTTGAAGCGGCGGCGGTAGTCCGGCGCGCACCACCAGACCAGCCATCCCAGCAAGGCGCCGAGCCGATGCATCAGCGGCATCGGCACGCGGGCAAGCAGGCGGAACAGGGTGATCATTGAACGGGGAGGGGGAGAGAGTCAGGGAGGGTCAAAAGGCGGACGCGCGCGCATGGTATTGCGCGGCTCGAATAGAATGCAAATTGTCGCCGAGTTACGGAACAACTTGCAGGGCGACACCCACAAGCGCGAATGCGATTGTGTCCCGTCGATTCATCGACATCTGCTAAAGCGTTCGCCAGGGCTCCGCAGAGTTGGCAACGCGCCAATTGAACTTCAAGGAGTGACCACAGTGGCGAACGACTTTCTCTTTACCTCCGAATCGGTCTCCGAGGGCCATCCCGACAAGGTCGCGGACCAGATCTCGGACGCGATCCTCGACGCGATCTTCGAACAAGACCCCCGCAGCCGCGTCGCCGCCGAAACGCTGACCAACACCGGCCTCGTGGTGCTTGCCGGCGAGATCACGACCAACGCGCACGTCGACTACATCCAGGTCGCGCGCGACACCATCAAGCGCATCGGCTACGACAACACCGAGTACGGCATCGACTACAAGGGTTGCGCGGTGATGGTCTGCTACGACAAGCAGTCCAACGACATCGCCCAGGGCGTGGACCACGCCTCCGACGACCACCTGAACACCGGCGCCGGCGACCAGGGTCTGATGTTCGGCTACGCTTGCGACGAGACGCCCGAGCTGATGCCCGCGCCGATCTACTACGCCCACCGCCTCGTGGAGCGCCAGGCCCAGCTGCGCAAGGACGGCCGCCTGCCCTTCCTGCGTCCCGACGCCAAGAGCCAGGTCACGATGCGCTACGTGGACGGCAAGCCCCACAGCATCGACACCGTGGTGCTCTCCACGCAGCACAGCCCCGACCAGAGCGAAACGCCGACCAAGATGAAGGCCTCGTTCAACGAAGCCATCATCGAAGAGATCATCAAGCCCGTGCTGCCCAAGGAATGGCTGCAGAACACGCGCTACCTGATCAACCCGACCGGCCGCTTCGTCATCGGCGGCCCGCAGGGCGACTGCGGCCTCACCGGCCGCAAGATCATCGTCGACACCTACGGCGGCGCCTGCCCGCACGGCGGCGGCGCGTTCTCCGGCAAGGACCCGTCCAAGGTCGACCGCTCGGCCGCCTACGCCGCGCGCTACGTGGCCAAGAACATCGTGGCCGCCGGCCTGGCGCGCCAGTGCCAGATCCAGGTGGCGTACGCCATCGGCGTGGCCCAGCCGATGAACATCACGGTCTACACCGAAGGCACCGGCGTGATCCCCGACGAGAAGATCGCCGAACTCGTGCGCGAACACTTCGACCTGCGTCCGAAGGGCATCATCCAGATGCTCGACCTGCTGCGCCCGATCTACCAGAAGACCGCCGCCTACGGCCACTTCGGCCGCGAAGAGCCCGAGTTCACCTGGGAAGCCACGACGCAAGCGGCCGCACTGCGCGCCGCAGCCGGCCTCAAGTAAGCACTGCGAATACCGGGTCTCAAGGCCCGCCGTCCCCTCGGGGCGGCGGGCCTTTTCATTTCATGGCGCGTTCTTCAGAAGCGGTACGCGCCGCTCAGGCCCACCGTCCAGTTGCGACCGGGCGCGGGCTCGTAGAAGCGCGCATTGCCTTCGTTGACGATGACCGAGCCCATGTAGCGCCGGTCGAACAGGTTGTCGACGCGCGCGAAGGCGTTGAAGTCCCAGCGCTCCCACTTCTTCAGGTAGCCGGCGTACAGCGCCGCCACGGCGTAGCCGTGCGCGCTCGCGGTGTTCATGTCGTTGGCCTGGATGCGGCTCAGTGCGCGCATCTCGACACCGGCGCGCCAGCCCTCGGGCGGCACCCAGCCGAGCGAAGCGAACAGCGATTGGCGCGCGATGCCCGGGATGCGGTTGCCCGCGTTCGCGGCATTGCCGCCCGCGCAGGGCGACGGCGAGCAGAACGCATCGCGGTAGGTCGCGTCCAGCCACGTGTAGGCGACCTGCGTGCGCCAGTGGTCGGCCGTCTCGTGCTGCCAGCCCAGCTCGAAGCCGTTGCGCCGCGTGCGCCCGGCGTTCTGGAAGGTGGCGCGGCCGCCGCTGTTGGTGGCGGTGACGATCTCGTCGCGCGTGCGGGTGTGGAACAGCGCCGCCGTCAGCAGCCCGCCGGCCAGCCTCGCCTTCGCGCCCACCTCGAGGCTGTCGTTCACCGAAGGCCGCAGCCCGAAGTTGAGCCCGCTGGCGCCGCCCGGGCGGTACGACAGCTCGTTGAGCGTCGGCGTCTCGAAGCCCCGGCCCACCGAGCCGTACACCGCGAGATCGGGCGTGGCCTGGTAGCGCAGCGAGGCCACGGGCAAGGTCTTGCTGTAGCTCGCGCTGCCGCTGTCGTTGCGGTTGGCACCACCGATGTAGAGGTCGTGCGAGTCGAAGTGCACGCGGCTGCGGCGCACGCCGGCCTCGAGCGTCCAGCGCTCGGAAAAACGCCAGGCCGCCTGCGCATACGGATCGAGGTTCCAGACCTCGTTGCGCTCGTTGCGGCGCAGGCGCCCCTGCACGCCCAGCAGGGGCGCGGCCACCGGGCCCAGGTAGTTCTCGTAGCCACGGCGGCGCTCGCGCAGGCTGTCGTAGCCCAGGCCCGCCACGAGATCGAAGGGCCGGTCGGCCAGCTGCAGTGCGGCGGTCCAGCGCAGGTCGACGCCGCCGTACTGGCGCGTGAGGTCGATCACGCCGCCCGCATGCAGCGGGCTCTGCTGCGCCGACGGCGGGATCGACTGGAACTGCACGGTCTTGCGCTCGCCGCCATAGACCATGAACTGCAGCGCCTGCTCTGTGTTGATACGCCGCTCGTAGCGCAGGCCGACCTGCGTCTGCTCGACCGTCTTGCGCGTGTCGTACTGCAGCGCCAGCGGTGCCTTGCGCGGTGCCTGCGCGACCTGTTCGGCCGTCAGGCCCAGCGGGTCCTGCGCCTCGATGCGCACGCTGTTGAACACCAGCGTGAGCTTGTCGCCGTTGTCGAGCGCGACGCCCAGCTTGCCGTTCGCGATGTTGCGCCGCGCGGCGCTCTGCTCGCGCCAGCCGTCGGTGCGAAAGTGGCTCGCGCCGAGCAGGTAGTCGACCGCGCCCTGCGAGCCGCTGAGCTGCAGCGACTGGCGCCAGCTGCCGAAGCTGCCGCCCGCCAGCGCATACGACAGGCGCGGTGCGCCCTCCCCCGAGGCCGTGAACGCCTGCACCACGCCGCCCGACGAATTGCCGTACAGCGCCGAGAACGGCCCGCGCAGCACTTCGACGCGGTCGACCGAGCCGATGTCGATGTTCGAGGTCTGCCCCTGGCCGTCGGGCAAGGTGGCCGGAATGCCGTCGACGTACAGGCGCACGCCGCGCACGCCGAAGGTCGAGCGCGCGCCGAAGCCGCGCACCGACAGCTGCAGGTCCTGCGCGTAGTTCATGCGGTTCTGCACCTGAAGGCCGGGCACGGCGCCCAGGCTCTCGGACAGGTTGACCTGCATCCGGCTGTCGCGCATCTCGTCGCCATCGACGCGGTCGACCGAGCCGGGCACGAGAAACGGAGACAGCGTGCCGCGCGGCGTCGAAACGGTGACATCGCGCAGCGTGCCAGCCGGCGACGTTGCAGGCTGCTGGCCGTGCACGGCCAGCGGAGCGCCCAGGATCAGCAGGCGAAGCGGGTAGGAGAGTGCGGCATTCATCGGCACCGATTCTGCGTCGGTGCCCTGCCCCTTTCGCCTAGCGCGAACCCGTGCGCGGCGAGCGGCGCCAGCCGTACCAGGCGCACACGAGCACCGGAATGCCCAGGCCCACCCAGGCCACCATGTCGCCGAGGCCGCCGTCGCTGAACAGCGCGGTGATCAGGCCGACGGTGGTCATCACGCCCAGCGCGATCGGCCAGCCCCACATGCGCCAGAAGGACTGGTGCGGTGCCTTGTGGTGCGTCGTCATGCCTGCACCTTCATGGCCGGTGCCGGGTCGGGCTGCGGGCCCGATACCGTGGCGGGCGCCGCAGTCGTCGTGGTCGTCCGTGCCGGCACGGTGTTGCCGCGCTTGAGCCACAGGTACAGCCCGCTGCCCAGCACGATGATGGTCGCAATGTCCAGCAGCGCCCACAGGATCTGCATCGGCATGCCGCCGTAGTCGCCGAAGTGCAGCGGCTGCGACACCAGCAGGCCCGTGAGGTACCACGGCATCTTCGGCGCCGCCGTCACCTCCGCTGTCTTGGCATCGACCAGCACCGGCTGCAGCAGCTTCGAGGTGAAGGGCTCGTTGCCGCGCAGGAAGAAGGTCGTGTGGTGCGGGCTCGAGAACGAGGTGCCCGGGAAGGCGATGAACGACAGCTTCATGCCCGGCGCCTTCTGCATCGCACCTTCCATCGAGCGCTGCAGCGAGCCGCGCTCGGCCACCGGCACCACCGGCTCGTTCTTGTAGGGCGCGAGCAGCGTGCTCAGCTGGTCGTACTGCCAGTACTTGATGATCAGGTCGGCCCAGGTGTTGATCATGCCGGTCGAACCCACCACGAACAGCCACACCAGCGTGACGATGCCCAGCAGGTTGTGCAGGTCGAGCCACTTCAGGCGCGGGCGCTTCTCGCGCCGGACGGTCCCGAAGTCGAGCTTGCGCATGAACGGCGAATACAGCACCACGCCCGAGACGATGGCCACCAGCAGCAGCAGCCCCATGAAGCCCAGGAACAGCTTGCCCGGCAGCCCGGCGAACAGGTCGACGTGCAGCTTGAACATGATGTACATGAAGCCCTGGCTGAACTCCGGCTGCGCCAGAACGACGCCGGTGCGCGCATCGACCGCCACCGATTTGAAGTCTTCGGTGGGTTCGGGCGTGGGCGTGAGCGTGACGAACCACAGGCCGTCGTCGTCCTCGGGCTGCGAGACGAACTGCACCACGCGGTCGGGGTGCTTGGCGCGGCCGATCTCGACCACCTTGTCCAGGCTGATGCGCGGCGTGTTCGCCGGCATCTTCGGCGCCTCGACCTCGGTGCCCAGCAGGTGGCCGATCTCGTGGTGGAAGATCAGCGGCAGGCCGGTGATGCACAGCAGCAGCATGAACACCGTGCACACGAGGCTGCTCCACTTGTGCACCCAGGCCCAGGTCTTGATCTTTCGGCTGTCCATGTCGTCGTGCGTCGTTGGGTGGTGAAAAGGCTAGAAGCGGTAGGTGGCGCTCGCCACGATGTTGCGTCGCGCACCGTACCAGCAGTCACCGCGCGACAGGCAGGTGCTGAAGTACACCTTGTCCGTCACGTTGTTGATGTTGAGCGCATAGCGCCACTGGGCCGTATCGTAAGCAAACACCAGGTCGGCCAGCGCCACGCCCGGGATGCGCGGGCCGGTGCCGAACTGGGTGTCGCGGAACGAGCTCATCACGCGCACGCCGGCGCCGGCCGAGAAGCCGCTCATGCCGGCCACCGAGAACCTGTACTTGGCCCAGAAGCTGGCCTGGTGCTTGGGCAGGCCTTCGATCTGCGCGTCGGCGTCGGTGTAGTTGTAGTGGGCGATCAGGTCGAGGTTGGTGCCCACCGAGCCCTTGGCTTCGAGCTCCACGCCCTTGGTCTTGGTGAGGCCGCGCTGCGAGAACACCTTCGGCTGCTCTTCGACGATCTGGTTCTTCTCGCGCAGGTCGTACACCGCGGCGCTGAAGGCCATGGCGCGGTTCTTCGGCTCGTACTTCAGGCCCACTTCCCACTGCTCGCCGCGCAGCGGCGAGAAGATGCGGCCTTCGCGCGGCGACTGCGGCGTGAACGACTCGCTGTAGCTCAGGTACGGCGACCAGCCCGAGGGATGGGCGTACATCACGCCCAGTCGCTTGGTGGTGGCGCTGCTCTTTTGCTCGTCGCTGCCGGCGGCGCTGGACACGGCGCGGTCGTGGCGCAGGCCGGCCACGAAGATCCAGTTGTCGAGCTTGATCTGGTCCTGCAGGTACAGGCCGGTCTGGCGCTGGCGGGTGCGCGGACGCGCCACGCGCTCGGGTTCGTCCACGTGGCCGTACACCGGCGCATAGAGGTCGATGGTGTCGACGGTGGTGCCGCCCCAGACGTTCTCGCGCTGGCGCGCGAAGTCCGCGCCCACGAGCAGCGTGTGCTGGAGCGCGCCGGTCTGGAAGTGGCCCTCGACGTGGTTGTCCAGGGTCTGCGTGCGGTTGCGCGTCAGCTGGCTGTCGAAGTAGCGCGGGAACACGCGCTTGAAGATCGGGTCGGTCGACCAGCTGTCGAAGCCGCTGAACGCACCGCCGTAGTGGTAGCGGTTGTCGTTTTCGTTCTTCGCATAGCGGAAGTTCTGGCGCACGGTCCAGCTGTCGTTGAACTTGTGCTCGAACTGCCAGCCGAAGGTCTGGCGCTCGCTGTTGTAGTAGTCGCCGGCCTCGCCGATGAAGCGGCTGGCCGGCACGCGGCCGTTCGGGTTCGGCAGCAAGGTGCCTTCCCACGGCAGGAACTGCGAGCTGCTGCCGCTCTTGTCTTTTTGCCACAGGCCCTGCAGCGTCAGCGAGGTCGCTGCGTTGGGGCGCCAGGTGAGCGAGGGCGCGATCACGCTGCGGTCGTCGGGCACGTTGTCCACCTGCGAGTCGGACTTGCGCTGCAGCGCGATCAGCCGGTACGACAGCGAGCCGTCGGCGTTCAGCGGACCGGTGAGGTCGGCCTGCACCTGCTTGCGGCCGAAGCTGCCGAACTGCACGCCCACCTCGCGCTGGGCCTCCTGCAGCGGCCGCTTGCTGACCATGTTGACCACGCCCGCCGCGGTGCCCGCGCCGAACAGCATGCCCGAGGGGCCGCGCAGCACTTCGAGGCGCTCCAGCGTGTAGGGCTCGGTGCGCGTGGTGCTGGTGTAGTAGCCGTAGGCCTGGCGCAGGCCATCGAGGTAGATGTCGGGATAGGCGCCGCGCACGCGGATCGAGTCGGTGCGCGAATCGACACCGTAGGCGTCGGAGCGCACGCCCGCCGCGTAGTTCAGGGCGTCCTGCAGGTTGTTGGCACCCTGGTCGACCATCTGGTCGCGCGTGATCACGGTGACGGACTGCGGCGTTTCCGACAGCGGCGTGTCGGTCTTGGTGGCGGTGACGGCGTTCTTCGCGCGGTAGCCGATCACGGGCGAGGTGGCGGTCTCGGCTTCGGCATTTGCATCGACGCGCACTTCAGGCAGCGAGCCCGTGCCGCCCGTTTGCGCCAGAACGTGCTGCTGCGTGTAGATCGCCAGGCAGCCCGCCAGCACCGAAGCGGCCCTGCGCCGCGCCCTCATTCTTGCCATGTTTTTATTGCTCATTGAACACTATTGATAACAATTCGCATTCTATTGTCAAGAAAGTCGCGGTCCACGGGTTTTCCAGCACACGGGGGCGAAGCGTTGCAAAACCGCCGCGGTCGCCGTCGCGAGCCGGGCTACGATGCCGCCCGCACGCCCTTGCGTGCGCTGACAGGCCCCATGCTCAAGCTCCTCGCCTCGTTGTTTCCTGCGCTGCGCGGCCCGGCGCTGGTGCTGGTCGTGCTGGTGCTCACCGGCTGCGCCGGCCTGCCGCCGCGCCTGCCCGATGGGCCGCCCTCGATCGCCATTCCCGCCTCGGCCGCCACCCCGCTCGGCCACGCTGCCGCCAGCCTCGATTCGCCGCCCGACGGCCTGTCGAGCATGCGGCCGCTGATCGAGGCCTCGTTCGCGCTCGATGCGCGGCTGGAACTCATCCGCCGCGCGCGGGCCTCGCTCGACGTGCAGACCTACCAGCTCGGCAACGACAAGACCGGCCGCCTGCTGCTGCGCGAACTGCGCGACGCCGCCCGGCGCGGGGTGCGCGTGCGGCTGCTGCTCGACGACTTCTACACCGCCGGCATGGACCGCCTGCTGCTCGGGCTGGCCGCCGAGCCGAACGCGCAGGTGCGGCTGTTCAACCCCTTCGTGAACGCGCGCGATCACTCGTCGCTGCGCTGGCTGGAGTTCTTCGGCGATTTCCGGCGGCTCAACCACCGCATGCACAACAAGCTGTTCATCGCCGACGGCGCCATGGCCATCGCCGGCGGGCGCAACCTCGCGGACGAGTACTTCCTGCGCAGCGAGAGCGCCAACTTCATCGACTTCGAGCTGCTGCTGGCCGGCCCGGTGGTGCCGCAGTCGGCCGGGATCTTCGACACCTACTGGAACAGCGACGTGGTCTACCCGCTGCAGCGCATGGCCGGCACGACGCTCACGCCCGACGAGCTCAAGGCCGCCTTCGACGCCGCGACCTCGCCCGCCTTCGCGCCGCTGCCCGATCCGCTGGCCGCCACCGACCTGCTGGGCGACCTGCCGCTGGGCGCGCAGCTGGACAACATCGGCGAGACGCGCTGGATCCGCGCCGAGGCCGCCGCCACCGCCGACAGCCCGAACAAGGCCCTGGGCACGATGGCGCGCCCGCAGGAGTCGCTGGCACAGCGCTTCCACGAGATGCTGGGCGCCGCGAAGTCGAACGTGGTGGTGATCTCGCCCTACTTCATTCCCGGCGACGAGGGCATGGAGCGCATCCGCATGGGCCGCGACCACGGCCTGAGCATCACGGTGGTCACCAACTCGCTGGCCGACAGCGACGAGCCGCTGGTGAACATCAACTACAACCGCTACCGCGTCGACATGCTCAAGCTGGGCGTGAACCTGTACGAGGTGAGCACGCAGCAGCTCAAGCGCAGCGGCCAGTTCCGCAGCCTGCTCAAGAAGGCGCGCGGACGCCTGCACGCCAAGCTGGCGCTGGTCGACCGCCAGTGGGTGCTGCTGGGCTCGATGAACCTCGACCCGCGCTCGGCCCTGCTGAACACCGAGTTCGGCGTGCGCGTGCGCAGCTTCGAGCTCACGCAGGCGCTGCTCTTCGCCTACCAGCTGGACGACATGGAAGGCGTGTACCGCGTCGTGCTCAAGCCCGACGGCCAGAACGTGCAATGGATCGGCACCGGCGACGTGCACAACGAGGTGCTCGACAGCGAGCCCGACTCCAGCATGCTCACGCGCCTGCAGCTGCTGTTGTTCTCGTGGTTCGTGCCGACCGACCAGCTGTGAGCCGCGAGCGGGCGGCCCCGCGTCGCATCCTCGCCACAAATGCAAACGCCTCGCATTTAGCTCTTTAGAATTCAGCCCGCCGCGTCCAGCGGCCGTCATGGCGTCCCGCCACGGAGCGTCTTCCGTCCGCGCTGCGCCATTGCCTCACCCAGACATTTCCAGTTCAAGGCAGGGCACGACAACGCCCTTCGTCTCTCGCGACGAAGGGCGTTGTCGCGTACGGCTGCGCCTGCGCGGCGCCGCCCTCCAAGAACAAGCACAACCGGACAACATGAAGCCCTCCTCCCGCACCGCCACCCCCTCGCGCCCGCTGTGGCCCCTTTCGCTGCTGGCCGGCGCCGCCCTCGCGTCGCTGTCGGGCGTCGCGCTGGCACAGACTGCCGCCACGACGCTGAAGGAAGTCACCGTCAGCGCCGAGGACGACAAGGGCTACGCCCCCGCCGCCGCCAGCACCGCCACCAAGGGCAGCGCGCCGCTGCGCGACGTGCCGCAGGCCGTCAACGTGCTGCCCGAACAGCTGTTGCGCGACCAGGGCGCCGTGTCGATGCAGGACGCCCTGCGCAACGTGCCGGGCGTGAGCTTCAACCATGGCGACGGCCAGCGCGACCAGGTCGTGATCCGCGGCTTCAGCGGCATCTCCGACTGGTTCGTGGACGGCGTGCGCGACGACGCGCTGTACTTCCGCGACCTGTCGGACACCGAGCGCATCGAGGTGCTCAAGGGCCCGGCCGCCGTGCTCTACGGCCGCGGCTCCTCGGGCGGCCTGATCAACCGCGTGACCAAGAAGCCCGTGTTCGAGCGCCGCTTCGGCGAGGTCTCGCTGGGTCTGGGCAGCCACCACTACACGCGCAGCACGATCGACCTGAACACGCCCATCGGCGAGAACATGGCCTTCCGCCTGAACGTGGCGGGCGAGCAGTCGGACAGCTACCGCGACCAGCAGTTCACCGACCGCCACAACATCGCGCCCTCACTGGCGATCAAGTTCAGCCCGCAGACCGACCTGCTGCTGCAGTACACCAACCTGCGCGACCAGCGCCTCACCGACTTCGGCATTCCGGCGCTCAACGGCCGCCCGGTCGACGTGCCCATCGGCGCCTACTACGGCTCGGCGCACGGCAAGCGCGACGACACCGTGACCAGCAAGGTGCAGACCTTCACCGCCACGCTGAACCACCGCTTCAGCGACGCGCTGAGCCTGCGCAACACCACGCGCTATTCGAGCTACCACCTGGACCGCAACAACACGCTGCCCAGCGGCACCACCGACCCGGTGCGCCTGACGGTGGGCCGCACGCGCGGCATCGTCGACCGCGACGAGAGCGGCTGGTTCAACCAGACCGACCTGACCTGGCGCAACGACCTGGGCGGTTTCAAGCAGGAATGGCTGGTCGGCGCCGAGTTCGGCGTGCAGCGCAAGCGCCTGTTCAGCGTGTCTTCCGCTACAGGAGCGCAGCGCGTGAACCTGTTCAGCCCGGTGGCGGACCCGCTGCCGATCCCGCTGGCCACCTACCTCGCCGACGGCGCGATCCCGAGCAACAGCGAGTTCAAGACCGCGGCCGTGTACGTCCAGGACCAGATCACGCTGGCGCCGCACTGGAAGGCGCTGATCGGCGGGCGCTACGACGTGTTCAAGCAGGACACCAGTTTCGAGCGCAAGCTCGCGCCGCTGGAACGCACCGACCGCAAGTTCAGCCCGCGCGCCGGCGTGGTGTGGCAGCCCGACACGGTGCAGTCGTACTACGTGTCGTACAGCCGCTCGTTCCAGCCCTCGGGCGAGAACTTCGCGCTGTCCACCGGCAACATCGACAACGCGCCCGAGATCACCGTCAACAAGGAAATCGGCGCCAAGTTCGACCTGCTCGACGGCGGCCTGAACCTCACGACCGCGCTGTTCAACCTGGAGCGCTCGGGCATCAAGAACACCGACCCGAACAACCCGCGCCGCCAGATCAACGTCGGCACGCAGCGCACCAACGGCCTGGAGCTCGCGCTCAACGGCCGCCTGCCGGGCCGCTGGGACGTGAGCGCGGGCTATGCCTACCTCGACGCGAAGATGACCAAGTCGCTCGCCACCGTCAGTTCGCTGCAGCTGCCCGTGGGCGCCGCGATCCCGGTGCAGGGCAAGACCGCCGCGCTCACGCCGCGCCACTCGGCCTTCGTGTGGGCCATGAAGGACCTCGGCCACGGCTTCAGCGCCGGCGGCGGCCTGAACTACGTCAGCGCGCGTTATGCCTCGCTGAGCAACCTCGTCACGCTGCCCTCGTACCTGACCGCCGACCTCGCGGCCAACTACAAGACCGAGCGCTACGAGATCGCGCTGAACCTGAAGAACATCGCGAACCGCAAGTACTACGTGTCGGCCCACGGCAGCGTGGACAACCTGATCCTGCCGGGACCGGGGCGCGAGGTGCAGCTGACCTTGCGCGCCAAGTTCTGAGAAAGCCTCAGGTCGCCGCCGCCGTGCGGCGCCGCTGCAGCCATGTGACCCACCAGGCGCCCGCCGTGCACAGCACCAGGTAGACGACGGCGACCAGGATGTAGACCTCGACCACGCGCCCGTCGCGTTGTCCCACCTTGCTGGCGGCGCCGAGAAAGTCGTTCAGGCTGATCACGTAGACCAGCGAGGTGTCCTTGAGCAGCGCGATGGTCTGGTTGATGAGCGAGGGCGTCATGTTGCGAAACGCCTGCGGCAGGATCACGTGCCGCAGGGCCTGCCCCGGCGACATCCCCAGCGACTGCGCCGCCTGCATCTGGCCGGCGCGCACGCTGCCGATGCCGGCGCGGATGATCTCGCAGTAGTACGCGGACTCCGCGAGCACGAAGGCCACGAGCGCGGCGTAGATCGGCCCGACGCCGAGGTTCGGGTCGCCGGTCACGGCGCGCAGCACCACCGGCATCAGGAAGTAGATCCACAGGATCGTGAGGATCAGCGGGATCGAGCGGAACAGGTTCACGTACCCCGCCACGAGCGCCGCCACCGGCCGCGGCGCGAAGCTCCGCGTGATCGCCAGCAAGGTTCCCAGGCCGATGCCCGCGGCCATGGAGGCCGCCACCAGCAGGGCGGTCATCTGCAGGCCCTGCAGCAGGTAGGGCCAGGCGCGCTGCAGGGCGACCCAATCGAAGTCGTAGCCCATCACGCAGCGCCCAGCAGCCCGGGCACGCGCACCCGATGTTCGATGCGGCGCATCAGCACGATCACGCCGTAGGTGATCGCCATGTAGATGAGCGTCGCCACGATGAAGGCCTCGAAGGGATGGGCGCTGAACTCGCTGAGCTGGCGCGTCTGCCCGGTGAGCTCCATGAGTCCGATCGTCAGCGCGACGGCCGAGTTCTTGAACACGTTCAGGAAGTCCGAGGTCAGCGGCGGGATGACGATGCGCAGGGCCTGCGGCAGGATCACGTAGCGGTAGGCCGCCACGGTTCCCAGGCCCATCGCCATGGCCGCCTGCTTCTGGCTGCGCGGCACCGACTCGATGCCCGCACGCACCTGCTCGGCCGCCTTCGCTGCCGTGTAGAGCGTGAGGCCCACCAGCACGGTGAGGAACTGGTTCGCGGTCGGGTTCATCTGCTTGATCGCATGGCCCCAGGCGGTCGGCAACAGCTCGGGCACCACGAAGTACCAGAGAAACAGCTGCACCAGCAGCGGCGTGTTGCGAAAGCAGTGGATGTACACCGCCGACAGCGTGCGCGCCGTCCGGTGGGGCAGCGTGCGGGCCACGCCGGCGATCAGGCCCAGGCCCAATGCCAGCGTCCAGGCCAGCAGCGACAGCGCGACCGTCCACAGCAACCCGCGCACGAGCATCAGGCCGTACAGGCCCTCCCCCGTGACCGAGGGTTTGAAGAAGATCAACCAATCCCAGGTGTAGTGCATCGCGAAAGGTGCCGGCAGGCGGTTCGGTTCGTGAAGGGGTGGCCGCGCCCGTGCCTTACAGCGGCTGGTCGCTCGGATGGCGCACGAGTTCCTGCATGTCGGGCGACATCGGGAAGTTGACCGTCACGCTGCCCTTCACCGCGATGGGCTTGAGGAAGTACTTCTCGTACAACGCGGTGAACTCGCCCGATCGCATCATCCCGGTGATCACGCCGTCCACGAGTTTCTTGAACGCCGCATCGCCCTTGCGCAGCATGCAGCCATAGGCTTCCTTCTGCTGCGGCACGCCGACCACCTCCCAGTCCGCCGGGTTCCTGGCGCGGGCGATGTTGCTGAAGAGAATGATGTCGTCCTGCGTCGCCGCCACCGCGCGCCCCGTCTCCACGGTCAGGAAGTTCTCGTTGATGTCCTTGGCCAGGATGATCTGGATGCCCCACTTGTTCTTCTCGTTGAGCTGCCGCAGCATGCGCTCCGCCGTGGTGCCCGCGCTGACCACGACGTTCTTGCCCACGAGGTCGGCCCAGTGCTTGATGCCGGAGTTCTTGCGCACCAGCAGGCGGGCGCCCACGACGAAGAAGGTCGTCGAGAACGACACCTGGTTCTGCCGCTCGGCGTTGTTGGTGGTCGAGCTGCACTCCAGGTCGACGGTCTGGTTGGCCACCAGCGGAATGCGCGTCTGCGGCGTGACTTCCAGGGTCTTGACCTCCAGCCGGGCGAGCTGCAGGTCCTTCTTCACCTGGGCGACCACGCGCTGCGAAATTTCCCAGGCGAAGCCGGCCTGCTTGTTGTGGTCGTCCAGGTAGTTGAACGGGATCGAGGCGCCGCGCGTGGCCACGGTGATCGCCCCGGTGTCCTTGATCTTCTTGAGCGTGCCGTCCAGCGGCGATGCGGTCTGCGCGGCAACGCTTGCGCACAGCGCGAGGCCGGCCATGGCGAGGAAGGAACGGGTCAACGCGGCGTGAAGGGTCGGCTTGAGGGTCATCGCAGGCTCCAGGTGTCGGGGATCAGAGGTCGAAACGCGTGGCGCAGGCGTCCAGCGCGCCCAGCAGCTCGTCGTGCAGGGCCTGGGGGTCGTCCAGGCCGATCGACAGACGGATGACCGGCCCTTCGACGTCGCAGAAATTGCGCCTGGCGAGTTCTTCCGCCGGATAGAAGGCCGCGATGCTGCGCACGCCGCCCCAGCTGGCGCCGATGGCAAAGCGCTTCAGGCCTGCGAACAGCGCCCGGTAGGCGTCGTAGGGGCAGTCCACGAGCTGCAGCGACATCACGCAGCCGGGCTGCGCGAAATCGCGCGCCCACAGTGCATGGTCCGGCGCGTCGGGCAGCGCCGGAAAGAGCATGCGGCGCACGAGGCGGTGCGCGGCGAGTTGCCCAGCAATCAGGCGCGCGCTGGCGGCCTGGCGCTCCATGCGCACCTGCATCGTGTCCAGGCCCCGGGCCACCAGGAAGCAGTCCTCCGGGCTCACGGCCAACCCCATCAGCGACTGCAGGCCGCGCAAGGACCGGTACAGGCCTTCGTCCTGGGTGGTGACGCTGCCCATCAGCACGTCGGAATGGCCGCCCATGTACTTGGTGCATGCGTGAATGCACAGGTCGACGCCGTGCGCCAGCGCGGCAAAGCCCAGCGGGCTGGCCCAGGTGTTGTCGATGGCGGTCAGCACGCCACGGGCGCGCGCCACGGCGGTGATCGCCGGCACGTCCTCCACCTCCATCGTCACCGTGCCGGGCGACTCCAGCCAGATGAGCCGCGTGTTCGGGCGCACGAGGCGTTCGATGCCCGCGCCGATGCGCGGCGCATAGAACTCGACCTCGATGCCCAGTGCCTGCAGCCGTTCGACGGCAAAGGACTTGGCCAGGCCGTAGGCGGCATCGGTCATCAAGAGGTGGTCGCCCTTCTGGAGCAGCGCGAGCAGCACGCCGCAGATGGCCGCCTGTCCGGAAGGAAAGACGATGCCGTGCGCGGCGCCGTCCAGCTCGGCGATGCGCGCCTCGAGGGCGCGCTGCGTCGGCGTGCCCGTCGTGCCGTAGCTGAAGCCGTCCGGCAGGCGGGTGCGGCGATGCACGAAATCGTCGAGCGAATCGAAGACGACCGTGGAGGCGCGCCACACCGGCGGCGCGAGGCTGGCGAAGGCGGCGTCCCCAGGGGACGTGCCGGGATGGGAAATGGATGGGTTCACGATGAAAGTCAGTTCGCGGGGGCCGACTCGATGAGCTGCAGCGCATGCTTCATCTGCTCGACGGCCATGGTTTCGAGATCGGTGTAGACCTTCATCTCCACGCCCAGGCGGGTGAAGGTTTCGCGGGCGGTGGCGATCCGGGCCGGGTCCTGCGTCTTCGGGTTGGCCAGCGCCGCCTCGAGGCGCTTGTACTCGCTGGTGAGCAAGGCCGGCTGCTCGCCGAGGGCACGCAGGCCGGCGTTGGTCATCGAACGGATGCGCAGCAGCATCTTCACGTCCGACTGCTCCATCTCGCCCTGCGCCCGCTCCAGCGCCAGCTTGGCGGCCACCGCCTGCGGGCTGTCGGGCTTGCGGGTGGCCGCGAGCGTCTGGAACCTGGCGACGTCGCTGGAAAAGTCGTGCGCCCATGCGGGCATCGCACACGCCAGGACCGTCACTGCAAGCGCTGTTCGAAGGTTCATCTCGCGTCTTTCGGGAAGTGGCTGAAGACACCAACTCTAGGACGCTGGAGATAATCCGGATCGCGCCCGAAGTTCTTTCTCCATAAGCGGTTGTTATATGTTGCTCCGAGAGATCGAGGTGTTCCGTTCCGTGATGTCCGTGGGCTCCGCGAGCAAGGCGGCGGCGTTGCTGGGCGTGACGCAGCCGGCCATCAGCCAGTCGCTGCGCAGGCTGGAGGAAGCCGCGGGCTTTCCCCTGTTCCGCCGGCTGCGCGGCCGCCTGCACCCCACGCCCGAAGCACAGGCATTGCTGGTCGAGGTCGAGCGCGTCTTCGTGGGCTTGAGCAGCATCGAGCACCGCATGCGCAGCCTCAAGCGCTTCGGCGTCAACACGCTGCGCATGGCGGTGTATCCGGCCTTCGGCCTGAGCTTCGTGCCGCGGGTGCTGTCGCGGCTGGTGGCCGAGCGCGGCGACGCCGACGCCCGCCCGCAGATTTCGCTGCAGGTGCTCAGTTCGCGGGAGGTGCACGAGGCCGTGCTGGGGCGCCAGGTCGACTTCGGGCTGATGGCCGACGAGATGCCGACGACCGGTCTGGAGCACTCCGAATTCGCGCGCTTTCCGGGCGTGGTGGTGATGCATGCCAAGCACCGGCTGGCCCGCGCCAGGACCATCCAGCCGCATCAACTCGCCGAAGAGCCCTTCCTCGCGCTCAACCCGGAAGATGCGTCCCGGCGCCGCCTGGAGCGGGCCCTGGCGGACTGCAACGTCGCGTTGAGCGTGCTGGTCGAGACCCCTTACGCGGCCAGCGTGTGCGAGATGGCCCTGAGCGGCATGGGCATCGGCGTCGTCAATCCGGTCACCGCGCTGGAGTACGCGCAACGCGGCCTGGCCGTGCGCCCGCTGTCGCTGGAGGTGTCCTTCGCTGGCATGCTGGTGCTGCCGCCGGGACAGCCGCTGTCCGGCCTGGCGGTGCGCGTGCTCCAGCTCATGCGCATCCAGCTGGCCGAAGACCAGAAGGCCCTGGCGGGCCTTCTCAAGCCTCGCGCCAGGTAGCGCCGCGCAGGCGCAAGGCATTGGTGATCACCGACGCCGAGCTCAGGCTCATCGCCAGCGCCGCGATCATCGGCGACAGCAGCCAGCCCGTGAACGGGAACAGCACGCCCGCGGCCAGCGGCACGCCCAGCGCGTTGTAGAGGAAGGCGAAGCCCAGGTTCTGCTTCATGCTGGCGATGGTCTGCTCGGAGATCACGCGCGCCTGCGCGATGCCGCGCAGGTCGCCCTTGACCAGCGTCACCTGGGCGCTGTTCATCGCGACATCGGTGCCGGTGCCCATCGCCACGCCGACGTCGGCCTTGGCGAGCGCGGGCGCGTCGTTGATGCCGTCGCCGGCCATCGCGACGATGCGGCCCTCGCGCTGCAGCCTGTCGACCAGCGCGAGCTTGTCGGCGGGCTTGACTTCGCCGTGCACCTCGTCGATGCCCAGCTTCGCGGCGACGGCGCGGGCGGTGGTCAGCCCGTCGCCCGTGGCCATGATGACGCGCAGGCCCGAAGCCTTGAGCGCGGCCAGCGCCTCCAGCGTGGTGGGCTTGATCGGGTCCGACACCGCGAGCAGGCCGGCCGCCTGGCCGTCCACCGCCAGGAACATGACGCTCGCGCCCTCGGCCCGCAGGGCCTCGGCCTGCGGCTTGAGCGCGTCGACCCGCACGCGCAGCTGTTCCATGAGCGCCGTGTTGCCCAGCGCCAGCTTCCGGCCGGCCACGGCGCCGCTCACGCCGATGCCGCTGCTCGATTCGAAACCCTCGGGCGTGTCCAGCGCCAGCTGGCGCTCGCGCGCCGCCCGCACGATGGCGTCGGCCAACGGGTGCTCGCTGCCCTGGTCCAGGCTGGCCGCAAGGCGCAGCACCTCGTCCGCGGTGAAGCCCGGTGCAGGCACCGCGCGCTCGAACTGCGGCCGGCCTTCCGTCAGGGTGCCGGTCTTGTCGACGATGAGCGCATCGACCTTGCGGAAGTTCTCGATCGCCGCGGCATCGCGGAACAGCACGCCCTGCGTGGCCGCCTTGCCCGTGGCCACCATGATCGACATCGGCGTCGCGAGGCCGAGCGCACAGGGGCAGGCAATGATGAGCACCGCCACGGCATTGATGAGGCCGTAGACCCAGCTGGGCTGCGGCCCGAAGAACCCCCAGGCGAAGAAGGTCAGCACCGCGATGGCGATCACCGTCATCACGAAGTAGCCGGCGACCTGGTCTGCCATCCGCTGCATCGGCGCGCGCGAGCGCTGGGCTTGCGCGACCATCTGCACGATGCTTGCGAGCACGGTCTGCGAGCCGACCTTTTCCGACTGCATGACCAGCGCGCCGTTGGTGTTCAGCGTCGCACCGATGAGCTTGTCGCCCACGCGCTTGGTCACGGGCAGCGGTTCGCCGGTGAGCATCGACTCGTCGACCGCGCTGCCGCCTTCGATCACCACGCCGTCCACCGGCACCTTCTCTCCGGGGCGCACGCGCAGCTTGTCGCCGACATGCACATGGCCGATGGGCACGTCTTCCTCGGTGCCGTCGGCGCCGATCCGGCGCGCCGTCTTGGGCGCGAGCCCCAGCAGCGACTTGATGGCCGCGGAGGTCTGCGAGCGCGCCTTGAGCTCGAGGATCTGGCCCAGCAGGGTGAGCGAAATGATCACCGCCGCCGCTTCGAAGTAGACCGACACGCGCCCCATCGACACGAACGACGCGGGGAACACGCCGGGCGTCACCGTGGCCACGACGCTGTAGACAAAGGCGGCGGCCGTGCCCAGGCCGATCAGGGTCCACATGTTCGGGCTGCGGTTCGCCACCGACTGCACCGCGCGCACAAAGAACGGCCACCCGGCCCACAGCACGATCGGCACGCTGAGCACGAGCTCGATCCAGCTTTGCGTGCCCATCTCGAACCACTGCAGGCGGTGGCCGGCCATGGCGAGCACGGTGACGACAACGCTGAGCGGCAGCGTCCAGAAGAAGCGCCGCTTGAAGTCTTTCAGCTCGGGATCTTCGCCCTCGTCGAGGGTCGGCATCTCGGGCTCCAGCGTCATGCCGCACTTGGGGCAGTTTCCCGGGTGGTCCTGCCGGATCTCCGGGTGCATGGGGCAGGTGTAGACCGTGCCTTGCGCGGCGGGCTGCGCGGGGTCCGCGGGCGCATGCCCGTGCGATGCGTGGTGATCGTGGTGGCCGTGATGACCGTGGTGGTGTCCTGCGTGCCTGGTGGACGTGTCGTTCATTCGCGTTCTCCGACAGGAAAGGGGGAAGCCCTTGAGGGGGAAGCGATCAGTGTCCAGGTTGACACGATGTGAAGGTCAAGCCCTGTCGCGCGATACCCTTGAAGAAAAAGCGCCGGCATGGCGACCGGCGCGTGAAAGACGCGTGCGCAGGACGCTCACTTGCCGGCCTTGCCCACCAGCACCGCGCCCTTCATTCCGGCGTCGTAGTGGCCCGGCTGCAGGCAGCCGAAGTCGACCTTGCCGGCCTGGGTGAACTGCCAGACGATCTCGCCGGTCTTGCCCGCGGCCAGCGTGACCATGTTCGGATCGGCGTGCTCCATCTCGGGGTTCTTCTTCATGGCCTCGTAGTGCGCCAGCAGCGCTTTCTCGGTCCCGAGCACGAGCTCGTGCTTCAGGACGCCGGAGTTCTTGACGACGAAGCGCACCGTCTCGCCCTGCTTGACCTTGATGTCCGCCGGCGTGAAGCGCATCGAGTCCGTCATGTCGACCTGGACCGTGCGCGTCACCTTGGCGGCCACGCCAGGCTTGCCGACGGCGGCCTCGGCATCGTGGCCGTGGCCACCGGCATGGGTGCCCGAGGCAAAGGCGCCGGCAGCGGCCAGTGCGGCTCCTGCGGCGAAAACGGTGTTGCGGAAGGTGTGTGTCATGGTGTCCTTGGAGGTTGCCGGGATGCCGCGACTCTAGGAAGCCAAGCCCGTCCACCACCGATCACCCGGATTACAAAAAGGCAATCTGCGCGTTCTACCTCTGTGCGTCGTCGACATGGGAATCTCCTTATTTTGCCCGGACAAAATATCCCAAGACGTCCCGCCCGGTGGCACCCGACCACCCGGTGTTTCCCCTGAAAAGCCCGGCGGTGCCAAACGGCGGCAAGGGCGCCGCCCTTGAAAGGTCATCGAATGCCCTTATGATTAGCACTCGCTGCTGACGAGTGCTAACAGCCCTCCCATCCAGTCGACAGGTCGCCGGTTTCTCCGGCGCCCGACCACAAACAAACCCGTTTCTTACCCTTCCAGGAGATGCAATGAAACTTCGTCCTTTGGCCGATCGCGTGATCGTCAAGCGTGTTGACAGCGAAACCAAGACCGCCTCCGGCATCGTCATCCCCGACGCAGCCGCCGAAAAGCCCGATCAGGGTGAAGTCCTGGCCGTGGGCCCGGGCAAGCGCAACGACAAGGGCGAACTGGCCGCACTGACCGTCAAGGTCGGCGACCGCGTCCTGTTCGGCAAGTACAGCGGCCAGACCGTCAAGGTCGATGGCGACGAACTGCTCGTGATGAAGGAAGACGACCTGTTCGCAGTCGTCGAGAAGTAATTCTTCTCCTCCCTTTCGATCCCATCCCAATTCAATCCATTCGGAGTTAATTCATCATGGCAGCAAAAGACGTAGTCTTCGGCGGCGAAGCCCGCGCACGCATGGTCGAGGGTGTCAACATCCTGGCCAACGCAGTCAAAGTGACCCTGGGCCCCAAGGGCCGCAACGTGGTGCTCGAGCGTTCGTTCGGCGCCCCCACCGTGACCAAGGACGGTGTGTCCGTGGCCAAGGAAATCGAACTCAAGGACAAGCTGCAGAACATGGGCGCCCAGCTCGTGAAGGAAGTGGCCTCCAAGACCAGCGACAACGCTGGTGACGGCACCACGACCGCCACGGTCCTGGCCCAAGCCATCGTTCGCGAAGGTTTCAAGCTGGTGGCTGCCGGCATGAACCCGATGGACCTGAAGCGCGGCATCGACAAGGCTGTCACGGCCCTGGTCGCCGAGCTGAAGAAGGCTTCCAAGCCCACCACCACCTCCAAGGAAATCGCGCAAGTCGGCTCCATCTCGGCCAACAGCGACGAAACCATCGGCAAGCTCATCGCTGACGCGATGGACAAGGTCGGCAAGGAAGGCGTGATCACCGTGGAAGACGGCAAGTCGCTGGACAGCGAACTCGACGTCGTCGAAGGCATGCAGTTCGACCGCGGCTACCTGTCGCCCTACTTCATCAACAACCCCGAGAAGCAATCGGCGCTGCTCGACAACCCCTTCGTGCTGCTGTTCGACAAGAAGATCAGCAACATCCGTGACCTGCTGCCGGTGCTGGAGCAAGTCGCCAAGGCTGGCCGTCCGCTGCTGATCATTGCCGAAGAAGTCGAAGGCGAAGCCCTGGCTACCTTGGTCGTGAACACGATCCGCGGCATCCTGAAGGTCGTGGCTGTGAAGGCTCCTGGCTTCGGCGACCGCCGCAAGGCCATGCTGGAAGACATCGCCATCCTGACGGGTGGCAAGGTCATCGCTGAAGAAGTGGGCCTGACGCTCGAAAAGGTGACGCTGGCCGACCTGGGTCAAGCCAAGCGCATCGAAGTGGGCAAGGAAAACACGATCATCATCGACGGCGCTGGCGCTGCTGGTGACATCGAAGCCCGCGTGAAGCAAGTCCGCGTCCAGATCGAAGAAGCGACCAGCGACTACGACCGTGAAAAGCTGCAAGAGCGCGTGGCCAAGCTGGCCGGCGGCGTGGCAGTGATCAAGGTTGGCGCTGCCACCGAAGTCGAAATGAAGGAAAAGAAGGCTCGCGTCGAAGACGCCCTGCACGCCACCCGCGCTGCAGTGGAAGAAGGCGTTGTGGCTGGCGGCGGCGTGGCACTGCTGCGTGCCAAGCAAGCCGTGGGCGAGTCGGTCAAGGGCGACAACGCTGATCAAGAAGCCGGCATCAAGCTGGTGCTGAAGGCCATCGAAGCGCCCCTGCGCGAAATCGTGAACAACGCCGGCGGCGAAGCCTCGGTGGTGGTGAACGCTGTGCTGGCCGGCAAGGGCAACTACGGCTTCAACGCTGCGAACGACACGTACGGCGACATGCTCGAGCTGGGCATCCTGGACCCGACGAAGGTCACCCGCACCGCACTGCAGAACGCCGCTTCGGTGTCCTCGCTGCTGCTGACGACCGAAGCCATGGTTGCTGACGCACCCAAGGACGAGTCCGGCGCCGGCGGCGGTGGCATGCCCGACATGGGCGGAATGGGCGGCATGGGCGGCATGGGCATGTAATTGCCCGGCTGAGCTCTGCTCACCAACGAAAAAAGGGCCGCGAAAGCGGCCCTTTTTCTTTGTGCGGAAGGTTCAGCGGAACTGGTCGCGCAGCGCCATGTAGAGCTCCTGGAACCGCGCGTGCCGCGTCTTGTGTGCGCCAGCGCCTTCGGATGAAGGCGTCAGCGTCTGCTTCACCGGCGGCAGCGTGCACACCTCGGCGACCTCGCCCCCATCGGTCAGCCATGCCAGGCGCGCCGCACCGAGCGCACCGCCCGTCTCGCTGCCCGCATACAGCGTCAGCGGCACCTGGAAGATGTCGGCCAGCAACTGCCCCCACCAGACACTGCGCGCACCGCCCCCCACCAGCGCGACTTCGCGCAGCGGCATGTCGGCCGGCAGGCGCAGCGTGTCGAAGCCATCGCGCAGGCCAAAGCTCACGCCCTCGACCACGGCGTAGGCAATCTCCGCGGGGCCGTGCGCATGCGTCAGGCCGAACAGCACCCCTTGCGCATTCGGGTTGTTGTGCGGCGAGCGTTCGCCCGACAGGTACGGCAGGAACAGCGGGCAACGCCCCCGGTCCGCCAGCGCGACCGAGGCCGCGGCTTCGAGCAACGCCGCCTCGTCCGCGAACTTGAAGGTCTTCGCCGCCCAGCTCACCGCACTGGCGGCCGAGAGCATCACCGACATCTGGTGCCAGCGCCTGGGCAGCGCGTGGCAGAAGGCGTGCATCGCCTGCGCGGGGTTCGGCAGGAAGCGGTCGGTCGAGACGAACACCACGCCCGAGGTGCCGAGCGAGACGAAGCCCTGCCCCGGCTCCACGAGCCCCATGCCGACCGCGCTGGCGGCGTTGTCGCCCGCGCCGCCGGCGATCTTCACGCCCTCGCGCAGCCCCCAGCGCGCCGCCAGTTCCGGCTTGAGCAGCGCCGAGACTTCACTGCCTTCCACGAGCCGCGGCATGTGATCGCGCGTGAGCCCCGTGGCGGCGAGCAGTTCGTCGGACCAGTCGCGCGCGCCCACGTCGAGCCAGAGCGTGCCGGCCGCGTCGGACATCTCGCTGACCGCCTCGCCGCTGAGCATGAAGCGCAGCCAGTCCTTGGGTAGCAGCACGCGCGCCACGCGGACGAAGACCTCGGGCTCGTGCTCGCGCACCCACAGCAGCTTGGGCGCGGTGAAGCCGGGCATCGCGAGGTTGCCGGCGATCTCGCTCAGGCGCGGCACGGCGCGCGTGAGCGCCTCGCACTGCGCACCGCTGCGGCCGTCGTTCCAGAGGATGGCCGGGCGCAGCACCTCGCCTTCCGCGTCGAGCAGCGTGGCGCCGTGCATCTGGCCCGACAGGCCGATGGCGCGCACCTGCGCCAGCGCCTCGGCGTGCGTGGTGCGCAGCTCGGCCATGACCGCCTCGAGCGCCTGCCACCACTGGGCGGGCGCCTGCTCGGACCACAGCGGGTGCGGCCGGTCGACCGTGAGCGGCGCGCGTGCCACGCCGACGATGCGGTGATCGTCCGCGAGCAGCAATGCCTTGAGCTCGGACGTGCCGAGGTCGAGTCCCAGATACAAGATGGTCTCCCTGATGGCGCCTTCGGAGCGGGCGCGTTCGCCTTGAAAGAAGTCAGCCGAAGCGCGTGTCGGCCTGGCGCCTGAACTCGCTGGGCGTCATGCCCTTGATTTCGAGAAAGCGCCGGTTGAAGTTCGCCACGTTGTTGAAGCCCACCTGGTAGCAGATGTCGGTCACGTAGTGGTCGGTCTGCATCAGCAGGTGGCAGGCGCTGTTGATGCGCACGCGGTTCACGAAGTCGGTGAAGCTGTTGCCGGTCGAGCGGCGGAAGAAGCGGCTGAAGCGGCTCTCGCTCATGCCCAGCTCGGCGGCGACGTCCGACATCGAGATCGAGTCGGTCATGTTGTTGGTGATGCGGTTCACGATGTCGTTGATCTGGTCGACCTGCGCATCGCCGTCGCTGCCCTGCACGCCCTGCATCTGCACGCTCGACAGCAGTCGGTAGTCGGTGCACTGCGCCAGGTCGGCCATGAACTCGCAGAACAGGCCCAGGCGGCGCACGCCGCGCGCGGCCTTGATGGCGTCCCAGTGCGCCAGCGCCTGTTCCGACATGCCGAAGAACTCGATGCCGTGGCGCGCGCGGTCGAGCAGCGGCATCACGTCGCGCAGCTCGGGAATCTCGGCGGCCGCGCGCTCGATGGGCTCGTGGCGGAACTGGATCACGCGGTCGCGCCCGGCGGCGCCTTCCTCGGGCACATCGAGCGAGATCCAGTTGTGCGGCAGGCGCGGCCCGCACAGCACGAGATGCCCGGGCTGGAACGGCCCGATCCAGTCGCCGATGAAGGCCTTGCCCGAGGTCTCGGTGATCAGGTGCAGCTCGTAGTCTTCATGGAAGTGCCATCGCACCAGCGGGCTCGGAAAGCCGTGCGCGAGGCAGCGCACCAGGCCGGTTTCTTCCGGGGCCTCGTAGCCCAGCGACGGGGAGCGCGCGAAGTCGCGCTCCAGCTCGGGTTGGCGTTGACGAGGGATCGCGCGTTTGCGGGTGGTCGTGGTCATGGCGGCACGGATCGATCAGGGCCGGGAAGCGACGGCCTCGTTGTCTTCCTGCGAAAGCGCCGTGCGAACGGCTTCCAGCGTCGGTGGATCGGCGCCCTCGCGGGTGCAGTTCAGGGCCGCGGCGGTGGCGGCAAAGCGCATCACGGCGCGCCAGGCGTCGTCGCCAAGCTCGGCCAGTTGCGCGGGGTGCTCGACGCCGTGCGCCAGCAGCGCCACGGACAGCCCGGCGGTGAAGGTGTCGCCCGCGCCGATGGTGTCGACCACCTCGACGCGCGGCGCGGCCACGGTGAGCGGCGCGCTGCCGGTGCGCCACAGCGTGGCACCGGCACCGCCGCGCGTGACGACCACGGCGCGCGCGCCGGCCGTGAGGCATTCGGCCGCGAGCACATCCACGGGCCGCCCGGGGGCGAGCAGCGCGGCGTCTTCGTCGCTGAGCTTGACCAGGTCGGCCATGGCGAACCACTCGGTGACGCGGGCGCGGTAGGCGGCCATGTCCGGGATCAGGCTGGGCCGCACGTTGGGATCGAACACGATCACGCAGCGCCCCGTGTGGGCGGCCACGAGGTCGGCGATGCGCGACGACGCCGGCTCCTGCAGCAGCGAGATCGAGCCGAAGTGCAGGAAGCGGCATTCCGCGGGCAGCTGCGGCAGCGGCTCGGGCGCCCAGGTGGCGTCGGCGCTGCCGCGTGTGTAGAAGGCGTAGCGGTTGGTCTGCGGCGTGCGCTCGACAAAGGCCAGCGTCGACGGCGCGTCGCTGCGCAGGATGAGCCGGGTGTCGACGCCGTTGCGTTCGAGAAAGGCCATCAGCCGCTCGCCGAACAGGTCGGTCGACAGCTGCGTGAGAAAGCCGGTCGGCTGCCCGAGCCGCGCACAGGCCACGGCCGTGTTCAGCGGCGAGCCGCCTTCGTGGCCAAGGAACGCCAGGGTGCCACCTTCGCCGGCGGTGAAATCGATCAGGGCCTCGCCCGTGAGTGCAATGCGCATGGTGCTTGGATTTTCTTCTTCTGTCAGGGCAAGGCGCGGGCGTCGGCCAGGAAACCCGCTTCGGCAGCCAGGGTGGCGGGATGGTCGAGCAGCTCGGCAAAGAGGCGCGGCGGAATGGTGATGGCGCCCACGCCCAGCCCGAGCAGCGACAGGTAGGCCGCGCGCGAACGGATGCTCGCCACCAGCAGCCGCGTGCGGGACGAAGGCCGTTGCGCCACCAGCGACTGCATCTGCGCGATGAGCGCCAGCCCGTCGACGCCGGCGTCTTCGAGCCGGCCGAGGTACGGCGCCGCATAGGCCGCGCCCAGCTGCGCGGCGAAGTGCGCCTGCTCGGGCGCGTACACGGCGGTCCACGTCACAGGCACGCCCTGGGCGATGAGCCGCGCACCCGCGTCCAGGCCCTGGCGCGTGGCGGGAATCTTGATGACGAGCTGGCCGGGGTCGAACTGCGGCAGCAGGACGGCGGCGTCTTCCAGCATGCCGTCGACCTCGCTCGAATACACCTGGGCCTGCACCTGGCGCGCACCCAGGTCGATGCAACGTTTCAGCAGACCGGGCACATCGGAGCGCCCGACGCCGGCGCGTTGCAGCAGCGTCGGGTTGGTCGTCACGCCGTGCACCACCGGGTGCGGCAGGCAGGCCTGCAGCTCGGCCAGGTCGGCGCTGTCGAGGTACAGGTGGAAGTCGTCGTTCATGCAGAAATGCGGAAGGAAGGTAGGGTTCAGCTCATGACATTGCCACCGTCGACATTGAGGGTCTGCGCCGTGATGTAGCGCGCCTCGTCGCTGGCAAGAAACACCGCCGCCCCGGCAATGTCGCCCGGCACGCCCATGCGCCCGAGCGGCACCGCGAGGCCGACACGCCGCTTCTTCTCGCCCGGCGCCAGCCCCTCGGCCTTGGCGAACAGGCTGTCGACATGGTCCCACATCGGCGTGTCGACCACACCGGGGGCGATGCCGTTGACGCGGATGCCGTGCGGCGCCATGGCCAGCGCGGCGCTCTGCGTGTAGCTGATGACGGCCGCCTTGGTCGCGCAGTAGTGCGACACCAGCGCCTCGCCGCGGCGTCCGGCCTGCGAGGCCATGTTGATGACCGACGCGCCCGGCGTGCCGGCCTCGACCATGTGGCGCAGCACGGCCTGCATCACGAAGAACATGCCCTTCACGTTGACGGCGAAGAGTTTGTCGAACGAGGCCTCGTCGCTATCGAGCAGCGGCGCGAGGTCGAATACGGCGGCGTTGTTGAACAGCGTGTGGACGGGGCCGAAGGCGACCTGCGCCTCGGCCAGCATGTGCGCGATGGCCTGCGTGTCGGTCACGTCGGCCGCGATGTAGGCGAGCGTGTCGGGGTGGGCTTGCTGCAGCGCGCGCACGGCCTCGGGCGCGGCGGTCGCGCGGTCGATCACGCTGCAGCGCGCGCCCTCGGCGATGCAGGCCTCGGCCACGGCCAGGCCGATGCCGCCGCCCGCGCCGGTCAGCAGCACATGGCGGTCCTGCAGGCGGCCGCTCATGGCGCGGCCTTCTCTTCGGTGAAGCGCGCCACGCGCGCACCGGCACGGCGCACCGCATCGACCAGCCGCGCATCCCCTGCGAGGCTGCCCCACAGCCCGACATCGGCGCACAGCGCCGCCACCGGATCGACCGCGTCGCAGATGGCGTGCGCGGCGGCGTCGTCCATGCTCTGGTCCTGGTAGGCATAGGGCAGCGTGCCCCGGCGCCAGCGCTGCAGGAACGCGAGGAACAGCGCGGGCAGCATCGCCACGCTGTCGATGCCCTGCCCCGCCGCCAGCCGCTCGCGCACGGTCGGCGCGATGAAGCCCGGGATCTTCGAGAAGCCGTCGGCCGCCACGCGCTGGTTGGTGTCGCGGATCGCGGGGTTGCCGAAGCGGTCGAGCACCACGTCGCGGTAGGCCGCGAGGTCGATCGGGCTCGGGCTCAGGCACGGAATGACGTCGTCGGTCACGTAGTCGAAGGCCATGCGGCGGATGGCCGCGTCGTGCGTGCCTTCGTGGATGAAGCCCAGCCCCGCCAGCGTGCCGGCCCAGGCGATGCAGCTGTGCGTGGCGTTGAGGATGCGAATCTTGGCCTCTTCATACGGTTGCACCGATTCGACGAGTTCGACGCCCACGCGCCCCCAGTCGGGCCGGCCGGCGATGAAGTCGTCTTCGATCACCCACTGGATGAAGCTCTCGCCCGTGACCGCCGCGCCGTCGTCGCGGCCCGTGGCGGCGCGCACGCGCGCGCGCAGCTCGGGCGGCGGGCGCGGCGTGATGCGGTCGACCATCGCGTTCGGGCAGCGGGTGTTGGCATCAACCCAGGCCTGCAGCGGCGCGTCGCCGACGAGTGCGATGAACTCGAGCAGACCCGCGCGAAAGCGGTCACCGTTGTGGCGCAGGTTGTCGCAGTTCAGCAGCGTCACGGGGCCCGCCTGCGCGGCATGCCGTGCCCGCAGGATCGCGCAGACCGCGCCGTAGATCGTCTCGCCGGCCTCACCGCGCCGTGCGCGTTCGATGTCGGCCGCGAGGTCGGTGAACGACAGGTCGAGCTTGCCCTTGGTGTCGAGGTAGTAGCCGGCCTCGGTCACGGTGAAGGAGACGATGCGCGTGGACGGCGCGGCGCCGCGCGCGATCACCGGGGCCAGCGAGGGCTCGTACGGCAGCACCTCGCGGATGGCTTCGATCTGCTCGTAGCGGTACTCGCCGGCCGGCGACACCGTCTCGAGCGTGTAGCGCCCGCCCTGGGCTTGCAGCGCCGCGACGACCTCGGCCATGTCGGGCCGGATGTTGGCGCCCGACAGCGACCAGCGGGTGTCGCCCGCATCGATCAGCCGCTGCAGGTAGACGGCCTGGTGGGCGCGGTGGAACGAGCCGAGGCCGAGGTGAAGCACCGTGAATTCCGAGGGTGCCGGTGGGGTGGGCACGAGGCCCGCTGCTGCGAGGGTCACGGGGAAGGTCCGTTGAAAGTGAGGGTCGTCGGATCAGGCGGCGACAGCGCGGCCTTCGCGGCTGAACAGGTGCAGCACGGACGGGTCGAGCTCGACCGCCACGTCGTCGCCGGCCTGCAGCGGCGTGCGTTCGTTCTGGCGCGCGATGAGCGGCACGCCGCCCACGTCCACGTGGATCAGCGTGTCGGCGCCCAGCGCCTCGATGAGCTCGACGCGGCCCGGCACGCCGGCGGCCACGCCCTGCTTCGGATGCACGCGCAGGCCTTCGGGGCGCACGCCCAGGAAGCCGTCGCTGGGCAGGCGCCCACCGGTGGCGGCGGAAAAACTCGGGATGGCGCTCGCCGCCACCATGTTCATCGACGGCATGCCGATGAACTGTGCGACGAATTGGTTGGCGGGGCGGTCGTACAGCTCCAGCGGCGTGCCGACCTGTTCGATGAGCCCGTCTTTCAGCACCACCACGCGGTCGGCCAGCGTCATGGCCTCGACCTGGTCGTGCGTGACGTAGATGGTGGTGGCGCCGAGCGCGCGGTGCAGCTTGTGGATCTCGACGCGCGTGTTGCCGCGCAGAGCCGCATCGAGGTTCGACAGCGGCTCGTCGAAGAGGAACACCTTGGGCGCACGCACGATCGCGCGCCCGATGGCCACGCGCTGGCGCTGGCCGCCCGACAGATCCTTCGGCGTGCGGTCCAGGTACTGCGTGAGGTTCAGCGTCTTGGCCGCGTACTCGACCTTGGTCTTGATCTCGTCCTTGGCCACGCCCGCGAGCTTCAGCGCGAAGGACATGTTGTCGTACACGCTCATGTGCGGGTACAGCGCGTAGCTCTGGAACACCATCGCCAGGTCGCGCTTGCCCGAAGGCGTCCAGGTGATGTCCTTGCTGTCGAGCAGCAGGTTGCCGCTGGTGATGGGTTCGAGCCCCGCGATCAGGCGCAGCAACGTCGACTTGCCGCAGCCCGAAGGCCCGACGAAGACGATGAACTCGCCCTTCTGGATCTGCAGGTCGACGCCCTTGATGATGTGGACGTCGCCAAAGCTCTTCTTGATGTTCTTGAGTTCGAGGTAGGCCATGAGATGTCTCCCTTTCTTTACTTGACGGCGCCGAAGGTCAGGCCTTGCACCAGTTGCTTCTGGCTGAACCAGCCGAACACGACGATGGGCGCGATGGCCATCAGCGAGGCGGCCGACAACTTGGCCCAGAACAGACCCTCGGGGCTGGAGTACGAGGCGATGAGCGTGGCCAGCGTGCCGGCCTTGGCGGAGGTTAGGTTCAGGGCCCAGAAGGCCTCGTTCCAGCTCAGCACCAGGCACAGCAAGCCGGTCGATGCGAGCCCGCCGACCGACAGCGGCATCACGACATGGCGGAACTCGGTCCACAGGCTCGCGCCGTCCATGCGCGCGGCTTCGAGGATCTCGTTCGGAATGTCCTTGTAGGCGCTGTAGAGCATCCACACCATGATCGGCAGGTTCGACAGCGTGAACACGATGGTGAGCGCGGTGAGCGAGTCCAGCATGCCGGCGGTCTGCGCGAGCACGTAGATCGGCACCAGCGCACCGACGGCCGGCATCATCTTGGTGGAGAGCATCCACATGAGGATGTCGCGCGTCTTCTTCGTGCGAAAGAACGCCATCGAGTACGCGGCGGGTGCCGCGATCAGGAGGCCCAGGATCGTCGAGCCCAGGCTGGTGATCAGCGAGTTGCGCGCGTACAGCAGGTAGTCGCTGCGGCGCTGCACTTCGCCGAAGTTGTCGAGCGTGGGCTCGAAGATGAACAGCGGCGGCACGTGGATCGCCTGCAGCTCCGTCTTGAAGGCCGTGAGGAACAGCCAGCCGAGCGGGAAGAACAGAAGCAGTGCCACGGCCCACGCACCGACGGTGCGCAGCAGCTGGGGAAGGAAGTTGCTGGGTTGCATGGTCGTTCCTTCTTCAGTCGAGGTTCTTGCCGATGATGCGGATGAGGAACACGGCCACGATGTTGGCCAGCACCACCGCGAACAACGCACCGGCCGACGCCACGCCCACGTCGAAGTTCATGAGCGACTGCTTGAAGATCATGTAGGTCATGTTCGTGCTCTCGTTGCCCGGGCCGCCATTGGTGGTGATGGCGATCTCGGCGAACACGCTGAGCAGGAAGATCATCTCGATCATGATCACCACGGCCATCGGGCGGCCCAGGTGCGGAATGGTGAGATAGAAGAAGCGCTGGAACGAACTCGCGCCGTCCATGCGCGCCGCTTCCATCTGCTCGCGGTCGAGCGACTGCAGCGAGGTGATGAAGATCAGGCAGGCGAAGGGCAGCCACTGCCACGCCACCATGATGATCACGGAGAACAGCGGCACGTCGGTGAGCCAGTCGACCGGCTGCGCGCCGAAGAAGCGCCACACGTCGGCCAGGATGCCGTAGATGGGGTTCATCATCATGTGCTTCCACAGCAGCGCATTCACTGCGGGCATGACGAAGAAGGGCGAGATCAGCAGCACGCGCACGATGCCGCGGCCCGGGAAGGGCTCGTTCACCAGGAGCGCGAGCAGCACGCCGAACACCACCGTGATGACGATCACGCTGCCGATGAGCAGCAGCGTGTTCCACGTGGCCGGCCAGAAGTCGGGGTCGGTGACGAAGTAGTGAAAGTTCTCGATGCCCGCGAACGTGCGTTCGCCGGGCTGCATGAGGTTGTAGTTCACGAACGAGAAGTACAACGTCATCAGCAGCGGCACGATCATCCACAGGAAGAGCGTGAGCACGGCGGGCGCCATGAGGGCGCGGGGCAGGAGTCTTTTCATGGTCTGTTCCTCTCAGGCTGCGGCCCTCTCCCCGCGGGGAGAGGGGAAGAAGCGTGGCTTACTTGTAGTAGCCGGCCTTCTTCATTTCGCGTTCCGCAGCGAGCTGCGAAGTCTTCAGCGCCTGGTCGACAGTGACCTTGCCCGACAGTGCCGCGCTCATCTGCTGGCCCACCGCCACGCCGATGGCCTGGAACTCGGGAATGGCCGCGTACTGCACGCCGACGTACGGCGACTTGGGCAAGGTGCTGTCGCTGAGGTTGGCGCTGTCGATGGCCTTCTTCTCGGCGGCGGCGAAATTGGCGACCTTCTGGAACTCGGGGTTCGCGTAGGTCGACTTGCGCGTGCCGGTGGGCACCGTGCCCCAGCCGTGCTCCTTGGCCACGAGGTTGACGTACTCCTTGGAGGTCGCCCACTTCACGAAGGTCTGCGCGGCGGCGCCCTTGGTCGAGCTGGCGGGAATGGCCAGGTTCCAGGTCCACAGCCAGTTCGCGCCCTTGGGCGTCACGGCCACCGGGGCCTGCGCGAAGGCCACCTTGTCGGCCACCTTCGACTGCTTGGGGTCGCTGATGAACGAGGCCGCGATGGTCGCGTCGACCCACATGCCGCACTTGCCTTCGTTGAAGAGCGCCAGGTTCTCGTTGAAGCTGTTGGCCGAAGCGCCCGGCGGGCCGTAGGCCTTCATGAGGTCGACGTAGAAGCCGATCGCGTCCTTCCAGGGCTTGGTGTCGATCTGCGGCTTCCACTGCATGTCGAACCACTGGCCGCCGTTCGTGTTGACCAGCGTGGTCAGGAAGGCCATGTTGTCGCCCCAGCCCGGCTTGCCGCGCAGGCACATGCCGTACAGGCCGCCCTTGGGGTCATGGATCTTGCCGGCCAGCTCCTTCACCTGCGCCCAGGTGGGCTGCTCGGGCATCTTGAAGCCGACCTTGTCGGCCAGGTCCTTGCGGTACATGAGCATCGAGCTCTCGCCGTAGAAGGGCGCCGCGTAGAGCTTGCCTTCGTGCGACAGGCCGGCGCGAATGGCGGGCAGCAGGTCATCGGCGTCGTAGGCGGCATCGGTGGCGATGGGTTGCAGCCAACCCTTCTTCGACCAGATCGGCGCTTCGTACAGGCCGATGGTCATCACGTCGAACTGGCCGCCCTTGGTGGCGATGTCGGTGGTCACGCGCTGGCGCAGCGTGCCTTCCTCGAGCGTGACCCACTTGAGCTTGATGTCGGGGTTCGCCTTTTCGAAGAAGGGCGTGAGCTTCTGCATCTCGATCATGTGGCCGTTGTTGACGGTCGCGATCACGAGTTCGGTGGCGGCGTGGGACACAAGGCCCGTGCCGATGAGTGCGAGGGCGAGGCCCGCTTTCAGAAAGCGCTTCATGGTGTCTCCTTGGGTGAGCGACGCCTCGGTATCGTGGTCGCCGTGCCCGGATTCTGGAGAAACGCGCTTGCGATTTTGGTATTTCGAGCGGCCCAACCAGTACTCTCTTGCACCAGTTGGCTAGTGAAATCCCTAGTTAACGCAATTCAGGATGGAAAACTGTCCGACTGAAGTTCTCGCCCGTCACGCGTGCCCGCCCAGCAGCTGGCGTCGGAACTGCGCCGCCGCCGGTGACAGCGCGCGGTCCTCGCGGGTGATGAGGCAGATCGGCGGCACGCGCACCGGCAGCTCGACCGGCACGGTGCGCAGCACGCCCAGCCGACCGTAATGGTTGGCCTGCGAGGCCGGCATGACGGCGGCCATGTCGGAGTTCTCCAGCAGCGCCGTGATCGCGATGGGCGATGCCGTTTCGATGATGTCGAGCCGCGCCTGGATGCCCGCCTCGCGCATCGCCGCCTCGAAGCGCCCGCGCTGCGGCGAGCCCGGCGGCTGCAGCACCCACGACCAGGTCGCCATCTCGGCCAGCGTGACCGTGGCCGCGCGCTCGAACACCGGGTGCGCCGCGCGCACCACGACCACCTGCGACTCGCCCAGCAGCGGCACGCTCGCGTACTTGGCCTCGTCGTGGCCGTCGGTGAGGCGGCCCAGCACGAGGTCGACGTCGCCCTGCTCCAGCTGCGCCTGCATCAGGTCGCTGGTCTCGACCACCACCGACACGGCCACCTGCGGATGACGCAGGTGGTAGGCGACCAGCGCCGGTGCCAGCAGCTCGGGCACCGCGCCCGGCACGCTGCCCACGCGCAGCGCGCCGCTCAGGCCGGAACGCAGCGCGAGCATTTCCTCGCGCGCGGTGCCGAAGTCGCTGAGCACGCGGTGGGCGTAGCGGATCAGGATCTCGCCGTAGGGCGTGGGCGCCATGCCGCGCGCCAGGCGCTCGAAGAGCTGTTCGCCCAGCGACTCCTCCAGCTGCTGCAGCAGCTTGGTGGCGGCGGGCTGGCTGATGTTCATGGCCTCGGCCGCGCGGCCGAGGTGGCGGTGCGCATCGAGCCGGGCCAGCAGGAGCAGCTGGCGCGGCCTCACATGCAGCATCAGCGAAGCGTCGGTGAGGCCGGGTTTCATGCACAAAAGTATATGGAGCTTCGGCCTTTTTCGATTGGATCGCGCGACCGAAGCTCCGTAGGCTCGGGCCCACAACAAGCAGGAGACGACGCGATGACCCTCTTTCCCCTGGCCCGCGGTGCCGGCCTGGCGGCGCTCCTGGCGCTGGCCGCCTGCCTGAACGCGGGCGCGCAGCCGGCCTACCCCGACAAGCCGCTGCGCATCCTGGTCGGCGCCTCGCCGGGCGGCGGCACCGACATCCTCGCGCGCGTGCTGGCCGACAAGTTCGCGCCCGTGCTCAAGCAGCCCGTGACGGTGGAGAACCGCCCCGGCGCATCGAACACCATCGCCGGCGAACTCACGGCCCGCGCGCCGGCCGACGGCGCCACGCTGCTGCTCGCCACCAACACGGCACAGGCCGTGGCGCCGCACATCCTCAAGCTCAAGTACGACCCGCTGAAAGACCTGCAACCCATCGGCCTCGTGGCCGTGATGCCCAACGTGCTGGTGGTGTCGGCCAGCTCGCCCTACAAATCGGTGAAGGACCTGCTCACGGCCATGGCGGCCAGACCCGGCGGCTTCAAGTACGCGT
Organism: Variovorax sp. GW458-11-26-14-LB1; assembly: GCF_059423965.1. Taxonomy (NCBI): domain Bacteria; kingdom Pseudomonadati; phylum Pseudomonadota; class Betaproteobacteria; order Burkholderiales; family Comamonadaceae; genus Variovorax; species Variovorax sp. GW458-11-26-14-LB1. Next base: position 45,079 of record NZ_JBWKYW010000019.1, read on the forward strand.
CGTCGGGCATCGGCAGCACGCAGCACGTGGGCGGCGAAGCCTTCAACCTGGCCACGGGCATGACCTCGATCCACGTGCCCTACAAGGGCAGCTCGCAGGCGCACATCGACATCATCTCGGGCGAGGTCGAGATGATGTTCGACAGCACCTCGTCGGCCATGGGCCAGATCCGCGCCGGCAAGTTCCGCGCGCTGGCCGTGAGCGCACCGCAGCGCTCGCCCGAGCTGCCCGATGTGCCCACGCTGGCCGAGCAGGGCGTCAAGGGCGCCGACGTGTCGACCTGGTACGGCCTGTACGCGACGGCCGGCACGCCGCGTCCGGCGGTCGAACGGCTGAGCGCCGAACTCACGCGCACGATGGGCCTGGCGGACGTGCAGTCGCGCATCAAGGCCCTGGGCGGCGAGCCCGGCACGCTGACCGGCGAACCCTTCGCGGCGATGAACCGGCAGGAGTTCGACCACTACGGCCGGCTCGTGCGCGACGCGCGCATCAAGGCCGAGTGAAGCCGTCCCTTCTTTCTCTTTTCTCCACCTCCATTGCCGACCATGTCTACCCCATCGACAACCCCGCGCGTGACCTCCGCCAAACCCCGCATCGCCGTGCTGCTCGGCGACCCCAGCGGCGTCGGCCCCGAGATGGCCGTGAAGCTGCTCGCGCGCCAGCGCAACCTCGACGCCGCGCGCGTGCTGCTGATCGCCGACCCCGTCGTGCTGGCCGCAGGCGAGCGCGTGGCGGGCGCGAAGCTGGCCCCGCTGCAGGTGAACGCCCTCGACAGCCTGCGCTTCGAGGACGGCCGGCCGAGCCTCCTCGTGCGCGACTGGATGGCGGGCGAGGAGCCGGTGCTCGGCGAATCGAACGAGCGCTCGGGCCGGGCCTCGTTCGAAGCGCTGGAGCTGGCCACGCAGGCCGTGCGAAACGGCCAGGCCGACGCGATCCTCTTCGCGCCGCTCAACAAGCATTCGCTGCGCCTGGGCGGCCTCGTGCACGAGGACGAGCTGCGCTACATGCAGGAGCGCTTCGCCGTCACCGGCTTCGTCTGCGAGTTCAACCTCACCGGATCGCTGTGGACCTCGCGCGTGACCTCGCACATTCCGCTGAAGGACGTGGCCCGGCACATCACGGTGGAGGGCGTGAGCGACGCCGTGAAGATCATCGCGTCGGCACTGCGCCGCGCCGGCGTGACACACCCACGCATCGCCGTGACCGGCCTCAATCCGCACGCGGGCGACGGCGGCTCGATCGGCATGGAAGAGATCGAGATCATCGCGCCCGCCATCGAACAGCTGCGCGCCGAAGGCCACGACGCGCGCGGCCCGTTCTCGCCCGACACCGTGTTCATCGGCGCACGGCGCGGCGACGTGGACGCGGTGGTGTCGATGTACCACGACCAGGGCCAGATCGCGATGAAGCTCATGGGCTTCGAGCAGGGCGTGACCCTGCACGGCGGGCTGCCTGTGCCCGTGGCCACATCGGCCAGCGGCAGCGCCTTCGACATCGCCGGCCAGGGCGTGGCGCAGATCGAAGGGCTGCAGCAGGCTTTCGACCTGTGCGTGCGGATGGCAAGCGGTGCGCCTGCTGCACCTGCGTCCATCGAGGCGGCGGTGGCCTGAGCCACCTGGCGCCCCAAAGAAAAAGGGCCGCGTGTGCGGCCCTTCGAAGGAAAAAAGCTCAGGCGCTCGGCGGTTCGCCGTAGGCGTTGCTCTCCGGCTGCGTCGGCTGAACGAAGAAGTAGATCAGCACCAGATTGATCAGCGGGATGATCGACAGCAGCAAGAACCAGCCGCTCTTGCCGATGTCGTGCAGGCGGCGCACGCCCACCGCGAGGGCGGGCAGAAGCAGGGCCAGCGCTGCAATGAAGTACACGTACTCATGGATCAGGCCCGTCACGACGAGCACGCCGAACTGGGCCAGAAAAAACCACCAGAACTCGGAACGCGACGCACGACCCGTGAAATCGGTGTACTTGGCGATGCACGTCTTGACCGCTGTTTGAAAGTCCATTGACTCGCTCCTCTTGATGAATCCCAGGGAAATTTCCCCGAGGCCATCATATCGGCGCGCTGTGCAACGACAAACTCGGCCAAACCGGCCACCGCGCTGCAAACCAATGGCCTAAAGGCCTAGTGGATAGAGCCTTTGGCCAAGGCTTGCGAGGCTTGCAGTGACGTGCGCCGTCAGGTGCTCAGCCGCTGCAGCAGGCCGGCCGTGGAGGCATCGAGCCCCGAGACATCGCCCGAGGCCAGGCGCGGCTCGATGTCGCGCGCCAGCACCTTGCCGAGCTCCACGCCCCACTGGTCGAAGCTGTTGATGCCCCACAGCGCGCCGCTGGTGAACACACGGTGCTCGTACATCGCGAGGAAGGCGCCCAGTGCTTCGGGCGTGAGCTTCTCGAACACGAAGAAGGTGCTCGGCCGGTTGCCCGGGAAGTTCTTGTGGCCGCCTTCGTCGAGCTTGCCGACCATCAGCGCCTGTGCCTGCGCGAGCGCATTGGCCAGCAGCTTGGGGTGGTGGCCGTCAAGGTCGTGCGAGGCGTCGCGCACCGCCATGAATTCGAGCGGAATCACGTCGGTGCCCTGGTGCAGCATCTGGAAGTAGGCGTGCTGGCCGTTGGTGCCGGGCTCGCCCCAGAGCACGGGCGAGGTGCCGAAGGCCAGCGGCGCACCGCTCGCATCGACCTGCTTGCCGTTGCTCTCCATCTCGAGCTGCTGCAGATAGGCCGGCACGCGCTTCAGGGCGCTGTGGTACGGCGCGATGCTGCGGCTCGTGAAGCGGTGGAAGTTGCGGTACCAGACGTCGAGCAGGCCCAGGCGCACGGGCAGGTTCTGCTCGAGCGGCGCGGTGCGGAAGTGCTCGTCCATCGCATGCGCGCCCGCCAGCAGCCGGCGAAAGCCGTCGGCGCCGATGGCCAGCGCGATCGGCAGGCCGATGGCCGACCACAGCGAATAGCGGCCGCCCACCCAGTCCCAGAAGCCGAAGGTGGTGTCGATGCCGAACTGCTTCGCGGCCTCGACGTTGGTGGTGAGCGCAGCGAAATGGCCTGCGATGTCGGTGCCGCCCGACTGCTCGTACCAGCGCTTGGCCGAGAGCGCGTTCGTCATCGTCTCGGCCGTGGTGAAGGTCTTGGAGGCGACCAGGAACAGCGTGTGCTCGGGCGCCAGGCCCTTGAGCACGCCCGCCAGCTCGTGGCCGTCGACGTTCGAGACAAAGTGGAAGCGCTTGCCCGGCGCCACGAACTCCGCGAGCGCCAGCACGGCCATCTGCGGGCCGAGGTCGGAGCCGCCGATGCCGATGTTGACCACGTCGGTGATCGTGTGGTCGCTGCGCACCTTCTCGGCGTAGGCCAGCATGGCGTCGAGCGTGGCATGCACCTCGCGCAACTCGTGGGCCGTCTGGCGGCCGGTGGCCGCATCGGCCGGCGCGCGCAGCAGCGTGTGCAGCACGGCGCGGTCTTCGGTGTTGTTGATGTGCGCGCCCGCGAACATGGCGTCGCGGTGGGCTTCGAGGCCGCATTCGCGCGCCAGCGTGAACAGCAGCGCCTCGGTGCGCGCGTCGATCAGGTTCTTCGACAGGTCGGCGAAAACGTGCGGCGCCTCCTGGCTGAAGCGCGCGAAGCGCTCGGCGTCCTCCACGAAGGCATGGCGAAGGTCGAACTGGCGACCGGCCGTGTCGAAGCTGGACTGCAGTTGCGCCCAGGCCGGCGCGCGGTCACAGCGCAGGGTCATGGTCATGTTTACTTGCCGCTTTCCTGCATGAGCTTTTCGAGCTTCACGGCGTCGGCCGCGAAGGCGCGGATGCCTTCGGCAAGCTTCTCGGTGGCCATGGCGTCTTCGTTGAGCGCGAAGCGGAAGCCCGCCTCGTCGTAGCTCAGCTTCTCTGCGTTGCCGCTCGCGGCAGCCTTGGCGTCGAGCGCGTGCGTGAGCGGCTCGTTGCTCGCGGCCAGCTCGGCCAGCAGCTCGGGGCTGATGGTCAGCAGGTCGCAGCCAGCGAGCGCCTGGATCTGCCCCACGTTGCGGAAGCTCGCGCCCATGACCTCGGTCTTGATGCCCTGCTGCTTGTAGTAGTTGAAGATTTCGCGCACCGACTTCACGCCCGGGTCGTTGGCGCCCGCGCTGGCGGCTTCGTCCCACTTCGCACCGGCCGACTTCTTGTACCAGTCGTAGATGCGGCCCACGAAGGGCGAGATGAGCTGCACGCCGGCCGCGCCGCAGGCCACGGCCTGCGCGAACGAGAACAGCAGCGTGAGGTTGGTGCGGATGCCCTTCTGCTCGAGCAGGCGCGCGGCCTCGATGCCTTCCCAGGTGGAGGCGACCTTGATCAGCAGGCGCTTCTCGGTGTCGATGCCCTCGGCCTTGTACAGCGCCACGATGCGCTCGCCGCGGGCCACGGTGGCGGCGGTATCGAACGACAGGCGGGCGTCGACTTCGGTGGACACGCGGCCCGGGATGATGGAGAGGATTTCGGTGCCGAAGCGCACCAGCAGGCGGTCGATGACTTCGTCGAGCGGCTTGCCGGCATGGGCCTTCACGGTTTCATCGAGCAGCGGCCGGTACTCGGCCTTCTGCACGGCCTTGAGGATCAGCGACGGGTTGGTGGTCGCGTCCTGCGGCTTGGAAATGCTGAGCTGCTTGAAGTCGCCGGTGTCGGCAACCACGGTGGTCCACTGGCGGAGTGCATCGAGTTGGTTCATGAAATCAATTATCCGGGGAGGGGTGTGACAAGTCCTGCACGCAGTTGCGCGGCGGTCGATGTTTTCATGCGAACCGTAGCACGGGTTTTCGCGAAGCTCCATCGGCCTGCAGCGCGAAGGGTTGTCGGCCGCCCTGCCCTACAGGGGCTGTGGTCCCCGGCTGACGGCAGCCGGCCGCGGCCCGGGGCACCCTGAACGGGACGCGGCATCCACGCCGAGAACGACTTTCCCCAGGAGCCCTCATGACCCCTCGCCCCCCACGCCCCGCGACCGCCGCCGGTCGCGCCTTCGACGACCGCCGCACCAGCCACGCGATCGGCACCATGGCCACCGCCTTCGTCGTGGGCGGCGTGGCCACCTGGTACGCGCTGGGCGCCGCGCGCACGGCCCGTGCCCGGCCCGCCGGCCCGGCCGACGGCGCCCCGCTGATGCGCGCACCGCTGCAGGTGGTGGCGCCGGTCGACCTGCACCGCTACGCCGGCGTCTGGCACGAACAGGCGCGGCTGCCCAACCGCTTCCAGAAACAGTGCGCCGGCCCGGTGAGCGCCGAGTACACGCCGCAGCCCGACGGCACCGTGCAGGTGCGCAACCGCTGCGTGCGCGACGACGGCAACTTCGACGAGGCCATCGGCAGCGCGCGCGTGGTGCCCGTGGCCGGCCAACCCGGCGCGGGACGGCTGCAGGTGCGCTTCGCCCCCGCCTGGATGGGCTGGCTGCCGCTGGTGTGGGGCGACTACTGGATCTTGAAGCTCGACCGCGACTACCAAGTGGCGCTGGTCGGCACGCCCGACCGTGAGTACCTTTGGGTGCTGTCGCGCGCGCCGCGCCTGGAGGACGACGCGCTGCAGGCCGAGCTGGACTACGCCCGCAGCCTGGGGTTCGACACCGACAGGGTGGTGCTCACCGGCAGGTAGCGCTGCAGTTGCGCCGGCAGCTTGTCGGGCGCGGTGCAATGGATGGCGTGCCAGCCGAAGGCGCGGGCCATCTCGACGTTGGCGGCCGAGTCGTCGATGAACACCGTCTGCTCGGGGTCGAGGCCGTGGCGCATGGCCAGCAGCTCGTAGATCTCGCGCTCGGGCTTGAGGAACTTCACGTCGCCCGAGAACACGCCGCCGTCGAAACGCCGCATGAAGGCGTGCCGGCGCTCGAGGGCGCGGGCGAACGGCACGGGCATGTTCGACAGGTAGTACAGCCGCAGCGGCTCGCCGGCATCGCGCTGCACGAGCAGCTCCTCGAGCATCGCGACCGTGACGTCGATCGGCGCCAGCCGCTCCCCGAGCCCGTCGAGCATGGCGTGCAGCGACTCGGCGGGCAGCGCCAGCCGCGCCGACATGCGGGCGATGGCATCGTCCAGCGTGCGGGTGCCGCAGTCGAAGCCGGTCCAGTCGTCGTGATGGAAAAGGGCCCGGCCCAGGGCCGCGGCGGCGGCGTCAGTGGGGGCGTGAGAGGGGAGATGGGCCTGGACCAGCCGTGCCGGCTCCCAGGCGAACAGCACGGCGCCAAGATCGAAAACCACGTTCATGGCGCCATTGTTTCATGCGCCGGGCACCACGCTCACGCCATGGGTTCCGAGCGACAGGGTGGTCTGCGTGCCGGCTGCCAGCGGGCGCGACAGGTCGGTCGAGACCACGAAGACCGGCCCCAGCGGGGTGTCGAAGCCGTATTCGTAGAAGCTGCCCAGGTACGCCGACTTGCGCAGCGTGGCGGGCAGGCCGTCGAGCGCGCCGATGTCCCAAGCCTCGGGCCGCACCGCCACCTTCACCGTGCCGGGCGCCACCGCGTAGCGCGGCTGCAGCCGCAGCGGGCCGAGCGTGACGCTGCCGTCGGCCTGTGCCACGGCCGGGAACACCATCGCCTCGCCCATGAAGCCGGCGACGAACTCGCTCTCGGGGCGGCCGTACAGCTGCTCGGGCGTGCCGCGCTGGGCGATCACGCCGTGGTCCATCACGATGATCTGGTCGCTCACGGCCAGCGCCTCGCTCTGGTCGTGCGTCACGTAGGCCACGGTGAGCTTCAGGCGCTGCTGCAGCGAGCGGATCTCCTCGCGCATCTCGCGCCGCAGACGGGCGTCGAGGTTGGACAGCGGCTCGTCGAACAGCAGCACCGCCGGCTCGAGCACCAGCGCGCGCGCCAGGGCCACGCGCTGCTGCTGGCCGCCCGACAGCTCGCTGGGCAGGCGCTCGTCGAAGCCGACCAGGCCCACGCCCCTGAGCGCCTCGCGCGCGCGCACCGTGGCTTCGTCCTTCTTCACACCGCTCATGCGCAGGCCGTAGCCCACGTTCTCGATCACGTTCATGTGCGGGAACAGCGCGTAGCTCTGGAACATCATGCTCACGTTGCGCTCGCCCGGGCCGAGCGTGGTGACGTCGCGCCCGCCCATGAAGATCGAGCCCGAGGTCGGCGATTCGAGCCCCGCGATCATGCGCAGCGTGGTCGTCTTGCCGCAGCCCGAGGGGCCGAGGATGGTGGTGAGCGTGCCCACCGGCACCTCGAAGCTGATGCCCTTGACGGCCATCGGGCCGTTCTTGTCCGTGCCGTAGCGCTTGGTGACGTTGCGGAATTCGATACCGTTCATGCGGAGAGGCTTTCCATTTTGTGATGCCCTTGGTGATTGGGCGTGGCCCCGCGTCTTCCCAACTTGCGCTCTCCGACCACGAACTGCACCAGCGCAATGGCCAGCGACATCAGCACCATGAGCACCGTGCAGTAGGCGAGCGCGATGCCGTAGTCGCCATTGCCGACGCGGCCGATGATGTAGGTGGTGGCCAGTTCGTTCTCGGCCGTGACCAGGAAGATCACGGCGCTCACCGTCGTCATGGCGCGCACGAAGCTGTAGACCAGCGCCGCCACCAGCGCCGGCTTGAGCAGCGGAAGCACCACCTTGAACAGCGTCTGCGAGGTCGATGCGCGCAGCATCAGCGAGGCCTCGTCGAGTGAGCGGTCGAGTTGCTTGAAGGCCGCCGTGCCGGCCCGCACGCCCACCGGCAGATTGCGGAACATGAAGCACAGCACGATGATGAGCCCGGTGCCCGTGAGCTCGAACGGCGGCACGTTGAAGGCCAGGATGTAGCTCACGCCGAGCACCGTGCCCGGGATCGCAAAGGCCAGCAGCGCGCCGAACTCGAAGGCGCCCTGCCCCTTGAACTCGTTGCGCGCCAGCAGCCAGGCGATCAGCAGGCCCAGCGCCGCGGTGATCGGCGCCGAGATGCCGGCCAGTTTCAGCGTGGTGATCAGCGAGTTCCACGCCGTACCGGCCCACACCAGCCCGAACTGGCCCCACTCCAGCGCGAAGGCGCTCTTGAAGTGGTTGAGCGTGAAGCTGTAGTCGCGGCCCCAGGTCTGCACGAAGCCGCCCGCGAAGGCGAACAGGTAGACCACGGCGGTGAAGGCGATCCACGGCAGCGCGATGCACTGGATGGTGCGACGCACGCCGTCAGGCAGTGCCATCGCGATGCCGGCGTCGCCCTTGCCGCTCACCGTCGTGTAGTTCTGCTTGCCGAGCAGCCCGCGCTGCAGCGCGAACACGCCGAGCGCGAACAGCGTGAGCACCCAGGCCAGCGACGCGGCACGGCCCTGGTCGTACTGCGCGCCGACGATGGCAAAGAAGATGTCGGTCGACAGCACCGAGAACTGCCCGCCCACCACCACCGGGTTGCCGAAGTCGGCAATGCTCTCGATGAAGCCGACCAGGAAGGCGTTGGCCAGCCCGGGCTTGAGCAGCGGCAGCGTCACGGTGAAGAAGGCGCGGCGCCGGTCGGCGCGCAGCATCTGCGCAGCTTCTTCCAGGCTGGGCGCGATGCCCTGCACCACGCCGCGCATGATCATGAAGGCGATGGGCGTGAAGGCGAACAGCTGCGCCACCAGCACGCCCGGCATGCCGTAGAACCAGCGCGTGGGCTCGATGCCGAAGACGTTCTCCAGCACCTGGTTGACGATGCCCGCACGGCCGAACAGCAAGATGAGGCCCAGGCCGACGACGAACGGCGGCGTGATGATCGGCAGCAGCGCCAGCACCCGCAATGCGCCCTGCCCGCGCCGGTTGCCGCGCTCGGCCATCAGCGCCATCAGCGTGCCCAGGAAGGTGGTCCCGGCCGCGGTGAGCAGCGCCAGCACCAGCGTGTTCCACGCCACGCCGCAGCGCACCCCGCCCGCCAGGCAACCCAGGCCCCAGATGCGCTCGGTGAACACGCGCGCCGCAAAGGCCGCGATCGACCACTGCCCGTCTTCGTTGAAGAAAGCACCCGACAGCGCACGGCTCACCGGGTAGGCGATGAACAACGCCATCAGCACGCCGCAGCCGACCACCGAGGCAGAGACGAACAGGTCGCCCTTGAACAGGCCGAGCCGCGCCATGCCGAAGGCCGCCAGCAGCACGAGCGCCGTGAGCGCCACGAAGCCGCCCGCGCCGATGCCGAACTGGTTCACGGCCAGTTCGCCGAACTGGGTGTTGAGCGCCGCGACGCTCCAGCCGCGCGCGCCGATGGTGAAGCCCGCCACGGCCAGGCCGATGGCGCCGATCGCGCCGCCCGCCAGCAGCCAGCGCCCCTGCGCCTTGCCCGCCGGCAAGGCCGCGCCGACGGCGCACAACAACAACCCGGCCAGCCCGATGAAGAGCCAGCTGCGGCCCTGCGTGGCCGCCTGCATCAGGCCGTTGGCGCCTTCCGCCTGCCCGAAGACCTGCGGAACGGCTTCGTACCAGGTCGCATCCTGGATCGCATACCAGGGCAGCACGAGATAGGCCGCCAGGCCCAGCGCGACCCAGGCCCAGATCCATCGCCGCGCGCGCCGGGCGGCGGCCAGGGACGCCGGGTTGGCCGGCGCGCCTTCGTTGGAACGCGCCTGCACTTAGCGCGGCAGCGAGTTGACGTCTTTTTCCCAGCGCGCAATCAGGCGGCGACGCTCGGCGCTGGCGCCGTACTTGGCGTAGTCGTAGTTGATGAACTTGATCTTCTTGAAGTCAGGAATGCGCGGGTCGAGCTTGGCGCTCGCGTTGCTCGGCAGCTGGAACTGCTTGTTGGCGGCGCCCAGTTCCTGCGCGGCGGGCGTGAGCGCCCATTCGTAGAACTTCTTGGCCGCATCGAGGTTGCGCGCGCCCTTGATGACGCTCATGGAGCCGATCTCGGCGCCGGTGCCGTCGCTGGGCGTGATGGTTTCGACCGGGAAGCCCTGCATCTTCTCGCCCGGGCCGTCGTGCACGAAGCTGATGGAGATCGCGGTTTCGCCGCGCGCCACCGCCTTGATCGGGCCGGTGCCCGAGCGGGTGTACTGGCCGACGTTCTTGTGCAGCGCCTTGAGGTAGTCGAAGGCCTTGTCCTCGCCCATGAGCTGCACCAGCGTGGCGATCATGGTGTAGGCCGTGCCGCTGGAGGCCGGGTTGGCCACCTGGATGTCGCCCTTGTACTCGGGCTTGAGCAGGTCGGCCCAGGTCTTGGGCACGGGCAGCTTCTTCTTGGCGAGCAGCTCGGGGTTGTAGCCGAAGCCCAGCGGGCCCGAGTAGATGCCCACGGTCTTGTAGCCCGACTGCTTGGCCTGCTGCTGCGCCCAGGGATGCAGCTGCGTGAGCGTGGGCGACTTGTATTCGAGCGTGAGCCCCTGCTCGGCCGCCTGCAGGTGCGGGTCGCCCGTGCCGCCGAACCAGACGTCGGTCTTGGGGTTGTCCTTCTCGGCGATGAGCTGGGCCAGCGCCTCGCCCGAGCCCTTGAGCGCCATGTTGATGCGCACGCCCGTGGTGCGGGCGTAGACGGTGGAGATCACGTTGCACCACTCGGCCTGCACCGAGCAGATGACGTTGACGGTCTGCGCCGACGCGGCGGCCGACAGACCCAGCAGCGCGGCTGCCGTGAAAAGCTTCTTCATTGGTATTCCCCTGCCTCGGCAATAAAAAAAGGCCTCGCGGCCATGGGACAGCGTAGCTTTAGTACAGGTGTGCCGAATCGGTACAAGTACCATCGCGACTGGCACGTTGCCTGCTCGGCATTCAGACAAAGGAAAGTTTTCTCATGAGCTTCGATCTCGTTCTGTTCGGCGGTACTGGCGACCTTGCGTGGCGCAAGCTGATGCCCGCGCTGTTCCAGGCCTTCAGGCACGGCAGCCTGCCGCAGGACGGGCGCATCGTCGGCGTGGCGCGCGACGACCTGTCGGACGACCAGTACCGCGAGCTGATCCAGTCGCGCTTCAGCGCCGTCGAAGGCGCCAAGCGCCCCACCCCCGAGGAGTTCAAGAAGTTCGCGTCCATGCTGCACTACCTGCGCATGGACCTGTCCAAGCCCGCCGACTACGCCAGCCTGGCCGACCTGCTCAAGCAGCGCGACGCCAAGACGGTCGTGATGTACGTGGCCACGGCGCCCGCGCTCTTCACGCAGGTGGTCGAGCAGATCGCCGCCGCCGGGCTCAACGGCCCGCGCACCCGCGTCGTGCTCGAGAAGCCGCTGGGCCACGACCTGGCCTCCAACCGCGCGATCAACGCCGCGGTGGGCAAGGTGCTTGAGGAAAAGCAGGTCTTTCGCATCGACCACTACCTGGGCAAGCCCTCGGTGCAGAACCTGTTCGCGATGCGCTTCGGCAATGCCCTGTTCGAGCCCATCTGGCGCCGCGAGCACATCGCCAACATCCAGATCACCATGGCCGAGGACCTGGGCGTGGAAAAGCGCGGCGCCTTCTACGACCAGACCGGCGCCCTGCGCGACATGGTGCAGAACCACGCGCTGCAGCTGCTGTGCGCCGTGGCCATGGAGCCGCCCATCAACGCGCACGCCGACGCCATCCGCGACGAGAAGCTCAAGGTGCTGCGCGCCCTCAAGCCCTGGACGCCCGAGAGCCTGGGCCTGCACGCGGTGCGCGGCCAGTACACGGCCGGCACGGCCTACGGCGAGCGGGTGCAGGGCTACCGCGACGAGCCGGGCGTGAACCCCGACAGCCGCACCGAGACCTTCGTGGCGCTGCGCACCGAGATCGCCAACTGGCGCTGGGCCGGCGTGCCCTTCTACATCCGCACCGGCAAGCGGCTGGCCTCGCGCGACGCGCGCATCGAGGTCAACTTCCGCCCCACGCCGCACGCCATCTACCGCGCACCGGCGGGCAACGTGAACAAGCTGGTGATCAACCTGCAGCCAAAAGACGGCCTGGAACTGCACATGCTCGCGCAGGCGCAGGACAACCGCCAGCGCGGCGGCAACGGCCACGCCAGCGCCGCCCAACTGGCGCCGGTGCAGCTCGACCTGGACTTCGACAAGCGCTTCGGCGCCGAACGCGTGGGTGCCTACGAACGCCTGCTGCTGGACGTGATCGACGGGCGCCTCAACCTGTTCGTGCGCAGCGACGAGCAGGAAGAAGCCTGGCGCTGGGTCGAGCCGCTCATCGATTCGTGGGAGTCCGACGGCGGTCCGCGCCCCTATGCAGCCGGCACCTGGGGCCCCAGCGCGTCGAGCGCCATGATCGCGCGCGACGGCTTCGCCTGGGGCGAGGAGCAGTAAGACCGCCGCCGAACGCGCAGCGCCTTCAGCCGAACTGAAGGCAGCGCATGCTGAGCGTGCCCGACTGGAAGCCTTCGTAGACCGTCTTCGCACGCTCGCCCGGCGCCGCAGCGCCCAGGGCATACAGGAAGGGGAAGTAGTGGTCCGGCATGGCCACGGCGGTCGACGCCCCTTCGAGTTTTTCGTAGCCGATCAGCGCGCGGTCGTCCCGGCCGGCCAGCGCGGCCTTGACCGCCTCGTCGAACGACTGCGCCCACGGGCGGCTGGCCTTGAGCCCATCGGGCGCGCCGCGGTCGGTGACGCGCAGGTTGTGCACCACGTTGCCACTGCCCATCACGAGCACGCCCTGGTCGCGCAAGGCCGCCAGGTCGCGCCCCACCGCATGGTGGAACGCGGCCGGCTTGTCGTAGTCGATGCTGAGCTGGAAAACCGGCACGTCGGCCTTCGGGTACAGGTGCTTCAGCACGGTCCAGGTGCCGTGGTCCAGCCCCCATTGCTCGGTGGCGATCACCGGCGTTTGCTTGACGGCGCCGATCGCTTCGCGCGCGAGTGCAGGGTGGCCCGGTGCCGGGTATTCGATGTCGAACAGCGCCTGCGGGAAGCCACCGAAGTCGTGGATCGTCTTGGGCCGCGTCTGCACCGTGACCCCGGTCGCGCCCTGGCTGAGCCAGTGCGCCGACACGCTGAGGATCGCAGTGGGGCGCGGCAGTTCGCGGCCCCAGGCGGCGAGGCGGCGCGTGAAGGCGTTGTCCGCCAGCGCGTTCATCGGCGATCCGTGGCCGATGAAGATGACGGGCATGCGGCGCGCCGGTGCTGCGCCGGCCGCGTGTGCGATCTCGGTCATCGACGCCAGCGCGGCGGTTGCGCCCAGCGCCGAGCCCATGAGAAAGCCGCGGCGGCCGAGCAGGCGGGTCATCGGGGTGGAGGTCATCGTGTCAGGGGGTGTGGATTCGGGGCCAACCCGGGACTGTGCAACAGAGTGAGGGCTGGGAAAGTGCGTTTACGCACACCGCCCGGCGCAAGCGCCATGGTTCACGGCACGAATGCACGCAGGCGCTCGCCCAGCGGCGCCAGGAAATCGCGCAGCAAGGGCTCGCGCATCAGCGCGTCGAGGTAGCCCGGCGCCAGTCGCCCGTTCTCCGCATACACCGCCAGCACGCGCAGGCTCTCACCACGCAGCACGGTGGTCGCGTGGACGTCGCCCTGCTGCGCGCAGGCGCCCGCCATGTCGCGCAGCAGCGCCGTGGCATCGTCGGCATCGGGCGCCCATTGCTGGCCATAGAGCCGGGCCAGCCGCTGCGCATCGGCAGATGGCACGTCAGGGAAGACCAGCGGCAGCAGGCGTTCCCGCACACGGGTCAGCGCCGTCACATCGGTTTCCACGAGTCCCGCAACGTGGCGGGTCGTCAGTTGGCTGAGACTGATGCCGAGGTTGGCGAGCCGCGCGCCGCCGCGCACCAGTTCCAGCAACAGGCCGAGCCATGCGAACCGGCCGAGCGTGGCGTCGAAGCCCAGCCCGCGTTGCTGGATGCAGGGCAGCGACAGCATCAGGCCGCCCATCCACAGCGGTTGTTCATGCGGCAGATGCGCCAGCAGCGCGGCCAGGATCTGGTCGTGCATCTCCGGCAGCCGCTGCATCGGCGGTTCCGCGTCGCCGTCGCGGGTGTACCAGGCGCCGACCGCGCCGACCTCCGGCGACGTCCGCAGGAACGCGGACTGCACCTGCAAGCGCTCGGGCGCACAGCGCACGGTCGGCGACCACAAGGCCAGCGCATCGCCGCGCGCCTGCATCAGCCCCCATTGCGCGGCCGCCGCCCAACCCATCCGAACGGGCGCCTGCAACAGCTGCAGCCCGGCCAGCCGCGGATCAGCGGTCATGCGCGCGCGAACTACGGCGACGGTGGCGTCGGTGGAGCCGTCGTCCACCACGATGATCTGGTGCGGCTGCAGGGTTTGCTCAGCGATCGATGCCAAGGCCTCTGCGACGTTTGTCTCATCGTCGCGCGTCACCATCAGCACCGACACCTGCGAAGCAGGTCCACCATCGTTCAGCGCCTGCTGCCCCACCCATCGCTGCCGAGCCGCCGCGAGATAACGCTGCATCGCACCCGCCAGCACCTCATGCTGCGGCGGCAAGGACTGCAGCGCCCGCGGCCCGGCCATTTCCAGCGCACGCCGCCGCGGCGCATCGGCCACCAGCGCGCGCACGCGGTCGACCAGCTCGTCCTTCGTGCACCCTTCGACCGCGTCGCGCAGCACGGGCGGAATCTCGGAATGCGGATACAGCTCCGATACCACGGCCTTGCGGTGCCGCAGCAGGATCGACAGGCGCGGCAGCTCCACGGTGCTGGAGTGGTCGGCCTTGCGCATGTTCAGCCCGACCTTGGCGCGCGGCAGCAAGGCGTCGCGCTGCGCCGGCGTCCAGGCCTTTCCAAAAGGGTAGGCCACCCGCAGTCCGGCGGCCGTCAACGCCTCCAGCACCTGCAGCCGCCGGGGCGTCGTCTCGCCGAAGAAGATGACGTCGATGTCCTGCTGCGCGTCGTCCAGCACCGCGGACTCCGGCAGAAGCGGCGTGGCCAGCGGCTCGAAGCCCGGGCCCACGTAGTCGGATCGATGGATGCCCAGCGCCGGGTGGTGCACCATGTTCTCTAGGCTGTACTCCCACACATGGGCGCGCTGCAGCAGCCGTTGGTAGCCGGGCATCTCCGCAAGCAACGCGGGCAGGGCCGGCTCGAAGTTGACGACGATCGCGTTCGGCGGCAGCTCGTCGTCCGAGGGCAGGCTCAGGCCCATCGCGAAAAAGAAGAGATTGATGTCGTCGTTGTCGACACCCGGCCCCGGCGCGATGCTTGTGGTGTAGCCGAGGCGTTCGCAGGCGAGGCGAAAGCCCTCCATCACCTCCCGCACGTTCTCGTTGCCCAGCGAGCAGAAGCGCAGGTGCGGCCGGTACGGAAAGTCCGTCGGCCAGCCCTGCGGGCTGCCGCCCTCATTCACACACGGCCTTCCTCCACCGCGTGGCAGGCCACCTGCACACCCTTCAGGCTCAGCAGCTGCGGCCGCTCCGACGAACACCGCGCATTCGCATGCGGACAGCGCGGATGAAAGGCGCAACCGGTCGGCGGGTTCAGCGGGTTCGGCACTTCGCCCTGCACCGGCGTGCGCGCACGGCCCGTGTGCTTCATCTGCGGGATCGCGTCGAGCAGCATGCGGGTGTACGGATGCTGCGGCTCGGCGAAGAGTTTCTGCTTGTCCGCCACCTCGACCAGCCGGCCCAGGTACATCACGCCGACCTGGTCGGCCACATGACGCACCACGGCGAGGTTGTGCGAGATGAACAGGTACGTCAGACCCTGCTCGCGCTGCAGGTCCTTCATGATGTTGAGCACCTGCGCCTGCACGCTCACGTCGAGCGCCGAGGTGGGCTCGTCGCACACGAGGAACTCGGGCTGCGTGGCGAGCGCGCGGGCAATCGAAATGCGCTGGCGCTGGCCGCCCGAGAACTGGTGCGGGTACTTGCTCATGTCCAGCGGCGAAAGGCCGACCGACTGCAGCAGCTCGCCCACGCGCTGGCGCAGCGCGTCCTTGTCGCTCAGGATGCCGTGCTCGCGCAGCGGCTCGCCGATGATGTCCTCGACGATCCAGCGCGGGTTGAGGCTCGCGTAGGGGTCCTGGAAGATCATCTGGATGCGGCGGCGCAGCTGACGGCCTTCGGGCGTCTTGAACGCGGCGTGCGCGTCCTGCCCGTCGAACTGCAGGCCGCCGCGCGTGGGTGCATACAGGCCCACCAGCAAGCGCGCCACGGTGCTCTTGCCGCAGCCCGATTCGCCGACCAGCGCGAGCGTCTTGCCGCGCTCGATGGAAAAGCTCACGCCGTCGACCGCGTGCAGCAGCACGCGTGGCTTGCGTTCGAGCACGCGGTTGAGCCAGGGCGGCGAGACGTCGAAGGTGCGCGCGAGGTCGTGCGCGACCACGAGCGGCTCGCCGGTCTTGGTCTTTGCTGCCGCAGCGTCCTTGCGGGGTTCGATCACGGCGCTCATCGGGTCACCTCCGCCAGGGGTTCGGCCGCCTCGGGCGTGGCGCGCTCGCCGGCCGCCAGGGCGTCGTGGTGCTGCGCGGCGATCTCGGCCTGGCCCGCATGCGGGTCGGCGGCGTCGTGCAGCCAGCAGGAGGCGCGCGTGGCGCCCGCATGCATCAGCTCGGGCCGTTCGGTCAGGCAGCGTGCGAAGGTGCGCGGGCAGCGCGGGTTGTAGGCGCAGCCGGTCGGAATGGCATTGAGCCGCGGCATGGCGCCGTCGATCTGGTTGAGCCGTTCGCGGTCGCTCGTCATGTCGGGGATCGACGCCATCAGGCCCGAGGTGTAGGGGTGCGCGGGCTGGTGGATCACCTCGTGCACCGGGCCGATCTCGGCGATTCGGCCCGCATACATCACGGCCACGCGGTCGCAGGTCTCGGCGATCACGCCCATGTCGTGCGTGATGAGCATCACCGCCGCACCACGCTCTTTGCAGACCTGCTTGAGCAGCTGGATGATCTGCGCCTGGATCGACACGTCGAGCGCGGTGGTCGGCTCGTCGGCCACGATGAGCTTGGGCTCGGCCGCGAGCGCCAGGGCAATCACCACGCGCTGGCGCATGCCGCCCGAGAACTGGTGCGGGAAGTGGTCGATGCGCTGTTCGGCGGCGGGAATGCCGGTGTCCTGCAGCAAGCCGATGGCGCGCTTACGCGCTTCGGATTCGTTCACCGGCAAATGCGTGCGGATGGTCTCGATGAGCTGGCGGCCCACCGTGTACAGCGGGTTCAGCGAGGTCAGCGGGTCCTGGAAGATCGCACCGATCTTGCGACCGCGGATGGGGCGCATCGCATCGAAACCGAGGTTGTCGATGCGCTGGCCCTCGAGCAGGATTTCGCCGCCGGCCACGCGGCCCGGCGGTTCGAGCAGGCCGATGATGGCCGCGCCGGTGAGCGACTTGCCCGCACCCGACTCACCCACCACGCCGAGGATTTCCCCGGGCGCGATGTCGAAGGAAATGCGGTCGAGCGCACGCAGCGTGCCGCGGCGGTTCGGAAATTCGACGACGAGGTCTTTGACCTGGAGCAGCGTCATGAGGCGTTCTCCTTTTCTGTTCAGCGCAAGCGCGGATTGAGCGCGTCGCGCAGCCAGTCGCCGAGCAGGTTCACGCTGAGTGCGATCAGCACCAGCATCAGGCCCGGGAACACCGTGATCCACCATTCGCCCGAGAACAGGTACTGGTTGCCGATGCTGATGAGCGTGCCCAGCGAAGGCGAGGTCGGCGGCACGCCGACGCCCAGGAACGACAGCGTGGCCTCGGTGATGATCGCGGTCGCGACCTGGATGGTGGCCAGCACCATCACCGGCCCCATCACGTTGGGCAGCACGTGGCGCAGCATGATGCGCAGCGGCGCCACGCCAGTGACGCGCGCGGCCTGCACGTATTCCTTGTTGCGCTCCACCAGCGTGGAGCCGCGCACGGTGCGCGCGTACTGCACCCAGCCCGTGAGCGAGATCGAGATGATCAGCACGCCGAAGGCCAGCGACTCGTGCGCGCCCGGAAAGAGCGCGCGGCCGACGCCGGCGATGAGCAGCGCCACGAGGATCGGCGGGAACGACAGCATCACGTCGCACACGCGCATGAGGAAGGAGTCGAGCCAGCCGCCGAAGAAGCCGGCCAGCAGGCCGAGCACCACGCCGACCACGACCGACAGCACCACCGACACCACGCCGACGATCAGCGAGATGCGGGCGCCGTAGATCACGGCCGAAAGAATGTCGCGGCCCTGGTCGTCGGTGCCGAGGATGTATTTGGTGGAGCCTTCGGCGCTCCACGCCGGCGGCAGGCGGGCGTCGCCGAGTTCGAGGGTGGCGAGGTCGAAGGGGTTGTGCGGCGACACCCATCCGGCGAACACCGAACAGAAGACGCACACCAGCGCAATGACGGCGGCGGCGATCGCCACCGGCGAGGTGCGGAAGCTGTAGCCGACATCGCTGTCGAGCCAGCGAGCAAGGGTTTTTTTCATCGCCGGGCCGCGTGGGGGTTATTTTTCATCGTGAGGCAAAAAAGAATGGGCCCGCAAGAAGCGGGCCCATGGTCGGGCCGCTCAGGCAGCGGCCCACGGTCGACTTACTTGATGCTCATCCACTTGAAGTACATGAAGTTGTCGGCCAGCTGCACCAGCTCGACCTTCTTGCTCACGCCCCAGGCCAGCGACTGCTGATGCAGCGGCAGGTGGCCGATGTCGTCGGTGTGGACCTTGAAGGCTTCCTTGATCATCTCGTTGCGCTTGGCCTTGTCCGACTCGGACTGGATCTTCTTGGTCAACTCGTCCAGCTTCGGGTTGCAGTAGGCGCCCAGGTTGAACTGGCCCGTGCCCTTGTCGTCGGGGCACGAGGTGAGCGAGCTCAGCGCGTTGTGCGAGTCGTAGGTAGTCGGGGTCCAGCCCAGCATGTAGAAGCTGGTGTCGCGGCGCAGGATCTTCGGGAAGTAGGTGCCCTTGGTCTCGGCCACGAGGTTGATCTTCACGCCGATCTTGGCCAGGTTGGCGGCCACGCTCTGGCAGATCTGGCCGTCGTTGACGTAGCGGTCGTTCGGGCAGTTCATCGAGACTTCGAAGCCGTTGGGGTAGCCGGCTTCGGTCAGCAGCTTCTTGGCGGCATCGACGTCGAAAGGCAAGCGCTTGTCCTGGTCGGCGGTCCAGCCGTTGATGCCCGGGCCGACGAGCAGCGCGGTGGGCTTGGAGGCGCCGCGCATCACGGTGCGCTGGATGCCGGCGATGTCGATGGCCTGGTAGAAGGCCTGGCGCACGCGCTTGTCCTTGAACGGGTTCTTGCCCTTCACGTTCGAGTACTGCAGCTCGTCGCGCTTCTGGTCCATGCCCAGGAAGATGGTGCGCATCTCGGGGCCGGTGATGACGCGGGCGTTGGGCGCGGCGTTGATGCGCGCGATGTCCTGCACAGGCACGGGCTCCATCACGTCGACTTCGCCGGAGACCAGCGCGGCCACGCGGGTCGCGGGGTTGGCGATGGGCGTGAACACGATCTCCTGCGCGTTGCCGTCGATCTTGCCCCAGTAGGTGCCGTTGCGCGTGAACACCGTGCGCACGTTGGGCTGGCGCTCGCGCACGCGGAACGGGCCGGTGCCGTTGGCCTTGAACGAGGCGGTGTTCTCGATGCCCTTGCGGCGGTCGACGGGCTTGGTGGCCTGGTTTTCCTCGCACCACTTCTTGCTCATGATCATGGTGAGCGAGATCACGTCGGGCAGGATCGGGAACGGACCGTTGGTCTCGATTTCGACGGCGAGGTCGCCGACCTTGCGCACGGCCTTGATCTCGCTGAGCGTGGCCTTCATGTCGGAGCCGTCGCCCTGCGCACGCGCGAAGCTGAACACGACGTCGTCGGCGCTGAACGGCGTGCCGTCATGGAACACCACGCCCTTGCGCAGTTCGAAGCGCCACACGTTCGGCGAGGTCTGCTTCCAGCTCGTGGCCAGCAGCGGCGCCAGGCTCAGGTCCTTGTTGCGGCCCACGAGAGTTTCATAGACGTTGGCGGTGACGCTCAGTTGCAGCGACTCGTTGAGCGAGTGCGGGTCGAGCGACAGGGCGTCGCCCTGGTTCGCGATGCGGATGGTCTGCGCGCTGGCGACCATGCTGACGGCGCCCAGGGCGCACAGGACAGCGACCGCAGCCGCTTGCTTCTTGAAACTCATGGGAACACTCCTCGGGTTGAAATCGAACACATCACGGCGCCGCGGTGGCGGCGGCTTTCCCTGGCTGCAGGCTGCGGGTAGCAGCCAGCGGCATGCCCTGCTCGATCAGGCCCGCATGCAAAGCGGCGCCCAGCGGCAGGATCTCGTCGTTGAAGTCGTAACGGCTGTTGTGCAGGAAGGCGCCGCTGCGGGCGTCCTGGCCGATGCGCAGATAGGCACCGGCCTTCTTCTGCAGCATGAAGGAAAAATCTTCGGCACCCATGCTGGGCTCCAGGTTGCGATCGACGTTCTTCGCGCCGACCAGCGCCTGCGCCACGTCGGCCGCGAACATCGCTTCGGGCGCGGTGTTGATCGTGGCCGGGTAGATGCGTTCGTACTTGATCGTCGCGGTCGCGCCAAAGCCGGCGGCAATGGCCGTGCACAGCTCGCTCAGTCGCTGCTCGACCTGCGCCTGCACGCGCGCGCTGAAGGTGCGCACGGTGCCGACCAGCGTGGCCTCGCCCGGGATCACGCTCATCGCGCCGAGATCGCCGGCCTGCACGGCGCAGATGCTGACGACAGCTGCGTCGATGGGGCGCACGCTGCGCGACACGATGGTCTGCGCCGCGGTGATGATGTGCGCGGCCACCACGACGGGGTCGATGGTCTGGTAGGCATGCGCGCCGTGGCCGCCCTTGCCCTTGATCTCGATCGTCACGCGGTCGGCCGCGGCCATCATCGCGCCGCGGTTGATGCCGACGGTGCCGGCCGGCATCGCGGGCCAGTTGTGCATGGCGTAGACGGCGTTCACCGGGAAGCGGTCGAACAGGCCGTCTTCGATCATCACGCGCGCACCGGCCAAGCCTTCTTCGCCGGGCTGGAAGATCAGCACGGCGGTGCCGTCGAAGTCGCGCGTCTCGGCCAGGTAGCGCGCGGCGCCGACGAGCATGGCGGTGTGGCCGTCGTGGCCGCAGCCGTGCATCAGGCCGTCGTTGGCGGAGCGCCAGCCGAAGTCGTTGTCCTCGCGCATGGGCAGCGCGTCCATGTCGGCGCGCAGGCCGATCATGCGGCCGCTGGCCGTCGACTTGCCGCGGATGACGCCGACGACACCGGTCTTGCCGATGCCCTCGTGGATCTCGTCCACACCGCAGGCGCGCAGCGCCTCGCGCACGCGGCCCGCCGTGTAGACCTCTTCGAAGCCGAGCTCGGGGTGGGCGTGCAGGTCGCGGCGAAAGGCCGTGATCTCGGGGTAGAAGCTGGCGATGTGCGCGAAGGCCCGGCCGGAGGCCTGCAGGCGCGGCGTTGCGGCAGCGGTTGCGACACTCACCTCAATGGCCTCCCGCCTTGCCCACGCGCAGCCGGGGATCGACCACGAAGTACAACAGGTCGACCACGAGGTTGATCACCACGAAGATCAGTGCGATCAGGCACAGATAGGCGGCCATCACGGGGATGTCCGCGAAGGTCACGGCCTGGATGAAGAGCAGCCCCATGCCGGGCCACTGGAACACCGACTCCGTGATGATCGCGAAGGCGATCAGGCCGCCGAGCTGCAGGCCGGTGATGGTCATGACCGGCACCAGCGTGTTCTTGAGGGCGTGGCCGAAGTGGATCGCGCGGTTCGACAGGCCCCGTGCGCGCGCGAACTTGATGTAGTCGGTGCGCAGCACCTCGAGCATCTCGGCGCGCACCAGCCGCATGATCAGCGTGAGCTGGAAGATCGCCAGCGTCACCGCGGGCAGGATGATGTGGTGCCAGCCGTCGGCCTTGAACAGGCCGCTGGTCCACCAGCCGAACTGCACGGTGTCGCCGCGCCCGAAGCTCGGGAACCAGCCCAGCGTCACGGCGAAGACGAGGATCAGCAGGATGCCGATCAGGAAGGTGGGCAGCGACACGCCGAGCAGCGAGACGGTCATGAACACCTGGCTCATGAAGGTGCCACGGCGCAGGGCGGTGTACACGCCCATCGGAATGCCGACGAACAACGCCAGGGCCGCGGCCACGAGCGCGAGTTCGAGCGTGGCCGGGAAGCGCTCGCCGATCAGGCGCGACACCTTGGCGCCCTGGCGCAGGCTCAGTCCGAATTCGCCTTGCGCGGCGTTGACGAGGAAGTGCCAGAACTGCACGAAGAAGGGTCGGTCGAGCCCCAATGCGGCGCGCATTTCACGGATCTGGTCGGGCTTGGCATCCTGCCCCAGCAGGAACACGACCGGGTCGCCGACATATTGAAAGAGGAGGAAGGCAATGAACGCAACCGCGATCATCACGATCACGGCCTGGATCAGGCGGCGCAGTACAAAGGCAGTCATTCAGCAACAAGAGTGATCGCGGCATGCTAGCAGTGCAAACAGCGTGCCCGCACGGGGGTTCCCCGGGGGTGGAGGCGCAATTTTTACGAGTGAGAACAGGCGCGCGCCAAAAGAAAAAGCCACCCGGCTTGCGCCGGGTGGCTTTCAGTCTTTCGATTCGAAGCTGGCTTGCGCCAGCATCAAATTAGAAAGCGTGACGGATACCGAAGTCGTAGCCGGTCGAGGTCTTCGGGGTGAAGCCACCCGTGGTCACGAAAGCCGGGCCGCCGACGGTCAGCGAAGCACCGTTCTTGTTGCTCACGCGAGCAACGGTAGCGTACAGAGCCGTGCGCTTCGACAGGTTGTGCACGTAGCCGATAGCCAGCTTGTTGGCCTTCGGGTCAGCAACTGCGGGCTGGAACAGCACTGCGGGCTGGTTGTAGTCGTACTTGACGCTCGAGTACGAAGCGCGGATCAGGCCAGCACCGACCGGCACGGTCACGCCGAGCAGGTAACCGGTCAGGTCGATGTCAGGACGGCCACCGGCGAACGGGGTGACTTCGTAGTCAACCTTGTTCTTGGCGCGCGACAGTTCACCGAACAGCTTCACGGGACCGAAGTCGTACGAAGCGCCCAGGTTCAGCGTGTTGACCTTGGTGGTCGTGCCGACGTAGAACTGGTCACCCACGGTGCTGCTGCCGTAAGCCAGAGCAACGTCCAGGGGGCCGTTGGCGTAGCCGAAGCGACCGCCGACGTAACGACCTTGACGCTGGCTGTTAGCCACATCAGGCGTTGCCAGGCCAGGGCTGTACTTGGTCTTCTCAGCGAAGCCGTACTGCACTTGACCGTAGAAACCACCCAGGTTCGGCGGCAGGAAGTAGCCGATGGTGTTGCTGGCGCGAACGTAGTTGCTGGTGCCAACGTTGGTGAACGGAGCGGTCGAAGCAGCGGGGGTGCCGAATGCGCCGAACGAGCCGCTAGCCGTCGAGATCAGGTTGGTGCCAACGCCGTTGGTGCCGAACGGATCGAACACGGTGTCGTTCCAGAACGTCGGGGTGTAGTCACGGCCCAGACGGATTTCACCGAAACCGCCCGACAGGCTCACGGTCGAACGACGTGCGAACGTGGCGATGCCTTCTTGGCCGTTGTCGTTGCTGATCGGAGCTTCGAGCCAGAAGCTGGCTGCCAGGCCACCACCGAGGTCTTCCGTACCACGGAAGCCCAGACGGCTGGAGTTGTAGCCCGAGTTAGCCAGTTCGCGACGGCTTGCCTTGACGCTGCCCTTGTTCAGGTAGAACGGGTTCAGGAAGGTGGCACCGTTCAGGTCACGCGAGGTGGACGAGTAGCCGCTGATCGACGCGTCGACCACACCAAACAGCGTGACGGACGACTGAGCCGAGGCAACACCGGCAACAGCCAGGGCAGCCAGAGCAACTAGAGATTTTTTCATTGCAAGTTTCTCCAAGGTTAAACATAGGGCTCCGGTGCGAAGGGCTCACCGTGACTGGCACTTTTGTGCTCCCACCGGACCCCGGGCCAACCTCCTTTTGGGAAGTTGATGCTATTGCACCAGAGCCGCTGCGGCAGGGCAAAACAAATCGCCCTAAATCTTGGAAGCCCCGCGTGTTTCGTTGCAGTCGTGCAACAAAGGACTTAGACGGGTGGTTTTGCCACGATATGAAACGAAATGTGCTGTTCTTGCATCGCCGGACAGGTGCGTTCAAATAGACCCATGACCGCCCTGCTCGACCCTGCCCTCACAGCCGCCGATGCGGCTTTGCGCACGCTTTTTGCCCGATCTCACGCCACTCGGGCGCTTCCGCCCGCGATCCAGCCGCAAGGTGAATTGAGCGAATCGGAGCGCCGCGAGGCCGGTGCGCTGATGCGCGTGAACCATGTCGGCGAAGTCTGTGCCCAGGCGCTGTACACCGCCCAGGCCGCCGTGGCGCGGGACCCGGCGCTGCGTGCGCACTTCCTGGAAGCCGCGCATGAAGAAACCGATCACCTGGCCTGGACCCGGCAGCGGTTGGACGACTTGGGCGCCCGCCCGTCCCTCCTGAACCCACTCTGGTATGCAGGCGCCTTCGGTCTCGGCCTGATTGCCGGACGCCTGGGCGATCCCTTGAGCCTCGGCTTTGTCGCCGAGACCGAGCGCCAGGTGGAAGCGCACCTCGAAAGCCACCTGGACCGCCTGCCGTCGACCGATCACGCGTCCCGCGCCGTGGTCGAGCAGATGAAGATCGACGAAGCCCGCCATGCCACGCAGGCCGTCGACGCGGGCGCCGCGGAACTGCCGGCCCCGGCCAAGGCCCTGATGCGCTTGGCATCGCGGATCATGACGACCGTCGCCCACCGAATCTAGGGCCTTCGGTCGCCATCCAACGGGGTTTTCAGGTCTCGATCAGATCGAAGCTGGTCGTGATTTCCGCCGTCTTCGCCAACATGATGCTGGCGGAGCAGTAGGTTTCGTGGCTGAGAGCGATCGCCCGCTCCACGGCGGTGGCCGGAATCCCCTTGCCCGCCACGGTGAAGTGCATGTGGATCTTCGTGAAGACCTTGGGATCCTTCTCGGCGCGCTCGCTGGTCAGCTTGACGCTGCAGCGCTCGATGCGATGGCGCCCCCTCTTCAATATGAGCACCACGTCGTAGGCGGTGCAACCGCCCGTGCCCGCGAGCACGGTTTCCATCGGCCGCGCCGCCAGGTTCTGGCCGCCGTTCTCGGGCTTAGCCGCGTCCGGGGCGCCGTCCATCATCAGGACATGGCCGCTGCCGGTCTCGGCCACGAAGCCCATGGCCGATCGGGTGCCTGCGTCACCGGTCCAACTTACTGTGCATTCCATGGTGTTCAGCTCCAATTGGGATGAATTCGTGCGGAAAAATGCGCACCAAACATCAACTTGTGTGTGGGAAAAGCATCGCCTGCTTGTTGCATCGCAACAAAGGGTGGGTATACTCTATTTCATTGCTGCGCACTTCATGGTGCACACCCAGTTGTCTCCTCCACCCTTCCAATTGGTGGATTTAGCCCCGAGTCGCAAGACTCGGGGCTTTTTTCTTTGTGCGCCTCGATGGCCGCACCACTCTAGCCGTCCACTGCGAAAGGGCAGCTGCTCTGGCTGCCCTGGCTGTTGCCGGTGTTGCCTCGGCTCAGTCGTCCGTCACGCTGTTTGGTGTGGTCGACGCGTCGATCAGCGGCTACTCGTCCACCTCGCGGGACCTGGGCAATGGCGTCACGTACGACAGGCTCGGCTTCCCCATCTACAACCCGTTCTACCTGAACCGCGGCAGCATCAAGGCGAGCCGCCGCGAACTGGCCCACTCGGGCTACAACTCCAGCCGCCTGGGCTTCCGTGGCACGGAAGACCTCGGTGGTGGCTTGGCCGCCAGCTTCTGGCTCGAGGCCCCGATCAGCAACGACGACGGCCAGACGGGCGTCTCGACATTCACGCGCCGTTCGACCGTGAGCCTGTCGGGCGGGTTCGGTGAAGTCCGCCTCGGCCGCGACTACACCCCGACGTTCTGGAACGACACCGTGTTCGACCCGTTCGGCACCAATGGCGTCGGCTCCAACCTGGTCAACACAGCCAATGGCGCATTCGGCGGCTTCACCGGCTATGCCGACGGCAAGAAGCTCCCCGATGCCCTCAAGAACGTTCCGCAGCTCCCCGATGCTGGTGGCAGCAACTACGTTCGCGCCGGCAACAGCATCGGCTACTTCCTGCCGCCGAACCTGGGCGGTTTCTACGGCCAGGTGATGTACGGCTTCCACGAGAAGACCAAGTACAGCCCCGGCACCGCAACGCCCCTCGCGGAAAACGCCTCGCGCACCGGTCGCTATGTCGGCGGTCGCTTCGGCTACGCCAACGGCCCCCTGGACGTTGCGCTGTCTTATGGCAGCAGCACCGTGGGTGACCAGTTCTACGTCGGCACGACCACCAAGGTCAACACGCTGAACCTGGGCGCTTCGTACGACTTCGGTCCCGTGAAGCTGTTCGGTGAACTGTCGCGCGCCAAGAACAAGGTTGACTACGAAGTCGAACCGTACCTCGGCGGCCGTCCCGACATCGACCTGACCGGCTACCTGCTCGGCGTGACCGTGCCGGTCGGTGCTGGCCTGATCCGCGCTTCGTACTCGAGCGTCAAGTACGACGAGAACCTGGTTGCCCGCAACCCGTGGGAAGTGCTGCCCGCCGACAAGAAGGCCAACAAGCTGGCGATCGGCTACGTGCACAACCTGTCGAAGCGCACGGCCCTGTACGCCACCGTTGCTCGCGTGAGCAACAAGAACGGCGCATCGCTGACCGTCGGTGGCCCGAGCTTCCAAGGCACCGGCAACGGTTTCACGCCGAAGACCTCGACGGGCTACGACTTCGGCATCCGTCACGCCTTCTGATCGTTCACTGTCGATTCACATGCTGGCCCACGCCAGTTTGAATCTGCAAACACTCAAGCCGCCCGGTTCAAGCCGGGCGGCTTTTTGTCCTTCCTCAATTCATCCGGCCACGCCTGCTCTGCAGCAGCCCCACATTCATTTCTCCGCTCAGCACCGATGCGTAGAAACGCTCGACCATGTTGACGCTCGTTCGTGCATTGCGTGCCAGCGTCAGCATGTCGATCCCCTGCCCATACAGGAGCCGCAACGTGATGGCCGTATGGCGCAAGCAATACAGCGTCCTCGACTGACCCAGCGGTCCTTTCTCGAGACCGGTCTTTTCGAGCACCCAGTGAAAGAAGAAATTGAGAACCGCCAGCGCGTGCTCGCGGTTCTTCAGGTGCGGCATGAAGATGTAGTCTTCCGCCCCGCCGAAACCATGGATCTCGCGGTACGCGACCAGGCATTCATAGACACGAACGGCAGGTCGCAGGCTCACGATGGGCTGGCTGTGCCGCTTGGTCTCCGGCAGGTTCATCCGCAGGTAGACATGCTTGCCTCGCACCACCTCGATGTGCTTGTGCTTCATGAGCTTGATGTCGCTGGGACGCACGAAGGTGTTGACCATCCAGCGGATCAGCCACGGCAGCTCGTCGGGCATGACGAGCAACTCACGAGCAATCCAGAAACGTTCACCGGCCGTCAGCTGGTCCAGCACCGGGTGCGAATGGCCGCGCAAGCTGCGCGCCGCCGCGATCAGCGCACGGTACTCCGCCACGCTGAAGCTGCCGCGCGGCTGGCTGCGCACCTTGACCTTCGGGAACACCGGGGCCTCGCGCAATGCCCCGACGTGCACGCCATGCATGACCACCTTGCGGAGCAACACGAGGTATTGCGCGATCGTCGTGCTGGTGAAGCCTTGTTCGCCGAGGTGATCGATCAGGCGCTGCACGTCTGCGGTCGCGAACACGGCCACCGGCACATCGCCCAGCAACGGAACGATGTGCGCACGCAATCTGTTGCCCATGACCTGCCATGTGGGCCGTCCGATTTCGCCGCGTTGCACGCGCGCGGCCTCGGCCTGCATCAGTCCCTTCGAAAGGTCACTGACAGAAACTGATAACAAATTCTGCCCAACTGTTAGTGAATTAGCGGGCGCATGAATCGCGGGATAGGTGCGCGCAAAAAAACCGGAATCATTTGCAGCAGGAGCCTTGCGGAATAGGTTTATGACATTTGTGTCCATGCCATTCCCCGCATGCAATACCGATGCCTCTTATGATTGATGGTTAGCAAATGAAAACTCCCTGGAAAAGATCTTGCGCAATGCACCTGTTACTGCGGCGTTAACGCCCGCCGACTATCTCAGAAAAATCCTCAATGCGCGGGTCTACGACGTGGCCGTCGAGTCCGCGTTGGAGAAGGCGCGCGCGCTCAGCGAGCGGCTTGGCAATACCGTGTTGCTCAAGCGCGAGGACCAGCAGCCCGTATTCAGTTTCAAACTGCGCGGCGCCTATAACAAGATGGCGCACCTGAGCAAAGCGCAATTGGCGAGCGGCGTGATTTGCGCTTCGGCCGGCAATCACGCACAAGGCGTTGCGCTCGGCGCGCGCAAGCTCGGCACGCGCGCAGTGATCGTGATGCCCGTGACCACGCCGCAATTGAAGATCGATGCGGTGCGTGGTTTCGGCGGCGAGATCGTGCTGCATGGCGACAGCTATTCCGATGCCTACCTGCATGCGCTCGAATTGCAGACGCAGCAGAACCTGACCTTCGTCCATCCCTTCGACGACCCCGACGTCATCGCGGGCCAGGGCACCATCGCGATGGAAATCCTGCGCCAGCATCAGGGCCCGCTCGATGCGGTGTTCGTGGCGATCGGCGGCGGTGGCCTCATCTCCGGCGTGGCCAACTACATCAAGGCCGTTCGGCCCGAGATCAAGGTGATCGGCGTCCAGATGAACGACTCGGACGCGATGATGCAATCGGTCGCCGCGCACCAGCGCGTGAACCTCCCTGACGTCGGCCTGTTCTCCGACGGCACGGCCGTCAAGCTTGTCGGCGAGGAAACCTTCCGCATCGCGCAGAACCTGGTCGACAGCTACATCTCGGTCGACACCGATGCGGTGTGCGCCGCCATCAAGGACGTGTTCGTCGACACGCGCAGCATCGTCGAGCCGGCCGGTGCGCTGGCCGTGGCGGCCATCAAGCAGTACGCCGCCGAGCATGGCCGCCAGGGCGAGACCTACGCAGCGATCCTGTGCGGCGCGAACATGAACTTCGACCGGCTGCGCTTCGTGGCCGAGCGGGCCGAGGTCGGCGAGGAACGCGAAGCATTGTTCGCCGTGACCATCCCCGAAGAGCGCGGCAGCTTCCGCCGTTTCTGCGAACTCATCAGCCAGCTGCCGGCCGGCGGCGCGCCACGCAATGTGACCGAGTTCAACTACCGCATCAGCGATGCCGCCAAGGCCCACGTGTTCGTCGGCCTCACGACCTCGGCACGCGGCGAGTCGGCCACCATCGCGAAGGTCTTCATCGAACACGGCTTCGACGCACTCGACCTCACGCACGACGAACTCGCCAAGGAGCATCTGCGCCACCTGGTGGGCGGCCGCACGGGGCTGGCGCACGACGAGCGCCTGCTGCGCTTCGTGTTCCCCGAACGTCCGGGTGCGCTGCTCAAGTTCCTGAGCCTGATGCGGCCGAACTGGAACATCAGCCTGTTCCACTACCGCAACCAGGGCGCCGACTACGGGCGCATCCTCGTGGGCCTGCAGGTGCCGGCCGAAGAGTCGGCGGCCTTCGACAGCTTCCTCGAAACGCTGGGCTATCCCTGCGTCGAGGAAACGGCCAATCCGGCCTACCGCCTGTTCCTCCAGGCCTGAAGAAAGGAAGAGAAGAGAAAGAGACCGCCGCGCTTACTGCGCGGGGGTCTGCGCCTGCGGCGGTGGCTCCATCGCGGCGCCCGCCGTGGCGG
The DNA here is from genome assembly GCF_059423965.1 of Variovorax sp. GW458-11-26-14-LB1. Lineage (NCBI taxonomy): Bacteria > Pseudomonadati > Pseudomonadota > Betaproteobacteria > Burkholderiales > Comamonadaceae > Variovorax > Variovorax sp. GW458-11-26-14-LB1. The sequence continues at coordinate 74,575 of NZ_JBWKYW010000019.1, forward strand.
GAAGTTGCTGCTGTTGCGGCGGCGGCATCACCATCGTCGGCATCGTGGCCGGCAACGGCCCGGCTGGCGCAGGTGACTGCACCGATGGCAGACCGGCAGGCGGCGTCGGAAGCCCCATGCTCAGCGGCGCACGCACCGGCAGCTGCAGCGTGAACGCCGCGGGCCCGTCGCGCTGGGCACCGAGCGTCGCCGCGCGCACGCCCACCGACTGCAGCACATAGCTCTCGCCGACCTTCGAACCCACGCGGAACGGCCGCGGCGGCTTGCCGTCGATCGAGATCAGTGCCGCCCCCTGGTTCGACGGGTCCGCCACCACGCCCGACAGCGCGAAGCGGCTCGCGGCCTCCGGCGCCACGGGGGCGTTCGACGTCACCGTGACCACGCCCAGCAACCGGGCCACCGCCTCGGCATCGGCCGCCACCGGCGCGCGCGGCATCGTGGCCGCTGCTGCCACGGCATCGGCCGGCGACGCCAGCCGCAGCGCCCAGAACACCGCGGCGCCCGCGGCCAACGCCCAAAGCCCCGTCGTTGCAAGTGGGGCATGCCAGCGGGCTGCGGAGTAAGGACTTGTCATGGCCGCGGATTATCATGCAGCGCGCTTACTGCCTCATGTCCCCGCAAGCTATGAACAAACTCCTTCGTTCCGTCTCCCGCACCGCACAACGCGGCTTCACGCTGATCGAACTCATGGTGGTGCTTGTCATCATCGGCGTGCTCGCTGCGCTGATCGTGCCGAACGTGATCGAGCGCGCCGACGATGCCCGCGTCACCGCCGCCCGCACCGACATCAACAACCTGATGCAGGCGCTCAAGCTCTACCGCCTCGACAACCAGCGCTACCCGACCGCCGAGCAGGGCCTGCAGTCGCTGCTGACCCGCCCCACCGCGGGCCCGGCCGCGCCCAACTGGAAGCCCTACGTCGAGAAGCTGCCCAACGACCCCTGGGGCCATCCGTACCAGTACATGAACCCCGGCATCAAGGGCGAAATCGACGTGCTCTCCTTCGGCGCCGACGGACAGAGCGGCGGCGAGGGCAAGAATGCCGACATCGGCAGCTGGCAGTAAGCGCATCGCCCCCGGCCGCGTGGTGCTGCCACCGCCTCGCGCAGCGCGTGGCTTCACGCTGCTGGAGCTGATCGTGGTGATCGCGATCATCGCCATCGCGACCGCCAGCGTGAGTTTCGCGATGCGCGACACCAACGCCGCCGCGCTCGACCGCGAGGCCGACCGCCTCGCCGCGCTGCTCGAATCGGCCCGTGCCCAGTCGCGCGCCAGCGGCGTCATGGTGCGCTGGCGCCTCGTCGAAGGCGGCGGCTTCGTTTTCGACGGCCTACCGGCCGACGCGCTGCCCACCGGCTGGACCCACGCCGGCATCACGGCCCAGCCCCTGCTGGGCGGCGGCACGCCGGTGGCGGCGCTGCAGCTCGGGCCCGACCCCATCATTCCGGCGCAGCAGGTCATGCTGCACAGCGAAGGCCCGCCCGCGCGCATGCTGCGCGTTGCCACCGACGGGCTGCGGCCCTTCACCGTGTTCGCCGTGCCATGACGCAACGGCTGCGGCGCGCCGCGCACAACCATGGCTTCACGCTGGTCGAGGTGCTGATCGCGCTGGGCATCGTCGCGCTCGCGCTGGCGGCCGGCTCGCAGGCCACGATGTCGCTCACGCGCAATGCGCAGCGCCAGTCCGACCTCGTGCTGGCCGGCCTGTGCGCCGAAAACGAACTCGCCAAGGCGCGCCTGTCGCGGCAGATGCCGGCCGTCGGCGACTCGGGCTCCATCTGCCTGCAGGCCGGCCTCACCTTCCTGGTCACGACCACGACCGTGCCCACGCTCAATCCGAATTTCCGGCGCGTCGACGTGCAGGTGCGCGACGAAGGCAGCGCACCGCTGCTGCGCGTGTCGACCGTGGTGGGGCGCGTCTGATGACGAAGCCTTCGCGCGCGCGCGGCTTCACGCTGATCGAGCTGCTGGTCGCCATCGCGGTGATGGCGCTGCTCGCGCTGGTGAGCTGGCGCGGCCTGGACAGCATGTCGCGCGCCACCACGCAGAACCAGCAGCGCGCCGACGCGGTGCTCACGCTGCAGGCCACGCTCGCGCAATGGAGCGCCGACCTCGACGCCATCACCCTGCTCGCGCAGACCCGCCCGATCGACTGGGACGGCCGCGTGCTGCGCATGACGCGCCGCGGCAGCGACACCAGCACGCCGACCGTGCAGGTCGTCGCCTGGACGCTGCGCCCCGGCGCCGACGGCACGCGCTGGCGGCGCTGGCAGTCGGCGCCCTTCGCCACGCGTGGCGAATGGGTGCAGGCCTGGAACCTCGCGGCGGCGTGGGCACAAGATGGCGCCGCGCCCACCGGCGGTGCCACCGATGTGGCGCTGATGCCGGTCAACAGCTGGCAGCTCGCGTACTTCCGCAACAACGCCTGGGTGCCGGCAGAGCCGCTGCCCGTGGCGGCGGCGAACCCGTCCAACCCGGCCGGCGCGCTCATCGCCATGCCCGACGGCGTGCGGCTGGTGTTGACCCTGCCGCCCGGCGACGGGCTCTCGGGCACGCTCACGCGCGACTGGGTGCGCCCGACGCTCGGGGGGCCGCGCTCATGACCGCGCCGCAACGCCATCGCGTGACCAGCACACGCCGCCAGCGCGGCGCCGCGCTGCTCGCCGCCATGCTGACCGTGATGCTGGTCGCCACCTTTTCCGCCGCCGCGCTCTGGCAGCAATGGCGCTCCGCCGAGGTCGAAGGCGCCGAGCGCGCGCGCGTGCAGGCGGCCTGGGTGCTGATCGGCGCGCTCGACTGGTCGCGCCTGATCCTCGGCGAAGACGGCCGCGCCGGCGGCCCCGACCACCTCGGCGAACCGTGGGCCGTGCCGCTCGAAGAGGCCCGCCTCACCAGCTTCCTGTCGGCCGAAAAGAACGTGGCGAGCGACAACCTCGAAGGCCTGCCCGACGCCTTCCTGTCGGGCCGCATCGTCGACGCGCAGTCCAAGCTGAACGTGCTGTCGCTGGTGGACGCCGGCAAGCCGGTGCCGGCCAGCGTCGCGACCTTCACCCGCCTCTTCAACCTGCTGGGCCTGCCGGCCGGCGAGCTGACCCAGATGACCGCACGGCTCGCGAGCGCGCTGCACACCGGCAGCACCGACGCCGCCTCAGGCGGTAGCGGCGGTGGCGGCGGTGGCGGCGGTGGCGGCAGCAGCGGCGGTGGCGATGCCAGCGCCGACACCGGCGCCGCCCCGCTGATGCCGCAGGAAGTCGCGCAGTTGGTGTGGCTCGGCCTCTCGCCCGCCACCGCCGCCGCGCTCGAGCCCTACGTGACGATCCTGCCGGAGCGCACCACGCTCAACCTCAACACGGCCAGCGCCGAGGCCATCAGCGCGAGCGTCGAATCGCTGGGCATCGCCAGCGCGCGCCAGCTGGTGGAGCGGCGCACCCGCTCCTTCTTCAAGAACATCGAGGAAGCCAACGCCGGCCTGCCCAGCGGCGGCTCGCGCTTCAATGCGGCCCAGCACGGTGTGGGCACCCAGTATTTCGAGGTGTATGGCCGGCTGCGGCTGGACCGCACCTGGGTCGAGGAGCATTCGCTGCTCTTTCGCAAGGGCCTGGCCGTGACCACCGTCTGGCGCACCCGTGGCGCGGGCGCCACCATGCCCCCGGCAAAACCCTGACGCCGCTTTCCTTTTCTCTGATCAAAACACCGTCAAACGCACGTAGTCTCTGCAAGATATGCTATTCAAACAATAGCAACAACTTGTAAGCCACCCTCCTACAATCACCGGCTTTTCCGACACCCCCCGACATGACCCCGCTGCTGCTCCTTGCCCCCCTCCCTCCGGCCGATGCCGCGGGCGAGTACGACTGGGCCCAGGCCGGTGAGGACGGCATCGCCCTGCGCGACCAGGGCCGCGCGCTGCTGACGCTGTTGCCGTCGGGCCCCGAGGTCACGCTCGGCATCCCGTCCGCGGCGCTGTCGTGGCACCGCGTCACGCTGCCCAAGGGCAGCATGGGCAGCACCTCGAAGCTGCGCGCCGTGCTCGACGGCCTGCTCGAAGAGCACCTGCTCGACGACCCGGAAGCCCTGCACTTCGCGCTCGCGCCCGACGCCAAGGCCGGCGAGCCGGTGTGGGTCGCGGCCTGCAACCGCATCTGGCTGCGCAGCGTCGTGCAGGGGCTCGAAGCGGCCGGCCGACGCGTCGTGCGCATCGTCCCCGAATTCACGCCGCAGCCGGCCGACGCGCCGCCGCTGCTGCAGGTCACGGGCGAGCCCGAGGCACCGCAGCTCACGGTCTGCGACGGCGATGGCGTGGTCTCGCTGCCGCTGGCCGGCGCGGGCCTGGCCCTGTCGAACGGCCTGCCGCTGGACACCGCCGTCATCACCACCGAACCCGCCGTGGCCGAAGCCGCCGAGCACCTGCTGCAGCGCCGCGTGCCGATCGTGCAGGCGCCGCAGCGCTGGCTGCACGCCACGCGCACGCCCTGGGAGCTCGCGCAGTTCGACCTCGCCGTGACGGGCCGCGCGCGCGCCGGCAAGAAGTTCGCGTCGGTGCTTCAAACACTTCGCTTCGCGCCCGAATGGCGCGCCGCACGCTGGGGCGTCGCGGTGCTGTTGCTGACGCAATTGATCGGCCTGAACGCCTGGGCCTGGAAGGAGCGCAACGCGCTCGAGTCCAAGCGCCAAGCCACGCGCGCCATCCTGACGCAGACCTTTCCCTCAGTGAAGATCGTGGTCGACGCACCGCTGCAGATGGGCCGCGAAGTGGCCGCGCTGCAGCAGGCCGTGGGCGACGTGGCGCCGAGCGATTTCGAACCCATGGTCGGCGCCATCGCCGCCGCCCTGCCGCCCGGGCGCTCGCCCAGTGCCATCGACTTCAGCGCCGGCCAGCTGCGGCTGCGCGGCCTCGGGCTGCAGCCGCAGGAGGTCACGCAGATCACCGCCGCGCTGTCGCCGCGCGGCTACCAGGTGCGCACCGAAGGCGATCTGCTGCTGGTGCAGGCCGAGGCCAACCGATGAACTTCAGCGAACAACTCAAGGCCCGCTGGGCCGTCCTCGGGATGCGCGAGCGCCGCCTCGTCATCGGCGCCGTCGCGCTGGTGGCACTGGCCTTGCTCTGGTGGATCGCGCTCGCCCCCGCGCTGCGCACGCTGGCCGCGGCACCGGCCGAACACGCACGGCTCGACGCCCAGCTCCAGCAGATGGCCACCTTGCAGAACCGCGCGAAGGCGCTGCAGTCGCAACCGCGCCTGGCGCGCGACGACGCCCTGCGCGCGCTCGAAAGCTCGGTGCGCGACGGCCTGGGCGTCACGAACGCGCAGCTCATGACGGCCGGTGGCGATGGCGCCGCCACCGTCACGCTGCGCGGCGCGCCCGCCCAGAACCTGGCGCAATGGCTCGCACAGGCGCGCGGCAACGCCCACGCCGTGCCGCGCGAAGTGCACCTGACGCGCGCGCCCGTCGCACCGCCGCCGCCGGGCGCCAAGCCCGCGCCGGCCACGCCCGACCAACCTCCGCAACCCCGCTGGGACGGCACGCTCGTGATGGCGCTGCCCGCCCCGCGCTGAAGCAGCCCCACGCACCGCACGGCATGGCGAGACGTCCCCCGGTCCCCGACCTCCAGCCGCGCCGCGGCAGCTGGCGCTGGGCCGTGCTCGGCGCCGCGACCGGCATGCTGGTCGCGGTCGTGCTGTTCGCACCGGCACGCTGGCTCGCCTCGGCGCTCTCGGGCTGGACGCAAGGCCGCCTGCTGCTGGTCAACCCGCGCGGCACGGTCTGGAACGGCACCGCCGCCGTCGTGTTCGCCAGCGGCGCCGGCGGCACGCAGGCCGTCTCGCTGCCCGGCCTCTTGAACTGGCGCATGTGGCCGAACTGGCGCGGTCTGTCGGCACGCCTTGATCTTTCCTGCTGCGCGGCGCAGCCCCTCGGCCTGCAGGCCAGCCCGCGCGCCAACGGCCTGCAGCTCGCCTGGCAGGACGCCCGCTCACGCTGGCCCGCCACGCTGCTCACCGGCCTGGGCGCGCCCTGGAACACGCTCAAGCTCGAAGGCGCCCTCGACCTCAATACCCGCGCCTTCGCCATGCAGTGGGACGGCCCCGCCTTGCGCATCGAAGGCCAGGCCACGCTCGACGCCACCGATGTGTCATCCGCCCTGTCGACCTTGCGGCCGATGGGCAGCTACCGCCTGTCGCTCGAAGGCGGCACGCGCCCCACGCTGCTGCTGAGCACGCGCGAAGGCAGCCTCGAACTGAACGGCAGCGGCAGCTGGAGCGGCACCGCGTTGCGCTTCAACGGCGAAGCCAGTGCGGCACCGGGCCGCGAAGACGCACTTTCCAATTTGTTGAACATCATCGGGCGGCGCGACGGTGCGCGCTCGATCATCACCCTGGGTTGATCCGACCATGAAGAAGCCTCTGTCCTCGTCCGGCACCCGCCCCGGCCTCGTCGCGCTCGCGGTACGCCTGCTGATCGCGGCATCGTTCGTGCCGGTGCTGCCGCCCGCCTACGCGCAGACCGGCGACGCCCCGCGGCGCGGCGAACCGATCACGCTGAACTTTGCCGCCGCCGACATCGAGGCCGTGGCCCGCACCATGGCCGTGGTCACCGGGCGCGACGTGGTGGTCGACCCGCGCGTCAAGGGCACCATGAACCTGGTCACCGACCGCCCGCTGGCGCCGGCCGCCGCGTTCAACCAGTTTGCCGCCGCGCTGCGCCTGCAGGGCTTCGCGGTGGTGGAAGCCGACGGCCTGTACAAGGTCGTGCCCGAGGCCGACGCCAAGCTGCAGACCAGCACCGTCAACACCTCCATCGGCGGCGCCAGCGCGGCCGCGGGCAACCAGATCGTCACGCAGATCTTTCGCCTGAACTACGAGTCGGCCAACAGCCTGCTGCCGGTGCTGCGCCCGCTGATCCCGCCGAACAACACCATCAACGTGAACCCGGGCAACAACTCGCTCGTGATCACCGACTACGCCGACAACATGCGCCGGCTGGCGCGCATCATCGCGTCGCTCGACGTGCCCAACGCGTCCGACATCGAAGTCATCCAGCTCAAGCATTCGGTGGCCACCGACATGGTGCCGCTGGTCACGCGGCTGGTCGAAGGCGGCGGCGCGGGTGCGCCGGGCGCGGCGGCACCGGGCGGGGCCGACGCCTCGTTCCGCACCACGCTGATGGCCGACCCGCGCAGCAACTCGCTGATCCTGCGCGCCGCCAACCCCGCGCGCGCGCAACTCGTGCGCACGCTGGTCGAGAAGCTCGACCGTGCGCCAGCCGAAAGCAGCAACGGCGCGGCCGGCAACATCTACGTGGTCTACCTGAAGAACGCCGACGCGGTGCGCCTGGCCGCCACGTTGCGCGCCGCCATGGCCGCGAGCCAGCAGCAGTCGCAGGTGCCGGGCGCGCCCGGCGCCGCGGGCAGCGCCGGCTCGTCGGTGCCGCCGGCCAGCATGCCGATGACGCAGGCCGGCTTCGGCGGCAACAACACCCAGGGCGGCGGTTCGGCCGCGGCCAACGCGCCGCTGAACAACGCCAACCAGCCCTCCACCGGCGGCCAGATCCAGGCCGACCCGAGCACCAACTCGCTGATCATCACCGCGCCCGAGCCGCAGTACCGCCAGATGCGCGCCGTGATCGACAAGCTCGACGGCCGCCGCGCGCAGGTGATGATCGAGGCGCTCATCGTCGAAGTCAGCGCCAAGAAGGCCGCCAACTTCGGCGTGCAGTGGCAAAGCGCGCTGGGCAACAACGCCGTCATCGGCACCAACTCCAGCCTGGCCAGCGCCAACATCCTGGCGCTGACGCAGGCCCTGGCCACGCGCGACGTGGCCGGCATCCGCCCCTCCACCGGGCTGAACCTGGGCATCGCCGGCAAGATCGGCGGCCAGTACATCCTGGGTGCCATCGCCAACTTCTTCAACAGCGACGGCGACGCCAACGTGCTGTCCACGCCCAACCTGCTGACGCTGGACAACGAAGAAGCCAAGATCGTCATCGGCCAGAACGTGCCCTTCGTGACCGGCCAGTACGCCAGCACCTCGGGCTCGGTCGGCATCAACCCGTTCACCACGGTGGAGCGCAAGGACGTGGGCCTCACGCTGCGCGTGCGCCCGACCATCAACGAGAACGGCACCGTGAAGATGACCATCTTCCAGGAGACCTCCACGGTCGACCAGAACACGGCCAAGGACCCCAACGGCCCGACCACCAACAAGCGCTCCATCGAGTCGAGCGTGCTGGTGGAAGACGGCGGCCTCGTGATGCTCGGCGGCCTGCTGTCGGACAACTACGGCAACACCGTCGAGAAGGTGCCCGTGGCCGGCGACATCCCCGTGCTCGGCAACCTGTTCAAGAACGAGGTGCGCACGCGCGACAAGAGCAACCTCATGATGTTCCTGCGCCCCGCCGTGATGCGCGACGGCGCCTCCACCGAAGCCTTCGCCTACGACCGCTACGACGAGATCCGCGGCATGCAGCAGCGCACGCAGCCCAACACCGACAACATCATGCTGCGCGGTGTCGACTCGGCGCCCGTGCTGCCCGAAGCGCCGCTGGTGCGCATCAACCGCCTCAACAGCAGCGACAGCGGCAAGAAGACCAGCGAAACCCGCATGGAAGGCACGCAGCTCATCCCGCCGCCGCGCCCTGCCACCGACAACCGCCGGCTCGCGCCCAGCCCGCTGCGCGGCGCGCTGCCGCCCACCGCCGACCCGACCAGCTCGCGCGAGCTGCCCTGAGCCCCGTCCCGCACACGCCATCCCCCCATGCGCTATCCCCTGCCCTACGCGTTCGCACGCAGCCAGCAACTGCTGCTCGAAGCCACGGACGACGGCCGCCACACGCTGTGGATGTCTTCCCATCCGGCGCGCAGCGCGGTCGGTGAAGTGACCCGCAAGTACGGCGTGCAGGCCTTCGAGGTGCTCGACGACGGCCCGCTCGCGCAGCGCATCAGCGCCGCCTACGCGCAGGGCGAATCGAGCGCCGCCGCGGTGGTCAGCGAAGTGCAGAACGACGCCGACCTCTCGCGCATGATGCAGGAGCTGCCGGCGGTCGAAGACCTGCTGGCCAGCGCCGGCGACGCGCCCATCATCCGCATGCTCAACGCGCTGCTCACGCAGGCCGCGCGCGACGGCGCCAGCGACATCCACATCGAGCCCTACGAGCGCACCTCGTCCGTGCGCTTTCGCATCGACGGCACCTTGCGCGAAGTGGTGCAGCCCAACCGTGCGCTGCACGCCGCGCTGATCTCGCGCCTGAAGATCATGGCCGACCTCGACATCTCCGAGAAGCGGCTGCCGCAGGACGGGCGCATCAGCCTGCGCATCGGCACGCGCGCGGTCGACGTGCGGGTGTCGACACTGCCCAGCGCGCATGGCGAACGCGCCGTGCTGCGCCTTTTGGACAAGAGCGAATCGAAGCTCACGCTCGAATCGGTCGGCATGCAGGGCGACTCGCTGGCGCGCTTCGAAAAGCTCATTGCGCAGCCGCACGGCATCATCCTCGTGACCGGCCCCACCGGCTCGGGCAAGACCACCACGCTGTACGCCGCGCTGGCCCGGCTCGATGCGAGCCGCAGCAACATCATGACGGTGGAAGACCCGATCGAGTACGAGCTGCCGGGCGTGGGCCAGACGCAGATCAACGCCAAGATCGAACTCACCTTCGCCAAGGCCCTGCGCGCCATCCTGCGGCAAGACCCCGACGTGATCATGATCGGCGAAATCCGCGACTTCGAAACCGCGCAGATCGCCATCCAGGCCTCGCTCACCGGCCACCTCGTGCTGGCCACGCTGCACACCAACGACTCGGTGAGTGCCGTCACGCGCCTGACCGACATGGGCGTGGAGCCCTTCCTGCTGAGTTCGTCGCTGCTCGGCGTGCTGGCCCAGCGCCTCGTGCGCAAGGTCTGCACGGCCTGCGGCGGCGCGGGCTGCGAGGCCTGCGGCCAGACCGGCTACCAGGGCCGCACCGGCATCTTCGAGCTGCTCGTGGCCGACGACGAGGTGCAGGCACTCATCCACGGCAAGGCCGCAGAAAGCGCGCTGTTCGAAGCCGGCGCGCGCGGCGGCCTGCGCTCCATGCGCGAAGACGGCGAACGGCTGGTGCAGGCCGGCATCACCTCGCGCGCCGAACTGCTGCGCGTCACCCGCGAGTAGCGACCCGCGATGCCCGCCTATTCCTTCGAAGCCATCGATGCCAGCGGCCAGTCGCGTGAGGGCGTGCTCGAGGCCGACACCGCGCGCGCCGCGCGCGGCCTGCTGCGGGCACAGGCGCTCATTCCGCTGTCGGTCAAGCCGGTCGGCGGCGGCGATGCGGCCGGCGGTGGCGGCAGCGCCGGCAGCACGCTCACGCGCTGGCTCGGCGGCGGCAAGCGCGTCTTCAACTCGACGAACCTCGCCGTGTGGACGCGCCAGCTCGCCGGCCTCATCTCGGCCGGCCTGCCGCTGGAACGCGCACTCACGGCGCTCACCGACGAAGCCGAATCGGAACCGCAGCGCAACCTCGTCGCCTCGCTACGCGCCGAGGTCAACGCGGGCTCGCCCTTTGCGCGTGCGCTGTCGGCGCACCCGCGCGAGTTCTCGCCCATCTACACCGCCGTGATCGGCGCCGGCGAGCAAAGCGGCAACCTCGGGCTGGTGCTCGAACGCCTGGCCGACGACCTCGAAGAGCGCCAGGTGCTGCAGCAGAAGCTGATCGGCGCCGCGCTGTACCCGGCCATCGTCACGCTGGTGGCGATCGTGATCGTGATCTTCCTCGTGAGCTACGTGGTACCGCAGGTGGCGCAGGTGTTCGCAGGCACCAAACGCTCGCTGCCCTTCCTCACCACCGTGATGCTGTCGCTGAGCGCGGCCGTTCGCAACTACGGTTGGTGGATGCTGGGCGCCGTGGTGATCGCCGCCATCGGTGCGCGCATCGCGCTGGCGCAGGAGGCCTTCCGCCTCAAGTTCGACGCCGCCTGGCTCAAGCTGCCGCTGGTCGGCAAGCTCGCGCGCGGCTACAACGCGGCGCGCTTCGCCAGCACGCTCGCCATGCTGGCCACGGCCGGCGTGCCGATCCTGCGCGCGCTGCAGGCCGCCTCCGAAACGCTGGGCAACCGCGCCATGCGCGCCGACGCGCTCGACGCGCTGGTGCTGGTGCGCGAAGGCGCGCCGCTGGCCTCCGCGCTGGCGCAGAAGAAGCGCTTCCCGGGGCTGGTGTCAATGTTCGCGCGCCTGGGCGAACAGACCGGCACGCTGCCCGTGATGCTGCAGCGCGCCGCCAACCAGCTTGGCGCCGAAGTGCAGCGCCGCGCCATGCACCTGGCCACCATCCTGGAGCCGCTGCTCATCGTCGCCATGGGCGGCGTGGTGATGCTCATCGTGCTGGCCGTCATGCTGCCTATCATCCAGCTCAATCAGTTCGTCAAGTGACGACGGACGGGGAGCCCCTCACATGCCCGTAACGCTCGAAGACAAACTCGTGGTCGCGATCTCCTCGCGGGCCCTGTTCAACCTCGAAGAAGAAAACAAGATCTTCGAGGCCGGCGACAACGAGGGCTACATGAAGCTGCAGCTCGACCGCATCGATGAGCCGGCCGCCCCCGGCATCGCGTCGTCGCTGATCCGCAAGCTGCTGCGCTTCAACGAAGACGGCGTGCAGCGCGTCGAGGTGGTCATTCTTTCGCGCAACGATCCGGTGTCGGGCATGCGCATCTTCAAGTCGAGCGCCGCGGCCGACATCAAGCTGCAGCGCGGCGTGTTCACGCAGGGCCGCCCGCCTTTCGGCTACCTGCGCCCGCTGCGCGCGCACCTGTTCCTGTCGGTCAACGCGCAAGACGTGCGCGAGGCACTCGCCGCGGGCTTTCCCGCCGCACGCGTGCTGGTCGAATCGGTGAAGGCCAGCGATGCCTGGCCGAACGAAGTGCGCATCGCCTTCGACGGTGATGCCGTGCTGTTCAGCGACGAAGCCGAGCGCGTGTTCCAGGCCGAGGGCCTCGACGCCTTCCAGGCGCACGAACTCAGCAAGGCCGACCTGCCCCTGCCCGAAGGCCCGTTCAAGCCGCTGCTGATGGCCTTGCACCGCCTGCAGATGGCGGGCAATGCGCAGATGCGCATCCGCACCGCACTGGTCACGGCACGCAGCGCACCGGCGCACGAGCGCGCGATCCGCACGCTCATGAAATGGAACATCCGCGTCGACGAAGCGATGTTCCTGGGCGGCCTGCCCAAGGGCGAGTTCCTGCGCGAATTCGAGCCCGACTTCTTCTTCGACGACCAGACCGGCCACGTCGATGCGGCCTCGCGGCATGTGCCTGCGGGGCATGTATCGAGCGGCATCAGCAACGAGCCCTGACGCCGTTCAGGGCGCGATCCCGCCGACGGGGCACCTTGCTCCGCGAATGTCCCCCGGGCTTCGCCCTCCTCCTTGATTTCGCTGCGCAAGGCACCCCATCGACGTGATCGATGGGCAGTGCGGTCGCTGATCGGCCGCACACCCGCGCTGCTTCCCGTGCCCAGGGCACTGGGTGCTTCCCGCAGCGAAATCAAGGAGGAGGCCGCAGGCCGGGGGACATTCGCGGAGGGAAGTACCCGGTGGCCTGGGCACGCGCCCCAGCCCTTCTCTCGTCATCTCAAAGACCAGCGCGTTGTCACACGCGTTTCGTCCCACTGTCATCGCTCGTTCACTGCCGAGTAACGGGTTCTCCCTAGTCTTGTCGCCTGTCCGGTGCGCAGTGCCTTCGTGGCACTTTTTTTTCGCGCCGGCCTTTCACCTCCCTCGACAGACAACAAGAACCGAACGGCTTTTCCGATGCGTCCGAACTCCCTCACGCACGCCGCGCCTCTCACGCGCTGGCTGTTGCCCCTTGCGATTTCCACCGCGCTCGCGGCCTGCGGCGGTGGAGGCGGCGGTGGCGTTGCCTTTCCCCCCATCAGCGGCACCCCGACGCCGCCCCCGAGCAGCACGCCCAACGAAGGCAAGAGCGGCCCCAAGGCGCTGATCGTCGAGATCGACGGGCTCACGCATGCGGCCTTGCGCGAAGCCATCGCGCAGAACAAGGCCCCGGCCCTGCAGGCCCTGCGCCTCGCCCCGGCCTGGACCGGTGGCACGAACGGCACACCGACCGAGCAACGCACCACCGACGGCCCCGGCTGGGCCTCGCTGGTCACAGGCACCTGGGTGTCGCGCCACGGCGTGCGCTGGGACACCGCCGACCAGCGCATCGACGCGCAGCTCGCACCTTCGGTCTTCGCGTTGGCACGCCTGCGCAAGGAGGCCGGCTACAAGACAGCCGCGGTCACCGCGAACACGCGCTACCCCGGCCTGATGGCGGGCGAAACGGGCACGGTGGACACCGCAGTCGACTGCGCAGGCGCCGACGCCTGTGTGACCGAGCGCACCACACAGCTCATCGGCGCGGGCTATGACCTGCTGGTGGCCCAGTACGGCGCCCCCGCGACGGCGGCCGTGGCCAACAGCGGCCTGAAGAACGAGCCCTACCGGCGCGCGGTCGCCGACACCTCGGCGGCCGTGGGCCGGCTGCTGGCGCGCATCGCGCAGCGCACCGCCAACGACGCCAAGGAAGACTGGCTCGTGATCGTGACCTCCGGCCACGGCATCGACACCTTCGGCACCACCACCGGCCTGCAGAACGCCGAGGGCAAGACCATCTTCATCGCCAGCAACAAGACACTCGCGGCTTTGCCGGGCGTGGGCGCCGACGCGCCCACCGATGCCTCGCTGCAGCAGCTGGCCGCCGCGACCGACATCACGCCCACCGTGCTGCGCCACCTCGGCGCAATGCCGGCGGCCGAGGCCTACGGCCTGAACGGCCAGCCGCTGCAAGCGGCGTCGCTGCTGCGCGACCTCACGGCCCGCACCGGCGCCGACAAGACGAGCGTGGACCTGTCGTGGACGCTCACGGGCGACAAGAGCGCCCCCGTGAAGGTGATGCGCGACGGCAAGCTGGTGGCCACGCTGCCGGCCGGCAGCACCGCGTACAACGACCCCGTCACGGCCGCGAGCGACGGCGTCTACACCTACCAGTACACGATCGCCGCGGGTGAAGCCGTCACCGCGCTCACCGCGCAGGCCGCCTACCTGAAGCCGGCCACGCTGGCACCAACGCTGCTGAACGGCCTCGCCGCCTACTACCCGCTCGACGTCCTGCCGGCGGTGGACGTCAAGGGCGCGTCCACGCTCGCACCGTGGGCCGCCGATGCCAACGGCGGCACGCTGGTCGATGACGGCTTCAAGGCCCTGTACAAGGCCAAGGCACTGCGCGTCGACGCGCGGGTGAAGAACGCCGCCGGCACGGCCGGCCACCGCCTCGTACAGACCCGCGACGTGACCACCGACGCGGGCGTCACCGCGTTCACCATCGGCTTCTGGATGCGCACCGACGACACCTGCAGCCAGGGCGTGAGCAACGGCGGCACCGTGATCGCCAACAAGAACTACACCAGCGGCGGCAACGCGGGCCTGGCCATCGGCCTGTTCAGCAGCTGCGAGATCCGCTTCAACGTGGGCACCGGCAGCGCGCGCGCCGACAGCAACGGCTACAGCCTGAGCGCCGGCCAGTGGGCCTATGTGGCGGTGGTGATCGACAAGGCCGCTCTGCAGATGACCGGCTACGTGTTCGATCCGGCCCGGGCCACGCAGACGAAGAGCGTGGCGATCACCTCCGACCTCGTGGCCAAGCTCGGCGGCCTGGGCAACGGCCTCGGCTTGAACGAGGACGGCACCGGCCAGTACTACCAGCGCGAGAGCAGCTCGCCGCGCGGCGCGATGGACTTCAACGACTTCGCTGTCTGGAACCGCGCGCTCACCAGCGACGAGCTGGCCAGCCTCTTCAAGTCCGGACAGCCGCTGTCCACCCTTGCCCCATGACCTTCTTCTCCACAACGACGATTCCAGAGGACCTCACCATGCGCACTCTCTCCCTCCTGCCCACGCCCGCACGGCTCGCCGTTGCATTGATGCTGGCCTGCGTCCTGTCCGCCTGCGGCGGCAGCGATGGCGGCGGCAGCGCCCCGATCATCGTGCCGCCCACGGGCACCACGCCCCCGCCCGACACCAGCGTCAAGCCCGAGATGCGCTGCGCGCCCTGACGCGACCCGAAGGAAGACCCACACCCATGTCCGGCAAACACGACACCCCCATGAATTCCCGTCGCAACTTCCTCACCAGCACCGCCACCACCGGTGCCGCCGCGCTCGCACTCTCGGCCTTTCCGCCGGCCATCCGCCGTGCGCTCGCCATTCCGGCCAACAACAAGACCGGCACCATCAAGGACGTCGAGCACATCGTCATCCTGATGCAGGAGAACCGCTCGTTCGACCACTACTTCGGCACGCTCATGGGCGTGCGCGGCTTCGGTGACCGCTTCACCATTCCGCTGCCCAAGGGCCTGAACGTCTGGCAGCAGAGCGATGCCACCGGCAAGCCCGTGCTGCCCTACCACCTGGACAGCCGCAAGGGGAACGCGCAGCGCGTGAGCGGCACGCCGCACTCGTGGATCGACGGCCAGAACGCCTGGGACGGCGGACGCACCTACCAGTGGCCGCGCTACAAGAACAACGTCTCGATGGGCTATTTCAAGGAAGCCGAGCTGCCGCTGCAGTTCGCGCTGGCCAATGCCTTCACGCTGTGCGACGACTACCACTGCAGCATGCACACGGGCACCAACTCGAACCGCATGTTCCACTGGACCGGCACCAACGGCCCGACCGGCGCAGGCGTGGCCACCGTGAACAACGAGTGGGACGAGATCGGCCCCTCCACCCTCGGCTACGAATGGAAGACGTACCCCGAGCGGCTGCAGGAAGCCAAGGTGAGCTGGATCACCTACCAGAACATGCCCGAGAACTACGGCGACAACCCGCTCGCGGGCTTCAAGCAGTACCGCAAGGCGAACGAGGCCTCGGGCAAGCCGGTGAGCAACGGCGGCGTTTCGCCGGCCTACGACCCGGCGAGCGACGATGCCGGCAACCCGCTGTACAAGGGCATCGCCAACACCATGCCCGACGGCGGCTTCCTCGAGCAATTCCGCCAGGACATCAAGAACGGAAAGCTGCCCCAGGTGTCGTGGATCGTGGCACCCGCCACCTACTCCGAGCACCCCGGTCCGTCGAGCCCGGTGCAGGGCGGCTGGTACATCCAGGAAACGCTCGATGCGCTCACCGCCGTGCCCGAGGTGTGGAGCAAGACCGTGCTGCTCATCAACTTCGACGAGAACGACGGCTACTTCGACCACTACCCCTCGCCGGCCGCGCCTTCGCTCAACGCCGACGGCTCGATGGCCGGCAAGACCACGCTGCCCGAGGCCGACCTCGCGGTCGAGCGCTTCACGCACCCGAGCCCGCCCGGCACCAGCAGCCAGCCCGCGCCCGACGGCCGTGTGTACGGCCCCGGCGTGCGCGTGCCGATGTACGTGGTGTCGCCCTGGAGCCGCGGCGGCTGGGTGAACTCGCAGGCTTTCGACCACACCTCGGTGATCCGCTTCATCGAGGCGCGTTTCGGCGTCAAGGAGCCCAACATCTCGCCGTTTCGCCGCGCGGTGTGCGGCGACCTCACGAGCGCCTTCAACTTCGCCACGCCGAACAGCGAGACGCTGCCGACGCTGGCAGGACGCACCACCAAGGCCAACGCCGACAAGCTGCGCGCCGACCAGCAGGCGCTGGCCCAGGTGCCGCTGCCGCTCGATCCGCAGCTGCCGCGCCAGGCCACCGGCACGCGCCCTTCGCGCGCACTGCCGTACGAGCTACACACGAGCGCGCGCGCCGACACGGTGACCGGCAAGGTCCAGCTGCTGTTCTCCAACACCGGCAAGGCCGCCGCCGTGTTCCATGTGTACGACAAGCTCAACCTCGATCGCCTGCCGCGCCGCTACATGGTCGAGCCGGGCAAGACGCTCGACGACGCATGGACCGTGGCCACCGACAACATGGGTGCTTACGACCTGTGGGTGCTCGGCCCCAACGGCTACCACCGCCATTTCAAGGGCGACCTGAACAACCTGCGCCAGGGCAGCGCGCCGAAGAACCC
Source organism: Variovorax sp. GW458-11-26-14-LB1 (assembly GCF_059423965.1). Classification (NCBI taxonomy): domain Bacteria; kingdom Pseudomonadati; phylum Pseudomonadota; class Betaproteobacteria; order Burkholderiales; family Comamonadaceae; genus Variovorax; species Variovorax sp. GW458-11-26-14-LB1. The sequence continues at coordinate 91,585 of NZ_JBWKYW010000019.1, forward strand.
CGAGGTGCGCGTGTGCTACGACATCGCCAACGGCAATGTCTACCTGCAGATGCTCAACGGCGGCCAGACGCCCTGCAAGTTCACGGTGCGCGCCAAGGCCTACCGCGACGACGGCCCATGGACGGCCACCGTCGCCGCCGGCGCCAAGGCCGAGCAGCACTGGGAGCTGGCCGCCAGCGGCCAGTGGTACGACTTCGCCGTCACCTGCGATGCCGACCCGAGCTTCTACCGCCGCTTCGCCGGTCGCGTGGAAACCGGCAAGCACACGGTGAGCGACCCGGCCATGGGCATGGGCGACCTCTGACGCACACCATGACCTCCCGTCGCAACTTTCTCACCGGCACTGCCACCACCGGTGCCGCCGCGCTCGCGCTCTCGGCCTTTCCGCCGAGCATCCGCCGTGCGCTGGCCATTCCGGCCCACAACAAGACCGGCACGATCAAGGACGTCGAGCACATCGTCATCCTGATGCAGGAGAACCGGTCGTTCGACCACTACTTCGGCATGCTCAAGGGCGTGCGCGGTTTCGGCGACCGCTTCGGCATTCCGCTGCCCGGGGGGCGCAGCGTGTGGCAGCAGGCCGACGCCAACGGCAAGCTGCTCATGCCCTACCACCTGGACCAGAGCAAGGGCAACGCGCAGCGCGTGAGCGGCACGCCGCACTCGTGGGTCGACAGCCAGAACGCCTGGGACGGTGGCCGCCTCTCGCAATGGCCGCGCTACAAGACCAATGCGGCGATGGGCTACTTCAAGGAGGCCGAAGTCCCGTTCCAGTTCTCGCTGGCCAACGCCTTCACGCTGTGCGACAGCTACCACTGCGCCATGCACACGGGCACCGACGCCAACCGCTCCTTCCACCTGACCGGCACCAACGGCGCGACCGCGCAGGGCGTGGCCTACGTCAACAACGAATGGGACTGGCTCGACGGGCGCGCCGCCGCGGTGAACACCGGCTACACGTGGAAGACATACGCCGAGCGCCTGGAAGATGCCGGCGTGAGCTGGATCTGCTACCAGAACATGCCCGACGAGTGGGGCGACAACATGCTCGGCGCCTTCCGCCAGTTCCGGCGCGCCAACCGCGCGTCGGCCTACCCCGTGTCCAGCGGCGACCCCAACGCGCCCTACTCCGACAGCGGCCAGGCGGTGCCCTACCACGCCTACGACCCGGTCAGCGATAACCCGGGCAACCCGCTGTACAAGGGCATCGCCAACACCCTGCCGGGCACCCAGCCCGAGGAGTACCTGGACGCCTTCCGGCGCGACATCAAGGCCGGGCGCCTGCCGCAGGTGAGCTGGATCAACGCACCGTCGATCTACTGCGAGCACCCCGGCCCGTCGAGCCCCGTGCAGGGCGCGTGGTTCCTGCAAGAGATCCTGGACGCGCTCACCGCCGTGCCCGAGGTCTGGAGCAAGACCGTGCTGCTGGTCAACTTCGACGAGAACGACGGCTACTTCGACCACGTGCCTTCGCCGTCCGCGCCCTCGCTCAACGCCGACAAGACGCCGGCCGGCAAGACCACGCTCGCCGCCGACGACCTGAGGGCCGAGTACTTCACGCAGCCGGCACCCGAAGGCAGCACTTCGCAACCCACACCCGACGGCCGCGTGTTCGGCCCTGGCCCGCGCGTGCCGATGTACGTGATCTCGCCCTGGAGCCGCGGTGGCTGGGTGAACTCTCAGGTGTTCGACCACACCTCGGTGCTGCGCTTCATCGAGGCACGCTTCGGCGTCAAGGAGCCCCACATCTCGCCGTTCCGTCGCGCGGTGTGCGGCGACCTGACGAGCGCCTTCAACTTCGCCACGCCCAACGGCGAGACGCTGCCGACGCTGACGGGTCGCACGACCCGCACCGATGCCGACACGCTGCGCAAGACGCAGGAGTTCGAGGCCGACGGCAAGACGAAGCGGCCGCAGGTTCCGCTGCCGATCGACCCGCAGCTGCCGAGCCAGCCCACCGGCACGCGCCCCTCGCGCGCGCTGCCCTATGAGCTGCACACGAGCGCGCGCGCCGATGCCGCCGGTGGCAAGGTCCAGCTGCTGTTCTCCAACACGGGCAAGGCCGCGGCCGTGTTCCATGTCTACGACAAGAAGAACCTCGATCGCCTGCCGCGTCGCTACATGGTCGAGCCGGGCAAGCTGCTGGACGACACCTGGGACCTCGCAGGCAGCAGTGCAACCGCCTACGACCTGTGGGTGCTCGGCCCCAACGGCTACCACCGCCACTTCAAGGGCGACCTGAACAGCCTGCGCGCCGGCGGCGCGGCCGCGCCCGAGGTGCGTGTCTGCTACGACATCACGAACGGCAACGTCTACCTGGAAATGCGCAACGACGGCAAGAACGCCTGCAAGTTCACGATGCACGCCAAGGCCTACCGCAACGACGGCCCCTGGACAGCCACCGTGGCCGCCGGTACCGAGGCCGAGCAGCACTGGGAGCTCGCCGCCAGCGGCCAGTGGTACGACTTCGCCGTCACCTGCGACAGCGACCCGGCCTTCTACCGCCGCTTCGCCGGCCGCGTGGAAACCGGCAAGCACACGGTCAGCGATCCGGCGATGGGCTTGCCCGACCTCTGAAGACGTAGGCATGATCCCCCCGCGCCCGCCAGCGGCGCGGGGGAATTCATGCACGCCAAGGTCATCCGGTACTTCGTCGAAGTGGTTCGCGCGGGCTCGATCCGCAAGGCGGCCGAGCAGTTGCACGTGGTGCCCACGGCCGTCAACCGCCAGATCCTCAACCTTGAGGAAGAGCTGGGCGCGCCGCTGTTCGAGCGCATCCACAACACGCTCAAGCTCACGCCCGTGGGCGAGATCGTGCTGGCGCATGCGCGCGGCACGCTGCGCGAGTTCGACCTGGTGCGCCAGCGCATCGAGGACGTGCGCGGCCTGCGCCAGGGCGAGGTCACGCTGGCCACCACGGCCGGCCTGGCCGACGCCTTCCTGCCGGCCGTGGTGCAGCGCTTTCGCGCCGCGCACCCGGGCATCCAGCTGAAGCTGCTGGGCCTGCCCATCGCGGCCGTGCTGCGCAGCGTGGCCGAAGGCGATGCCGACCTCGCGCTGGCCTACGACGTGCCCGGCACGGCCGGCTTTCGCACGCTGTTCAGCAGCGAGTGGCCGATCGGCGCGGTGGTGCCACCGGGCCATCCGCTCACGGCGCATGCGACCGCGCTGCTGGCCGAGTGCGTGGGCTACCCGCTGATCCTGCCCGCGCCTTCGCTGTCGATCCGCCCGATCCTCGACGCCGCGTTCGAGCGCTCGGCCATCCGCGTGTCGCCGGTGGTCGAGACCACCTCCACCGCGCTGATGCGCCGGCTGGTGCGCGACGGCGGCGGCATCACGCTGCTCAACCGCCTGGACGTGGACGAGGAGCGCAACGACGGCAGCCTGGTCTTCGTGCCGCTGCGCGACACCACGCTGCGCGCCCAGACGCTCACGCTCGAGACCCGCGCCGCGCAGGCGCCGAGCGCCGCGGCGGAGCTGTTCGCGAACCATGTCGTGGCCTGCCTGGACGACCTGCTGGCGCCCTGACATGCACCCTGGATGACCGTCCACTTCTTGTGCACAGGGCGCGTCATTTATTGACTTTGCATGTGCAAAGGCATCGCTCCTAGACTGCCGCGCCGGTTCATCGGCAGGAAAGGTTCCCATGTTCTCGAATGATAAAAAGACCCCCGCAGGAGACGGCGAAGGGGTCGACCAGAAGCTTCCGCTCGCCCGCTGCGGCGCATTGAGCCTGCAGCACGTGCTCGTGATGTACGCGGGCACGGTGGCCGTGCCGCTCATCGTGGGCGGCGCGCTCGGCCTCTCGAAGGCCGACATCGCCTTCCTCATCAACGCCGACCTGTTCGCCGCCGGCATCGCCACGCTGGTGCAGGCCATCGGCTTCTGGCGTTTCGGCATCCGCATGCCGGTGATGATGGGCGTGACCTTCGCCGCCGTCGGGCCGATGATCGCCATCGGCATGGACCCCTCGCTCGGGCTGCCCGCGATCTACGGCGCGACCATCGTGGCGGGCGTGTTCGGCATGCTGGTCGCGCCGCTCATGGGGCGCGTGCTGGGCGTGTTTCCGCCGCTGGTCACGGGCACGGTCATCACGCTGATCGGCGTGTCGCTCATGGGCGTGGCCATCAACTGGGCCGCCGGCGGCCAGCCCAGCGCGACCCGCATGGTCGACGGCGTGGCGCACGCGGTGGCCAACCCGGCCTACGGCGAACCGGTGAACCTGGCGATTGCCGCGGCGGTGCTGGCGGTGATCATCGCGATCACGCGCTTCGGCAAGGGCCTCATCGCCAACATCGCCGTGCTGCTGGGCATCGTGTTCGGCGTGGGCCTGTCGCTGGCGCTCGGGCGCATGCACTTCGACGGGCTCGAGGAAGCCAGCTGGATGGCCGTGACCACGCCCTTCCACTTCGGCCTGCCGCGTTTCGAACTCACGGCCATCGCCTCGATGTGCATCGTGATGCTCATCACGCTGGTCGAATCGACCGGCATGTTCCTCGCGCTGGGCGAGATCACCGGCCGCAAGGTGACGACCGACGCGCTCACGCGCGGGCTGCGCGCCGACGGGCTGGGCACCGTCATCGGCGGTGTGTTCAACACCTTCCCCTACACCTCGTTCTCGCAGAACGTGGGGCTGGTCACGGTGACGGGCGTGCGCTCGCGCTACGTGGCGGCGGGCGGTGGCCTGATGCTGATCGCGCTGGCGCTCTTTCCGAAGATCGCGCACATCGTGGCCTCGGTGCCGCAGTTCGTGCTCGGCGGCGCGGGCATCGTGATGTTCGGCATGGTGGCGGCCACGGGCGTGCGCATCCTGGGTGCCATCGACTATGCGCACAACCGCCATGCGCTGTACGTGATCGCCATTTCCATCGGGCTCGGATTGATCCCCACGCTGTCGCCCAACTTCTTCCAACACTTCCCCGCCTGGACCCATCCGCTGACGCACAGCGGCATCGTGCTGGGCACGCTGGCCGCGGTGCTGCTCAATCTTTTCTACAACGGCGTGCTGTCGAAGGAACGCTCCTTCGCGATGGCGGCGCGCACTTCGCACGGTACCGAATGACTTTCCAGAACCCTTCGTCCTCTTCACCGCAGCGTCCGCCGCTGCTGATCGTCCGCCACGCCGACGTGCTGGTCACCATGGACGCCGCGCGGCGCGAGATCGCCGACGGCGCCGTGGTGATGAACGGCCCCGCCGTCGCCTGGGTGGGCGCCACGGCCGAGCTGCCGGCGCCCTACCTCGACGCGCTGCGCAGCGGCCAGGCCGAGGCCATCGACATGCACGGCCATGTCGTGATGCCAGGCCTCGTGAACACGCACCATCACATGTACCAGAGCCTCACGCGCGCCGTTCCCGAGGCGCAGGACGCGGAGCTCTTCGGCTGGCTTACGAACCTGTACCTGCTGTGGGCGCGGCTCACGCCCGAGATGATCCGCGTGTCGACGCAGACCGCCATGGCCGAGCTCATGCGCTCGGGCTGCACCACCACCAGCGACCATCTCTACCTGTTTCCCAACGGGTCGCGGCTCGACGATTCGATCGAGGCGGCCGACGCCATGGGCATGCGCTTCCACGCCGCGCGCGGCAGCATGAGCGTGGGCCGCAGCGCCGGCGGCCTGCCGCCCGACGAGGTGGTGGAGACCGAGGCCGCGATCCTGCGCGACAGCGAACGCCTCATCGACCGCTGGCACAACCCCGCGCGCCATTCGATGCGCCGCATCGTGCTGGCGCCCTGCTCACCGTTCTCGGTGTCGCGCGACCTGATGCGGCTGTCGGCCGAGCTGGCGCGCGAACGCGGCGTGTCGCTGCACACGCACCTGGCCGAGAACGACAACGACGTGGCGTACTCGCGCGAGAAGTTCGGCATGACGCCGGCCGAGTACGCCGAAGACCTGGGCTGGGTTGGCCACGACGTGTGGCACGCGCACTGCGTGAAGCTCGACGACGCCGGCATCGCGCTCTTCGGGCGCACCGGCACCGGCGTGGCGCACTGCCCGTGCTCGAACATGCGGCTGGCCTCGGGCATCGCGCCCATCGGGGCGATGCGGCGCGCGGGCGTGCCCGTGGGCCTGGGCGTGGACGGCAGCGCGTCGAACGACGGCGCGCACATGCTGGGCGAGGCGCGCCAGGCCATGCTGCTGCAGCGCGTGGGCTACGGCCCCGCCGCCATGACGGCGCGCGAGGCGCTGGAGATCGCCACGCTCGGCGGCGCGCGCGTGCTCGGGCGCGACGACATCGGCGCGCTGGCGCCGGGCATGTCGGCCGACCTCGTGGCCTTCGACATGCGCGGCGTAGACCACGCGGGCGCCTGGCACGACCCGGTGGCGGCGCTGGTGTTCTGCACGCCGGTGGCGGCCGCGCTGAGCGTGATCGACGGCGTGGTCCGCATCCGCGACGGACGCTTCACGGGCTTCGAGCTGGCGCCGCTGCTGGCCACGCACCGCGACCTGGCGCGCACGCTGTACGAGAGTGCGCGGCATCCGCACACCGCCTGAAAAAGCGGTGCGCCCTGCGCGTCAGCGGCGCATCGTGTCCAGCTGCGTGACCGGCGCGGCGTTGTTGCCCCACGACCCGCGGATGTAGGTCAGCACCTCGGCCACCTCGGTGGCGTCGAGCACGTGTCCGAACGGCGGCATGCCGTAGGGGCGCGGGTTGCCGGCCGTCGCGGGCAGGAAGCCGCCGTGCGCGACCACCTGGATGAGGTTGGTGGGCCGCGCCATCGTCACCACGCGGTTGCCGGCGAGCGGCGGGTAGGCGCCGGCCGCGCCCTGGCCCTGGTCGCCGTGGCAGTAGGCGCAGCGCTGGTCGTAGATCTTCGCGCCGCGCACCATCGCGCCAGCGTCGCGCCGCACCGGCGCGGCGGGGGCCTTGGTTGCTTCGGGGGCGTCCTTCTTCACGGCCTCGGGCAGGTCCTTCAGGTAGATGGCCATGGCGCCCAGGTCGGCGTCGCTCAGGTACTGCGTGCTGCGGAACACGACGTCGGCCATCGGGCCCATCACCGAGCCGCGCGGGGCGGTGCCGCTCTTGAGCAGCGCCACGACATCGGCCGCGGGCCAGTCGGCCACGCCCGCTTCGTGCGGATCGGCCAGCGAGGGCGCGTACCAGTTCTCCACCGCGATCAGGCCGCCCGAGAGCCCGAGCTTGGTTTCGGTCGCGCCCAGCGAGTTGCGGCTGCCGTGGCAGGCGATGCAATGGCCCAGCCCGCCGACCAGGTAAGCGCCGCGGTTCCACTCGGCCGGCTTGTTCGCGTTGGCCACGAAGGGCTGCGGCTTGAACGAGAGCGCGCGCCACACCGCGAGCGCGGCCTGCGTGTCGTACGGGAAGCGCAGCCGGTGCGCCTTGTTTTCCGTGTCGGCCGGCGCCACGCTGCGCAGGTAGGCGTACAGGGCGTCGGAGTCTTCGCGCGTGACCTGCGTGAAGTTCGGGTACGGGAAGGCCGGGTACAGCAGGCGCCCGTCCTTGCTGCGGCCGTTGTGCATGGCGCGCCAGAAATGCGCGCTGCTCCAGCCGCCGATGCCGTGCGTCGCATCGGGCGTGAGGTTGGTCGCGTAGATGGTGCCGAACGGCGTTTCGAGCGGCACGCCGCCCGCATAGGGCTGGCCGCCGCGCGTGGTGTGGCAGCCGGCGCAGTTGCCTGCCAGCGCGAGGTAACGCCCGCGCTCGACCAGTTGCGGCGTGGCCTCGAAGGCTTCGGCGCCCTCGGGCAGCGGGTCTTCGCCGCGCAGGTTCAGCGCCAGCACGACGCCGGCCAGCACGGCCGCCAGGGTGACCAGGCCCAGCAGGGCCCAGCCGAAATGTCTCAGTCGCGCGGTCATCGGGTTCTCAGGGTTTCGCTGCGGTCGGCATGCCGCCGCAGGTCACGGGCAGCGGCGCGGGCAGCGAGGCCGCCGGGCGGGTGTCGGCCGGCATCGGCTGCACGGCCAGCCAGCTGGCCACGGCGTTGATGTCGGCGGTGGTCATGCGCTGGCCGATCTGCGCCATGCAGTCAGGCGCGGGCGCATGGCGCTCCTTGGTGAGCCAGGCGCCCAACTGCGACGACACATACAGCCGCGGCAGGCCCAGCAGGCCCGGAATGGCCGGCTGCACGCCCGTGAGCGCGGCGCCGTGGCACTGCACGCAGGCCGGGATCTGGCGCGCGGCATCGCCTTCGAGCGCCAGCTGGCGGCCGCGGCGCAGCTGCTCGGGCGAGGCGTCGCTCTGCGGCGAGACCGCCGCGTACGGCAGCGACAGGTTGGCGAAGTACTCGGCCATCTCGCGCAGGTAGTCGTCCGACAGGTGCTGGACCATGTAGGTCATGTCGCTGTTGAAGCGGCGCCCGTCGCGAAAACTCACGAGCTGGTTGAACAGGTAGCCCGCCGGCTTGCCCGCCAGGCGCGGGAAGAAGCCGGCGTTGGTGGTGGCGCCCTCGCGGCCGTGGCAGGCGATGCAGGCGGCCACGCGCTGCTCGATGGTGTCGGGCACGGTGGTGGCGGCCTGCGCCGCAACCGGGGCAAGCGGCAACAGCAGCGCCAGGGCCAGCGCTGCCCGATGGAGCACGGCCTTCATCACGTGCCTGCCGCGAAATGCGCCAGGGCCAGCAGGCCCGCGATCAGCAGCAGGGCCATGCACAGCCCCACGCCGATCAGCGGCAGGATGCCCAGCTGGGCGGTCCGCTTGTCGGCGTCGGCCCGGCGGCCGCCCAGCCCGATGAAGCTCCAGAGTACGGCGCGCACCGCGCGCATCAGATTGAACATGGGTCCACTGTCGCGCAAACGGGCCAAAAAAAACAGATGCAGATCCAGCTCGATTCACCATATCAGATTAGAGTCCCCGCGAATGACAACGGCCCACCGATGAAGCGTTATGAAGCCCTGGCCTCGGACATCGAGGCCTCGATCCGCAACGGCACCCTCAAGACCGGCGACCGCCTGCCCTCCGTGCGCCACACGGGCAGCAGCCGCGGCGTGAGCGCCTCCACCGTGTTCCAAGCCTACTACCTGCTGGAGGCGCGCGGGCTGGTGCGCGCGCGCGACCGCTCGGGCTACTACGTGGCCGGCGGCGGCCTGCGCGACGCGCCGCCCGAGACCACCCTCACCTCGCGCCCCGCCGAAGGCCCGCGCGCGCTCGAGGTGAGCGACCAGGTGTTCGACATCCTCGAAGCCAGCATGTCGCGCCAGGTCGTGCCCTTCGGCTCGGCCTTTCCGAGCCCGCTGCTGTTTCCGCTGGCGCGGCTGGGCCAGTTCATGGCGGCCAGCGCCAAGGCGCTCGACCCCTGGCGCACCGTGGACGACCTCACGCCCGGCAGCGCGGCCCTGCGCCGGCAGATCGCGCTGCGCTACCTGGCCGACGGCCTGCCCGTGCCGGCCGAGGAGATCGTGGTCACCAACGGCGCACTCGAGGCGCTCAACCTGTGCCTCTCGGCCGTGACGCGGCCGGGCGATGCGGTGATCGTCGAATCGCCCACCTTCTATGCCGCGCTGCAGGCGCTCGAGCGCATGGGCCTGCGCGCCATCGAGGTGCCGACGCACCCGGGCGAAGGCATCGACCTCGACGCGCTGGCGCAGGCCATCGCCGCACACAAGCCGACCGCCTGCTGGCTCATGACCACCTTCCAGAACCCGCTGGGCAGCCTGATGCCCGACGCGAAGAAGAAGGCGCTGGTCGAACTGCTCGCGCGGCACGAACTGCCGCTCATCGAAGACGATGTGTACGCCGAGCTCTACTTCGGCGAGCGCCGCCCGCCGCCGGCCAAGGCCTTCGACACGCAGGGGCTGGTGCTGCACTGCTCGTCATTCTCGAAAAGCCTCGCGCCCGGCTACCGCATCGGCTGGGCCTCGGCCGGGCGCTTCGCGCGCAAGGTGGCGCGCCAGAAGCTCACGACCACGCTCAGCACCTCGGTGCCCGCGCAGTTGGCGCTGGCCGACTACCTCGAGAAGGGCGGCTTCGACAAGCACCTGCGCAAGCTGCGCCAGACGCTGGCGCTGCAGCAGGCCAGCTTCGCGCAGGCCGTGGGGCATTACTTTCCAGGGGGCACGCGCGCCACGCGGCCGCTGGGCGGTTACTTCCTGTGGGTGGAACTGCCGCCGCAGGTGGATGCGCTGGAGATCCATCGCCTGGCGCTGGAGCGCGGCATCAGCGTGGCGCCCGGCCCGATCTTCTCGGCCACGCGCGCGTTCTCGAACTGCTTGCGGCTGAACTACGGCCACGCGTGGGACGCGCACAGCGAGCAGGCCCTGCAGACGCTCGGGCGGCTGGTGGCACAAGCGAGCTGAAACGACAACGCCCGCCGAAGGGCGGGCGTTGTTCGGGCATGTCGACCTACTCCTGCGGTTCCAGCGCCACCGTCGCCGGCGCCCCGCTCTTCTTGCGCGCCTGCAGCACGAACGCCACCAGCTGCCACACCACGAAGACCGCGATCAGCCCCAGCAGCGTGCCGCTGATGGGCCGCGACACGAAGGTGCCGAAGCCGCCGCGGCTGAGCAGCATCGCGCGGCGGAAGTTCTCCTCGAGCATCGGCCCGAGGATGAAGCCCAGCATGAGCGGCGCGGCGTCGAGCTCCAGCCGCATGAACATGTAGCCCATGAAGCCGAACGCGGCGGTGATGAACACGTCCTGCAGGTTGTTGTTCACGCTGTAGGTGCCGATGCAGCAGAAGAACAAAATCGACGGGAACAGCACGCTGTACGGGATCTTGAACACCGAGAGCCAGTAGCGCACCAGCGGCACGTTCAGCACCAGCAGGAACACGTTGCCGATCCACATGCTGGCCACCAGGCCCCAGAACAGCTCAGGGTGGCTGGCGATCATGTTCGGGCCCGGCTGGATGCCCTTGATGATGAAGGCCGCCAGCATCAGCGCCATGACCGCGTTCTCGGGAATGCCGATGCTCATGAGCGGAATGAAGCTCGTGCGCGCCGCCGCCTCGTCGGCCGCCGCCTGGCCGGCCACGCCCTCGATGCAACCGGTGCCGATCTCGTGCTTGTACTTGCTGACCTTCTTGTCCAGCGCATACGCCGCGAACTGCGCAATGGTCGGGCCGCCGCCGGGCAGGATGCCCAGGATGGAACCGACCACGCTGCCGCGCAGCGCGCTCGGAATGATCCGCTTGAACTCCGCCCAGGTGGGGATGAGGTTGATCTTGCCGTTGAAGGGCGAGCGCTCCTCGCGCGAGTCGAGGTTCTTGGTGATCTCGGCGATGCCGAAGCAGCCCAGCGCAATGCTCACGATGCCCACGCCGTCGGTCAGGAACGGCATGTCCATCGTGAAGCGCGCCATGCCGCTGTTCACGTCGGTGCCGATGGTGCCCAGCAGCACGCCGATCATGCACATCGCCAGCCCGTTCAGCAGGCTGCCCGTGGTCACGAAGCTCACGCACACGAAGCCCACCAGCATCATCGCGACGTAGTCGGCCGGACCGAACAGGAAGGCCACCTCGCCCAGCGTCGGCGCCAGGAACGACAGCACCAGGATCGCGACCGTGCCGCCGATGAAGCTGGAGAAGCCCGCCGTGAACAGCGCCAGGCCCGTCTTGCCCTTGAGCGTCATCGCGTAGCCGTCGATGCAGGCCACGATGCTGCTGGCATGCGGGATCTTCATCGTGATCGCGCTCACGCTGTCGCCGTACTGCGCGCCGTAGTAGATGCCGGCCAGCATGATCAGCGCGCCGGTGGTGGGAATCGAGTACGTCAGCGGCAGCAGCAGGCTGATGGTGGCCAGCGGCCCCAGGCCCGGCAGCAGGCCGACCAGCGTGCCCACCGTGCAGCCGATGGCGCAGTACATCAGGTTGTGCAGTGTCAGGGCGTGCGAGAAACCGAACGCCAGGTTGTTCAGAACTTCCGTCATGGTCGTGGCCTCAGAAAAGCGGCAGGTTCAGGCCGAGCAGCTTCTGCAGCGCCAGCGCCATGGCGATCAGGCCCGCCGAGATCTTCACGTTGCGCAGCCACGAGTTGGAACTGCCCGCGAAGGCCGAACAGAACACCATGAAGACGATGCCCGCGATCATGTTCACGTACATCGAGATCAGCGCGAACCCGCACAGGCTCGACAGGATGAGCCCGATGTTCTTGAAGTTCAGGTCCAGCGTCACCGGCGCCACCACGAACGACCGGACCACCGTAGCCACGCCGATCAGCAGCAGCAGGCTGCTCACCATCACGGGGAACAGGCCCGGCCCCGCCCGGCTGAAATCGCCGATGGGATAGCGCAGCGCGGTCAGGCCGAAGGCCAGCGCGATCGCCATGAGGAACAGACCTCTGACAAGGTTTCTATTTTTCATTCATACGCTCACGGAATGTTGTGATTCGAATGCGCCCGCGACCGATGCAACCGGTGCGGGCGTGTCTCCGTCCGGAGGGAGTCGCCGGACGGATCGATGCTCTTTTTGCAAGCTGATCGGAATCTGACGCAGCCGCGAGGGGAACTACGTACCGGGCGCGAAGGCGGCGAACGCGCCCGGGTCACAATGCGCGGGACCTCCTTGCGAAGGATTGCGGAACACCGATGAAGACACCACGCCACGCTCCCCGATACGCGCTCCTGGCGGTCGCCACCACCGCCGCGCTGCTCGCCGCCTGCGCGGCACCGCCGCCGCCGGCGCCCGGCGAATGGTCGCCGCAGCCCCCCAACCCGAACGCGCCCTACCCGGCCGAATCGCGGATGAACGGGGAGCAAGGCATGGTGCTGCTGCGCGTGCGCACCACGCCGGACGGCCTGCCGGCGAGCGTCGAGGTGAAGGAATCGAGCGGCCACGCACGGCTGGACCGCTCGGCCGTCGAGACCGTCCGCACATGGCGCTTCAAGCCGACGCCGGATGACGGCACGGTGGTGTGGCGCGAGGTGCCGATCCGGTTCTTCATCACGTCGCCGCCGCAGCAGCCGACGTTCAACTAGGAGGGACGAAGCACGATGTCATGCCCCACTTGCAATCATCTCAACGCAGCGACAGACGTTCGCTGCATCCGATGCGGCACTACGTTGATCCACGAGGCCCTGGGGCACTCGGAGGCCTATCGAAAAACCACGGACTCCATGGACGCTCGCGTGTATGGAGGCGTCGGCGCCTTTTTCGGGTTTTGTGTCGTCGCAACGCTTCTGAAGTTTGTCCTGGCGCCCCCATGGCTTGACGATCGCGAGCTCTACGCTTTTGCTACCGGTGGTGCCGTCGTTGGCGGACTGCTGGCCCGTCTGTTCCTTCGCTCGAAGCAACGCATGTTGTGACCTTCGCCCCGGGGCCGGACGGGCAACTTCAAGCAGCCACCGCCACCCCACCCCGTCGCATCCGGCGCACCCTGAACAGCAGGAACGCCGCGATGCTCACGTTCACCAGGTTCCAGCCGATGCCGTTCAAAAAGGCCGCGTGGTAGCTGCCCGTCAGGTCGAACACCTTGCCCGACATCCAGCCGCCCAGCGCCATGCCGAACAGCGTGAACATCAGCACCGTGCCCACGCGCGCACCGGCTTCCTTGGGCGGGAAGTGCTCGCGCACGATGATCGCGTACGAGGGCACGATGCCGCCCTGGAACAGGCCGAACAGCGCCGAGATCACGTACAGCGGCACCAGCCCGTCGAAGGGGAGGAACAGCAGCAGCGCCACGCACTGCAGCACGCCGCCCAGCATCAGCGTGCGCAGCCCGCCGATGCGGTCGCAGATGGCGCCCGACACCAGCCGACTCACGATGCCGAAGCCCAGCATCAGCGACAGCATCATCGCGCCCTGCGCCGGGCCGTAGCCCAGGTCGCCGCAGTAGGCCACGATGTGCACCTGCGGCATCGCCATGGCCACACAGCAGGCCACGCCCGCCACGCACAGCAGACCCTGCGCCGTGCCCATGCTCAGGCCGAAGGGCCGTGTCATGTCGCGCACCAGGGTGCTGCCCGCCACCTGCGACACCGGCGCCACCTCGGCCAGTGCCGGTGGCCGCGCGCGGAAGAAGAGCGCCAGCAGCGCCATCGTCACGCCGCAGAAGATGCCCATGCCGATGTAGGTCTGGCGCCAGCCCACCTGCTCGACGAAGTGCTGCGCAATGGGCGGCCACACCGCGCCCGCGAGGTAGTTGCCGCTGGCGCACACCGCCACCGCGATGCCGCGCCGCTTGACGAACCACAGCGAGGTGTCGGCCACCAGCGGCGCAAAGGCCACCGAGCTGCCGAGCAGGCCGACCAGCAGCGCCTGCGCGACGGTGAAGGACACGATGCCTTCCGACAGGCCCGTGGCGATGTAGCCGGCGGCCAGGAAGACCGAGCCCATCAGCAGCGGCTTCATCACGCCGATGCGGTCGGCCAGCTTGCCCATGAGCACGCCGCCGAAACCGAAGCCCAGCATCAGCAGCGTGTAGGGCATGGAGGCATCGGCGCGCGCCACGCCGAACTCGGCCTGCACCGCGGGCAGCATGACCGACACCACGTACATGCCGCTGCTGCCGACCGTCATGACCAGCAGCGTGAGCGCCAGGCGCACCATGGCGTAGCGCGAGTCGGGCTGATGGACGATGGCTGTCTCTTGCGTCTTCATTCTTGTCTCCACGCATGCATCGGGCGGCGCATGTCGTGTGGCATTCTCGCGGAAGGCCGCGCCGCCTGCTGCGCGCGCCCTCGAACACCCGACGCATGCCCATCACCTACAGACAAGCCATTCCCGAAGACACGCCCGCGTGCCTCGACCTGCGCGGCCGCACGCGAGAGAACGCCTTCTCCGTCGACGAGTTGAAGGCGCTCGGCATCACCTTGGAGAGCTGGCAGGCCGGCATCGCCGACGGCTCCCTGCCCGGCTACGTCGCGCTCGTCGACGGCGAGCTGGCGGGCTATTGCTTCGGCGATCGGGACACCGGCGAGATCGCCGTGCTGGCACTGCTTCCTGCGTACGAAGGCTTGGGCATCGGCAAGGCGCTGCTCGCGCTGATGGTCGAAGAGTTCAAAGGGCTGGGCTTTCAGCGGCTCTTCCTGGGCTGCTCGCCCGATCCGCAGGTGCGCTCGCACGGCTTCTACCGGCACCTGGGCTGGAAGCCCACGGGCGAATTCGATGCGGCGGGCGATGAAGTGCTGGCGTACGTCCCGTCCTGAGACGTTCGCCGCGGCCGGTGCGCTGAACGCTCCGGCAGCCTCAACCCACGAACGGCGCAGGTGCCATCACCACCACGACGCTCGACGACAAGAAGGCCTTCGGCATCGGAATGCCGGGCTTGCGCTTGCCGTCGCAGGCCGCGGTCAGCAGGCCGAGACAGAGCAGAAGAACAAAGGCTGTGCTTCGCATGCGGCGCATGCTAAGCCCGCGAAGTGACGCGTCAAGTCGGACGGCAGCGCCAGCCACCGTCGGTAAAGCGAGCTTTCTGCTTCAGCGCAAGAGGACTTCCGGCCGCTCGCCGGCCTGCAGGCGGCGCTCGATGTCTTCCAGCACGTTCGGCAGGTCGGCCACGCTGTCGATCACGTAGTGCGCGCCGGCGGCCTGCAGCTCGGCGGTGGCGCGGGCGCGGCGGGCCTGCTGGCTGTCGGTGTCGAGCGCCTGCCATTCGGCCAGCGTCAGGCCGTTGACGTTGCCGCTGACCGACACGCCGACGGCCCAGGTGCCGGCGTTGAGGCCTTCCTGCAGGCCCACGCCGGTGTCGTCGACCTTGACGACGGCGTGCGGCGGCCACACGCCGAGGTCGGCGAAGCAGCGGTACATCATGAGCGGCGACGGGCGGCCCGCTGCGAGGTCGCCCGCGCACACGAGGTTGTCGGGCTCGTAGCCGCCGGCTGCGGCGAGCGGCGTGACGACGTCCATGATCGGGCGGTTGTAGCCGGTGGTCGAACCGATCTTCAGGCCGCGCTCGCGCGCCGCGTGGACCGCCTCGAGCGCGCCCGGAATGAAGTCGGTGTGGTCGCGCACGCTGGCCGCGTTCATGGGCGTGAACACCTCGTACAGGCGGTCGACGTCGGCGTCGCTGAAGGCATGGCCGTGCTTCGCTGCCCACTGCGCGGCGATGCGCGGCTGCGTGCCCAGGGCCTTGATGTGGTCCCACTTGGCCATGCCCATCGGGGCGCGCGCCTCGTCGATGGTGATGTCGATGCCGGACTGTGCGAACAGCTTCACGAAGGCGCCCATGGGGGCGCAGGAACCGAAGTCGAGGATGGTGCCGGCCCAGTCGAAGACGACGGCCTGCAGCCTGGCATGGGGGTGGGCGTTCATGGCGAGGGAAGAAGAAGGATGAAGAAAGGGGCGGTGTTCACCACGCGTCGAACACATCGGCGGCAATGCCGAAGCCGGTGCTCGCGCCGCTGCCACTGGTGACCAGCACCACGCGCGTGGCGTCGTCGGGCGCGTCGATCACGCAGGGCGTGGTCTTGGACGACGGGTACACGCCGGTCCAGCGCTCGGTGACCTGCGCGGTCTCGAGATTCAGCGTGCTGCGCAGGTGGCGCAGGATGAGCTGGTCGACCGCTTCGATGGCGAAGGGTTCGGGCGCATCGCCGTAGTGGTGCGAATCGCCGACCACCAGCGAGCCGTCGGCGCTCTGCACCACGATGAGGTGGATGCCGTGGTCGAGCGAGGCGCGCTCCTCCTGCATCAGCCGCGCGCGCAGCGCCGCCGCTTCAGGCAAGCTGCTGTAGCCCTCGTAGCGCACCAGGCTCAGGTCGGTCATCACCGCGCCCGGCAGGCGAAAGCCGGCCTCGGGCTGCACGCGCAGCATCTGCAGGCGGCACAGCGTGAGGTCGTGCGTGGCGATGCGGCCGGCGAACAGGCCGTGCAGTTCGGTGTTGGTGCAGACCACCACGCGCTCGCCGCGCAGGGTGCCGCGCGAGGTGCGCACGCGCGGGGTTTCGACCTCGTGCACGGTCTCGCCGAAGCGGAACACCACGCCATGCGCCTCGGCCAGCCAGCGCGCGAGCAGGCCGACGGCGGTGCGCGATTCGACGCGCAGTTCGTGCGGGCTGAACAGCACCGAGCGCGCCTGCGCAAGGTTGAGGCTGGGCGCGCGCTCCTGCGCATCGGTGGCGTCGATGAGCGCGCAGGCCTCGGCCATCGGCGTGCGCAAAAAGGCTTCGAGCACGGCATGCGCTTCGGGCCGGTAGGCCGCAAGCCAGAGGTGGCGGTGCACGATGTCGATGCCGGCCTGCGGCGCGATGGCCTGCCACACGTCGCGCGAATGCATGGCGCGGCGCCACATGTCGCCCGGCGCCTGGCCGGTGACGGTGATGAAGCCGAAGTTGCGGATCGATGCGCCCAGGCACGCGGCATCGCGCTCGACCACGCACACGCGCAGGCCGCGCTGCGCAGCGGTGTAGGCATGGGCCAGGCCGACGATGCCGGCGCCGACCACGATCACATCGAAGCTGTCCACGGACATGCTGGGGTTCATCAACGTTGTCTCCAGGCTTGCGTGCGCTTCAGCGCCCAGTGCCCGGCCAGCGCGAACAGGCCGCGGCCGACGGCGGCCGTGAGCATGATGAGCGAGGCCATGGCGGCGGCGGGCGCCACGTCGCCGGCATCGTCCATGTTGAGCACGGCGATGGCGGCCAGCGTGGTCTGCGGCGAATAGAGGAACACGACGGCCGACACGGTGGTCATCGCGTTGACGAAGAAGTAGCCGGCCACGTTGAGCACCGTGGGCAGCGCCACCGGCAGGTGCACGCGCCACAGCGTGCGCCAGAACGGCACGCCCATCGATTCGGACACCAGCTCGTATTCGCGGTCGAGCTGGCGCAGCGCGGTGAGCGAGGTGAGGTGCGCCACCGAGAAGAAGTGCGCCACGGTGCAGATCACCAAAATCGCCATGCCGCCGTACAGCCCGTGCAGCGGGTTCGCGGCCGAGTTGAAGAAGAAGATGTAGCCCACGCCGAGCACGAGCCCTGGCACGGCGAGCGGCAGGTTGGCCAGCAGGTTCAGCAGCTCGCGCAGCAGGCCGAAGTGGCGCGGCTTCTCCACGAAATAGGCCGACACGAAGGTGGCGAACGCGCCCGCCACGGCCGCGCACAGCGCCAGGCGCAGCGAGTTGCCGTAGCTGCCCCAGCCGCCGCCGTCCATGTTGCTGAAGTCGTAGTTCTTCAGCGAGGGCGTGAGCTTGTAGGGCCAGTAGCTGGCGAGCGAGGCGAACACGGCCATGCCGATCATCACGACGATGGCGATGGCGGTGAGCGTGCAGAACACGAGCAGTGCGCGGTCGCGTGATTTCACGGGCTCGGGTTGGTACGGCGTGGCGCGCGCCGACAGCGCGGCGGCCTGCTTGCGGCGCACGCGGCGCTCGACGAGGAACGACAGCACGGCCGGAATCAGCAGCACGAGGCCGACCACCGCGCCCATCTGGAAGTTCTGCTGGCCGACCACCTGCTTGTAGATGTCGGTCGCGAGCACGCCGGTCTGCCCGCCCACGACCTTGGGCACGCCGAAGTCGGTGATGACGAGCACGAACACGACCATCGCGGCCACGATGAGGCCGTAGCGTGACGAGGGCAGCGTGACGGTACGGAAGATGCGCCAGCGCGAGGCGCCCAGTGTCTGCGCGGCTTCGTACAGGCGCCCGTCCGAAGTGGCCATGGCGGTGGTGAGGATCAGCAGCGCATGCGGCAGCGTCCAGAACACCGAGCCGAGCACGATGCCCAGCGGCCCGTAGATCGACAGGTCGCCCAGCAGCCCCTTGAACAGGCCCTGGTTGCCGAACAGGTAGATCAGGCTGATGGCCGGCAGCAGCGAGGGCGCCAGCAGCGGCATGAGCGCCACGGCGCGCAGCAGGCCCTTGGCGGGCATGCACGAGAGCGTGAGGCCGTAGGCGTACACGTAGGCGATGGCGGTGCACAGCACGGCGCTGATCACCGCGAGCAGCACGCTGTTGAAGGCCGACTGCACGAGCGCGGGGCTCTCGAGGTAGCGCGCGAAGTTGGTCAGGCCGACGAAGCTGCCCGCGCGGTCGTAGAAGCTCTGGCCGACCAGCGCGCCGACGGGCAGCGCGACGATCACGACGAGCAGCAGCACGACGAGCAGCACGGCGGCGCCGGTGAGCCAGCGTTCGCGGTCGAAGTGATTCGAGCGCGGGATGGCGATCGGGGCTAGGGCTTCGGAAGGGGTGCTCATGTTGTTGTTCTTTTGGTGTCGTTGTTCAGGGCGTGTGCACAGGCCACCGGGTACTTCCCTCCGCGAATGTCCCCCGGGCTTCGCCCTCCTCCTTGATTTCGCTGCGGGAAG